>JBKPCD010000048.1:0-50435 GCA_046727175.1 Acidobacteriota bacterium | reverse complement strand
GCACATGTGGGCGCCGCGGGGTCTTCATCAAACGGAGGTGTGGCAATACCTCGCCAATCTCGCGTACGGCGTGACGACGACCAGGGATCCGCAGACGTCAACGCCGGACGTCTTCGCGTACGCGGACATGGTGGATGCGGGCATGATTCCCGGCCCGCGTGTGTACGCCACCGGCCCGGGGGTGTTCTCCAGTTCCGGCATCGAGGATCGCGATACGGCGTTCCGCTACATCAAACGCTATCGCGATGCCTATCGCACCAACACGCTCAAGCAGTACGTGGCCGGCGATCGCATCGTCCGTCAATGGATCATCCAGGCGTGCAAGGAATATCGAATCACGGCGACGATCGAAGGCGCGCTCGACCTGAAGATGGATCTCACGCAGATGGCGGACGGCTACTCGGGTCAGGAGCATTCGTTGCCGATCCTGCCGCTCTACAAGGACGTCGTCGAGTTCGTCGCGCGAACGAAGACATTCTACACGCCGACGATCCTCGTGGCCTACGGCGCGCCGTGGAGCGAGAACTACTGGTTCGAGAACGAGAACCCGGTGAAAGATCCCAAGCTGCGGAAGTTCGTGCCATGGGAATTGCTCGACACGATGCTTCGACGGCGCACGCAGTGGTTCCTGCCGGAGGAGTACGGCCACCCGCTGATTGCGAAAGGCGTCGCCGACATCGTTCACGCCGGCGGCCGCGCCGGTCTTGGCAGTCACGGTCAGATGCAGGGCCTTGGTGCGCACTGGGAGACGTGGAACCTCGCGTCCGGCGGCCTGACGCCGCACGAGACGCTCAAGGTCGTGACGATCTTCGGCGCCGAGGCGATCGGGCTGCAGCAGGACGTCGGGTCCCTCGAGCGTGGCAAGCTGGCGGATCTGCTCGTCCTCGATCGGAACCCGCTCGAGAACATCAAGAACACCAATTCGATTCGCTACGTGATGAAGAACGGCGAGATCTACGAAGGCGACACGCTGAACATGATCTGGCCCGAGCAGCACGCGCTGCCCAAGCAGTTCTGGTGGGACACCGAGCCGAAGGCGTCAGCGCGTCCGAGGCCGACGACGACCAGCCCGGTGTCGCAGAAGTAGATAGAAATCCGCGGGTCAGAAGGAGGGGGTCAGACCAGGGTCAAACTAGGGTCAGACCAGGGTCAAACTAGGGTCAGACCAGGAAAGGTACCTCGACCACGGCATACGGCTAACGTACGCGCCTGCTGCGATGTGTCAGCCGGCAACACCGCTGAAAAGCTGCGTACGTCCGGCACCGCAGTAGCCGCAAGCCTTTGATCTCACACGACCGATCTGAGCGGCGCGATCCGTGAATCATCAGCTCGTATGCCTCGTGGCCGCCGGATCCAAACGTCAGGACTCATACGTCACGTCATGTCTCGCGGTAACGCCAAGATGCCGATATTCCTCGACGACACGGACTACAGGCAGTTCGTGTATCTGCTCGGGGACGTGGTTGAGGAATTCAATATCGAATGCCTGAACTACTGTGGCATGCCGAACCACTATCATGCCACGCTCCGACCGAGGGAACCGAACTTCTCGGATGCGATGCGCCGCTTCAATGGCAACTATGCGTTATGGTGGAACAAACGACACGAACGTGTCGGCCACACGTTCCAGGGACGATTCAAAGATCAGATTGTTCAGCGTGAGGGATACCTGCTTACCCTGACGCGGTACGTCGTCCGAAATCCAGTCCGAGCTCGGTTAGTGGAGCGACCAGAAGATTGGCCGTGGAGCTCGTATAGGGCTACCGCTGGTCTTGACCCGGCGCCGCCGTTTCTGGCGGTTTCGGCGACGCTCGCATTGTTCGGCGAAGCCGACGAGCACATGCTTCGAAGGCGGTTTATCGAGTACGTGACAGGCAACGACGTCGATCCGACGCTCGAGGATCGTATTCGTTCGAACGAGCGAGTTCTCGGTGATAAGGCGTTCAAGAAAATGATTCGCGACGCGCCCAAAGTTGACCGCTCCGACGCGCTCGATCGGTCGGCGATGCCAACGGACACAACCGGCGAAACCGCGCCAGCCGATCCAAACCTGGATCGACAGCGTAAGATTGGCGCGGGACCGCACACGACCATCATCGAATCTCAGACATAGACGTGTCCGAGTGCGGCTTGACGGTCGTCCGACCGATCGGGGGCCGTCTGATCGTCTGACCCGCGTCTGACATTGGTTTGACCCTTGTCTGACCCCTGTCTGACCGCAGTCTGACCCCGCCGCTCCGCGATAGCATTGGACGATGCGCCGGACGACTGATCTCGACCGTGCCGTCCGGCTGATCGAGCGCGCTGAACGCGTCGTCGCGCTGACGGGCGCGGGGATCTCGACGGACTCCGGGATCCCGGACTTCCGCGGGCCTCAGGGCGTCTGGACCCTGAACCCGAAGGCCGAGCGGATGTCCGACATTCGATACTACGTCTCGGATCCCGAAGTGCGGACGCTCTCCTGGCAGAGCCGGCTTGCCCACCCGGCGTGGACCGCCGAGCCGAACGCCGGGCATCGCGCGCTGGTGACCCTGGAGCGGCGCAACAAACTGCTCGCGCTCGTCACGCAGAATATCGATGGCCTGCACCAGCGCGCGGGCAACAGCCCGGAGCTGGTGATTGAAGTCCACGGCACCCTGCATCACGCGGTCTGTCTGGGCTGCGGCTGGAAGGGGCGCATGAAGGAGGTCCTCGATCGCGTTCGCGCCGGCGAGGCGGACCCGCCCTGCACCAGGTGCGGCGGCATTCTGAAGAGCGACACCATTTCGTTCGGCCAGCCCCTGGTTCCGCACGTCATCGATCGCGCGATGCAAGCGGCCTCGCAGACCGACTGCCTCATCGCTGTCGGGACGAGCCTTCAGGTTTACCCGATTACCTCCGCGCTGCCGAGCGCCAAGGCGGCCGGCGCGAGCCTGATCATCGTCAACGCACAGCCGACGCCGTTCGACGATATCGCGGATGTGATGCTCGACGGATCGATCAGCGAGGTACTCCCGGTACTTTGTGGTATTGAGACTGATTGACCGGCAGCCATCATCAAACAGGAGCGCACGAGATCAGGAGAACCAAAAATATCTCCTGATCTTCTGATCTCCTGTTACCCGGTGGTGCTATCGCAAGACGAGCTGACCCCTGCTGGTCTCGATCGTTGCGACGAGGGCGACAACGCCGGCCTGGCGAACGCTCACATCGACACCAATCTGCGTCAGCGCATCTGACACGGCTGCGGCTCGCGGATGCTCGATTTCGAATGACCGCAGCGTGCAACCTCCAGGCGCATCCTGTGATGGGTGCACGGTTCCTTCGGCCCACTCGATGAAGAAGGGAATCGGATCGATACCGTCAACCGCGAAATCGCTGGCGATCGCGAGGGATTTCCATTTCAGCATCTTCCCATCGGGCCTGACCCGCGATCCGTCGCGCGGGCCGACCATCTGCACTCGGGCATCGCGGCCTTTCTTCGCGACGGCCTCGATGTCGCTCGCTTTGGCTGCCCACCAGACGAGCCGCGGCTCCGTCATCGTCTTCAGATCCATTCGAAAGCCGTAGGTCGTCTGCGCCGGATCCGGAGCGATGATCTCGAGATACTGCGCCCCACCGAGCGACAGCAGCGCGTTTCGTGTGCCCGCGCCAGGATGGCTGCCGCCAATCGCGGCCCGCACGCCCGTGCGCTGCTCGACCCAGTCGATCCCGTGATCGAGGTTCGCGACGCCGAGCAGGAGGTGATCGACGGAGGACAAACCACGATTCTGGTAACCACGGGCCGGTTTTGCAAACAGACACGCGACCGCCGCGGTCATGCGCAGTACGTCGCGTCGAGTCATTTCGTGCATCTCCAAGCAGTGGCCGGCTCCCCGGGCTGGGGTACCAAGGACCGGGGAAGCGCCTGCGGCCCGAGCGAGCCGCGGAGTCGGCGAGCGAGAGCGGCTTGGGCCGGGGGCCCGAAGCAGAATTACTTCATGGCGGCAAACGCGTACAGGAAATCCACGTACCACTTCTCGACCTGCGCGAGGCCGGCGACTTTCGATCCGCTGCGCGGCTCGATGACCATGTATTCGTTTGGTGCGTGGGCGCCGCTCCCGTGACCGAGGCCTCCCATCACCATCGGCAGCTTCAGGCGATCCGTGAAGATGTAGTACGGGGCGCTGCCCGCCAGGCGCGGCGCAACGCTGGGCGTCACGCCGTATTTGTTGAACACGCCAATCGCGGCTCGCACGATTGAGGTGTCCACGGACGTCTGTGCAGGTGGGTAGCCAGACAGCTTCCGAACCTTCACGTCGCTGAACCCTTTCGCAACGAGATGTTTCTTGATCAATTCAAGCTGCCGATCCGGCGTCTGGTTCGGCACAAGCCGCGAGTCGATCCGCGCGCGCGCGACGTGCGGCAGGATCGTCTTCATTCCCTCGCCTGTGTATCCGCTCCACATCCCGTTGATGTTCATCGTTGTCGTGAACAACCAACGCGCGTAGAAATCGCGGCCGCTCACGCCATCGATGAAACGCTCGACGCCGAGGCTCTTTCGCATCGCCTCGGACGCAGCGGCCGACTGACGTTTCACCAACCCGTTCACGAGACGCTGCTCTTCGGGCAGCGGCGCGCGAATCTGATCGTAGTAGCCAGGCACCAGGATGGTATTGCCGTCCGTGCTCACGAGGCTGGCGAGCGCCTGCGTCAATCGCCACGCGGGGGCATCGACGATCGCCTTGAGAGAGCTGTGGATTTCGGCACGCGTCGGACCACCCTGAGGACCGCCGGCGGCCTCGAGCTCGAACACGAGATTGCCTTTGACGCCGAGCGGCAACGACACGGTGCCGCTCGGCTCCTGCGCGTTGAGGGGGAAGAACACGCCGGACGCCTGCGTCAGTCGTGACTCGTACTTGTCGATCACCTCCGGGTAATGCGGCGATCCCAGCTCCTCTTCGCCTTCGGCGACGACGAAGAGGTTGACTGGCAGCGTGCGACGCACTTTGATCATCGAGCCGAGCGCATTGAGAAACGCGCGCTCGGGTCCTTTCTGGTTGGTTGCACCACGCGCGATCAGCACGCGCCCGAGATCGGTCTCCTGCATCGCGCCCTCGAATGCCGGAACCTGCCAGCCCGTTTCCTCGGGCTGCACGTCGTACATCATGTAGACGACCAGCGTGCGAGGCGCACCCGCATCGTAGAAGCCGAACACGCCGGGATGACCTGACGTCGGGACAATCGCGACGTCCTTGAAGCCGAGCGCGGTCAGGTCAGCCGCGAGCAGCTTCGACATCTCGGCGATTCCGCGGCTCTGCGCGCTCACCGACGGCTGCCGCACCCACCGCTGCAACTCCCCTACGTGCGCCTGGATGTTCGCGTCGATGTCGTGATACACCTCGTCGTGCCGCTCGCCGTACGCCGGCACCGTGGACGCATCGAACGCGTCGTCGGTGGTGAACGTGATCGCCGGCGCCTGCGCCGGCGCGTGCGGATTTGGCGCAACCTCGGTCGCGGTCGGCGCCGTCATCAGAACCGCGAATGCTGCGATCGCGCAGACGAAAAAGAGGGGGACCCTTAGCACCGTCAGCACCTTTAGCACCGTCAGCACCTTCTTACCTGATGCTCCACGCGAGATACGCGGCGGCGAGCGATCCGACGATCGCGCCGCCGTAGCACACTATCGCAATAACCTCATTCAGGTGCTTGATCTGGAGGCCGTCGTAGAGCGTGTAGCGGAAGCGATGGGCCCAGTGGAACAGCGACAACAGGCAGACCGCGAAGAATCCCGCGCGCGCGATCGGATGGCGGACCAGCGTGAGCAGATGCTCGTACGACGGAGGGGACACCCAGCCCAACGGAAACGCCAGACCGAACAGAAACAAAAGGCTCGGCATCAGCAGCGCAGACAGCACGCCGCCCGCGCTGAAAAGCAGCCACAGCAAGGGCTCAATCGGTCTCTTCATTCATCGGACCGGGGGGCTTCGCCCCGCCGGACCCCCCATCGCCGTCGCTCGCGGGGCCCCTTCGCCCCGCTCCGCTCCGGCGGCTCTCTCGCTACGCTCGTTCGCTTACCCTCCAAGCAGGAGCCACGCCACCAGCGCCGATGCGACCGCCATCGCTGTCGCTCGCGGGGTCCCCTCGCCTCGCCCCGCTCCGCTCCGGCGGCTCTCTCGCTACGCTCGTTCGCTTACCCTCCAAGCAGGAGCCACGCCACCAGCGCCGATGCGACCGCCCACGCGAAATAGTTGGACGCGGCAATCAAGAAACCAGGAACGCGCGTGCGCCCGACGTGGACGACCATCGCCTGTGGCGCAAGGTTGAACCAGGTCACGGCATGGAACACGACGAAGAACAGGCTGACGAGATTGAGCAGGAGGATGAATGGACTCCCGGACCAGTCGAGAAACTGCCGATAACTCGACTCGCCCTGACCCAGTGCCCGCACCAGCACCAGAAGATAGACGACGAACCACGCCACGAAAACGCTGCTTAGCTCTCGCAGGATGAAGACGAGATAGGACGCACGCTGCATCCACCAATACGTGGACACGCGCGTTCGGTGCCATCGGGGATGATATGGCGTATACGTCGTGGGCTGGTTCATCGCGCGCCCCACGGCATCAGGAAGGACTTCACCCACTCGAGCGACGCATCGAGCTTGTAGCGTTGAATGGCTCCCGCGGGATCGACGTGCTTCGGACAGACCTTCGTGCATTCGCCCACGAACGTGCAGCCCCAGATTCCCTCATGCGCCGAGAGAATCTCCATCCGCTCATGTGATCCCTCATCGCGATTATCGAGGTTATAGCGCTGAGCGAGCGCGATCGCCGCCGGACCGATGAACTTCGGATCCAACCCGTAGATGGGACACGCGGCATAGCACAGCATGCAATTGATGCACATGCTGAATTGCTTGTACTCGTCCAGCTCCTGCGGCGTTTGACGGTACTCGCCTTGCGACAGCGGCTTCTCCTCGGCCCGGACGATCCACGGTTTCACCGTCACGAGCTTGCGCATGAAGTCGCTGATTTCGACGATCAGGTCGCGGACGACGGGAAAATTCCGCAGCGGCTCGACGCGAACAGGTCCAGGATCATAGTCGGCGAGAAAAGTGGCGCACGTCAGCTTCGGCTCGCCGTTGACCATCATGCCGCAGCTCCCGCAGATCCCCATGCGACAGGACCAGCGGTACGATAGCGATCCGTCGAGACGATCCTTGACGTAGTTCAGCCCGTCGAGCACGACCCACTCTCGTGGCGACGGAACCTCGAACTCCTGGAAGGTGATCTCGGAGTCCTGCTCCGGACGATATCGCGCGACCTGGAGGGTGATCCGTTCGGCCATTGCGGCGCTACCTCCCATAGACCCGCTCGCCCGGCGGCCAGCGGGTAATCGTCACCGGCAGATACTCGACACGGGAGCCGCCGTCGGGCTGCCGGTAGATCAGCGAATGCGCAAGGAACCGCTGATCGTCGCGCACTGGAAAGTCCGTTCGCTGATGCGCGCCGCGCGATTCTTCCCGCCGCAGCGCCGAGTTGATGATGGCACTGGCGACGTCGAACATGAACGACAACTCGAGGGCCGTGGCCCGTTCGGTGTTGAAGGTCCGGCTGCGATCCTCGACGGCGACGTCGGCAAAGCGTTCCTGCAGCTGTTGCAGCGTGCCAACCGCCTTTTTCAGCAAGTCCCCCGTCCGATAGATGCCGGCGCTCTGTTCCATCGTCTTCTGCATCTCCTCGCGGAGCGTGGCGATGCGCTCGCGACCCGAGGATTTGTGCAACAGCTCGTTGTTCAGGCGATGGGCCTCGTCAGTGCCCTGCGCGAGCACCGCGTGCGTTGGTTCCCGTGCTGAAGACACGTACTCGGCGGCCGCGCGGCCCGCGCGCGCACCGAACACGAGCAATTCGGGCAGGGAGTTCGAGCCGAGTCGATTAGCCCCGTTGATGCTGACGCAGGCAACTTCTCCGGCGGCGAAGAGACCGGCAATCGGCGTTGCCCCGTTCATGTCGGTGTGCACACCGCCCATCATGTAGTGGACGACGGGCCTCACAGGGACCAGCTCCTTGACCGGATCGACGTTCTGGTACTTCAGGCACAGCTCGCGGACGAACGGGATCTTCGTATCGATCACGCGTGCACCGAGGTGACGAAGATCGAGGTGGACGACCTCGCCGTACGCCGTTGGGATGGTTCGACCTTTCTCCGATTCCTTGACGAAGGCTTGCGACAATCGGTCGCGCGGCCCGAGCTCCATGCTGCGGAGGACCGGCTTCGGCTCCGGCGTGCCGAGGTTGTAATCCTGGAGATAGCGGTAGCCGTCCTTGTTGATCAAGTACCCGCCCTCGGCCCGCGCCGCTTCCGTGATCAGGATTCCTGTGAACGGCAGACCAGTGGGGTGGTACTGCACGAACTCCATGTCCTTAAGGGGCGCGCCTGCGCGATACGCCAGCGCCATGCCGTCCCCACTCTTGATCGCGGCGTTCGTCGTGAACGGGAAGACGCGGCCGCAGCCTCCCGTACAGAGGATCACCGCGCGCGCCGTAATCGTCTCAACCCTGCCCGACATCAACTCGATCGCGACCACTCCCTGCACCCGGCCATCGTCGACGAGCAGCCTGGTGACGAACCATTCGTCGTAGCGATCGACGCTGCCGTACTTGAGGGACGTCTGGAACAGCGTGTGGAGCATGTGGAAGCCGGTCTTGTCGGCGGCAAACCACGTGCGCATCTTTTTCATGCCGCCGAAAGGCCGCACGGCAATGCGCCCGTCCTGCTCGCGGCTCCACGGACAGCCCCAGTGCTCGAGACGGAGCAGTTCCTGCGGTGCTTCCTTGACGAAGGTTTCGACTGCGTCCTGATCGGTCAGCCAGTCTCCTCCGGAAATCGTGTCGTACGCGTGCTCGTCCAGACTGTCGTCGGGTCGAATCGCACCGGCGGCGCCCCCTTCCGCCGAGACGGTGTGACTGCGCATCGGGTACACCTTGGAGATGACAGCAACGCGTAGACGGGGGTCGATCTCGGCGATGGCAATCGCTGCGCGTAGGCCCGCGCCACCGCCACCTACGAGGACGACATCGTGCGCAGGAGTCACGGGCCGTGGCTATTCTTTGAAGAGCAATTCGTCCACCAAGACCCGTCCGTCGTGGCGGATTACCTTACGGCTGACGCTTCCGTCGTGATATTCGTGCTGGATGCTCCGGCATCCGCACCGGTAATCTCGTTCCTGGGTGAGTATCGCCTCCTGGTCCTGATCCTCGTAGGTGTCTCCGTCCACGATCCGCCCGCACGGTGCCTGCTGACCACTGAAATGATTGCTCGTGACAGGCATGCGTTCCTCCTGGCGATCCTGCTCGCCAAACGGCTCCGCGGTTGACGTTGCGACGACTGTTCCTACGCGACGCACCTCCAGACGCGCCGAGTCTATCGCGTTTGGACCAGGGTTTATCGCTTTTTTCCGACGTTCGTTCCTGCCGCCGCCACCGAACTCTCGCAGGAGACCAGGAGATCAGGAGGCTGTTCTAAGACAATGGAACTCCTCATCTCCTGATCTCCTGTTATTGAGCTCCTCACCTTCCGCCATCAATCACGGCGCGCTGGGATTTCAGCTTCGCCGAAAGCTCGGTCGTGTCCACGTCCTGGACCGCCTGACTGCGATCGATTGCCATCTTCGCCGCGACACCCGCCGCATGACCGATGATCATGTATTGCGGCTCCATCCGAAGCGTCGAATAGGCGACGTGGGTCGCCGAAAACGCGACCGGCACCAGCAGGTTCGTCGCCTGACTTCGCTTTGGCAGCATGACGCGATACGGAATCTGATACGGCGTCACCGGCACCTGCATGTCCCCTTCGTTCTCGACAGCAGTCCCGTCGGCCGTCGGCCGACGCTGAACATTGTGCGAGTCGCTGTTGTACGAGCCCATGCCGATCGCATCCGGCTTGGTGAGCTCTGCTTGAATGTCCTTCTGTGACATCACGTACTCACCAATCATCCGGCGTGCTTCGCGTACGTACAACTGGTACGGCCAGTTGTCGTTGTCGACGAACTCGTCGCGACAGAGTCCCCATTGCTTCATCTCCGTCGAGAGCGCGGCCGGCACACGAGCATCGGTCGCGAGGAAGTACATGAATCCCTGGATGTAGTCGATGTGTGCCTGCCGAATGCGTCGTCGCGCCGCGTAGCTGGCGTTCGGATAGTCGTAGCTCCCGCCGATGTAGTCCGTCGAAAACGCGCCGTTGTTGTTCGTATCGGTCTTCCCGTTCTGCACGTCGTCGGGCTTCATGACGTCGCTGATCGAGAGCGGACGGCCGAGCATCGTCTCGAGCACAGGCAGGTAGCGCGCCAGCAATTCGAATCGCGCCGCATCGTACGCCGATGGCTTCGGCCACGCGACGCGGTTGTCGGGCCTCCGGGTCATGCAGAGGCGAAAGTTGTAGGCCTGCACGCGCTTGTCGGCGGCGCCAACCGGATCGGCCGTGCGCGGCATCACCTCGGGAAGCAGCTTAGCCGCGCCGTCGAATGGCGAGACCGCAGCGCGAAACTGATGCAGCGGCGTGTGCTCGCGGACGCCGGCGAGCGACTCGTTGTACTCGGACATCCCTTCGCGTCCCCACGTGTAGGACACGCCGGCCTGCGCCATCAGATCCCCTTCATAGCTCGTGTCGGCAAATACCTTCGCGCGAAACACTGCGCCGTTCTCCGTCAGGATGTCCGTGACGCGCGTATCCGACTTGCGCACGCCACCCTTCTCCAGCAACCGGTGGTTCAGGAAGACGTGGACACCGGCTTCCTTGACGAGCTCGTTGAACACCGTCTCGGCAACGTGCGGCTCGAAATGCCACTCGATCTGGCGCCCGTACTTCTTGCCGACGCGTTCGAAGAAATCGAGCGAGTGCCCGCCGATGACTTCCTTCTTGCCGTAGTCGGTCCAGCCCAGCCCGCCCGAGACCATTCCACCCAGATGCGCGCCGGGCTCGAGCAGCGCAACACTCAATCCTTCGCGCGAGGCACTGACCGCCGTGACAACGCCACCTGCGGTGCCGCCATACACGACGAGATCGAAATTTTGCGGCGGGCCGGACGGCTGCACCGGCGATTCCATCTTCGGCGGCAGGTACGGAAGCGTGTCGGGTAACACGCGAACGCCCGTCGTTTCTTTGAACGGATACTTGCCGCTGCTCGGAAACGTCAGCTCGACGAAGAACGCGGTCCACCCCGCCGGCGGCGGTCGCCCGCGGGCAGTCCAGGTGTTCGGTCCCGATGGCGTCAACACGCTACTGCGATACGCGGGCCCGATCGCATCGAGACGGAAGTTGCGCGCACCTGGATTCACTGCCTGCCACATCTTCACGTCGTCGGGCCGCTCCTTCGCGATCACCTTGATGGAGCCGTCGCGCTCGAACGTCCATTTGACTTCCGGGCGCGACGTGCCCTTCACGATCGCGGCGTAGAACGCGTGAACGCTTTCGAGCGCATCCGATTTGTCGAGCGAGTGATCCGTATTGGGGACGTAGCGCACGTGCTTCTCCCCGCGCAGATCGTCGAAATAGAACTGCGACGAATCGGGCAGGAAAAACTGATCGCCGGCAGCATTCACGATGAACTTCGGAAGCGCGAGCCGGTCGCGATACTCGTACGGCTCCTCGATCTTCATCAGCGCGTGAAACGGTGGCGTGCCCATCCAGTTCATGAGGCCTTGTTCGACGTAGTCCTTGACGGCGTCGGACCATGCACCGTACGCGCGCCAGTGGTGGACGAACGAGGGCTCGACATTCAGAAGGTCGATCACCGCCGGCGCGATCGCGATTACGCGCGTGTCGACTGCCGCCGTCGTCCACGTCGTCCAGCCGCGCTTCGACCCGCCGGAGACGACGAATCGCGTGACGGCGTGACCGCCGCCATCAGAAGCTCGCGTGAACGCAGTGATCGCGTCCATCGCCCGGACGGCGCTCTTCGTCATCGGCAGCCGTGCCGGCCAGCGGTCGTCGCCGCTCCGCAGGTAGTGGTTCCAGGTGTACGCGATGAAGTCGTCTTCGCTCCTCGGCTTGTGTGCGGGATCGTCCTTGAAAACGACTGGCTGGTTCGGAACGAGACGAAGTTCGGCCGTCACCGTTCCGGTATCGCGCGCGATTTCAGCCAGCCAAGCCGTCGGCCGTGCCGGCGGCTGGCGATCGAGGCTCCCCCCGGTGATGAACAGAAAGCCGATATCGCTGGTCGGCTGGGTTGGACTGACGACGGTCATCCAGTGTGTCCACTGCGGCCGTTCGACTTCGTTCTCGGTCAGCCAGCGCTGCGACGTCATCTCGATGAGCGTCGCCTTCAGACCTTCGCCCGCCGGCAGCTCGCGAACCGCCTTCCACCCGAAGCTCGGATCTGCTGCAGCAACGTAGCGATCGAGCGCGGTCTCGGTCGGCCGGGCAGGCGCGACGCGCTGAGGTGCGGCAGCCGCAGACAGCAGCGAAACGAGTAACAGTGCAAGGAAAATCGAAGGCATCAGTTCACCGGCTCCACGATCCAGTCCCCGGGCGCAAACTCGATCCCGTGGACGAGCTCGGATCCAAGTCGAATCTGTTCAGGCGCGCCGGACGATGGCCGTACTCGATACAACGTGTTTTCGTCGACCGTGAACCACTCCGGAAACTCATTCAGCCGGACGTAGTTCTGGTCGAAATTCATGACTCGCCGGTGACGGGCGTAATCGAACTGGAGCGGCGTCGCCGACGGCGCGATCAGCGTCAGGTACAGACGGCGCGCATCCTCGGTTGCACCGACGCCAATGCCGCGCCGCCACTGTTCGGGACGCACTCCGCGACTCTGCATGAGCGCGTAGAGCATCACCGTTCGATTGAAGTTGCCCTCGCCGTACCAGTACTCCACATGTCCGTCCGGCTTCTGCATTCCCAACATCACTTGCATTTCCGACTCGATCCAGTCCAGGGCTTCCGGGACGGACTCGCGACTCACGAGGTAAAGCGCACTCTCGATTGAATCGGCGTAGCCATCGAACGAGCCCAGCGGCAGGCCAGGATCGTTCCGCGGCTCCCACACGTATCGACGATACTTCGGCAAATTGCGCAAGACCTTGATCACGGCGTCGCGGTAACGCACCTGTCCTGTGCACTGATAAAACGTGTAGACCGCGCCGTAGACGTAGCCCCAGTTGTCCGAGAGTCCGTTGTTCAGCGGCGCGAGCGTCGCGGCGTCGATTTCGTTGAAGAGCATTCCGTCGGGATTGGCTGATTCGAGAATGCGGTTGAGCATCGTCGCAATGAGAGGCTGCCATATCTTCGCGCGTGGCGTGTCCAGGTAGCGCTCGACGGCAAACTGCAGAAGCAAGCCGACAATCAGCTCGTTCCCGTGATCGCGAAGGCGCAGACGCCGATCGCCGGTGTGGGCGGTGAAGTCCCATTTACCGCTGGGCACACCGTGACTGCCGGGAATCACTTCGTCCATGTAGGCGTCCGCGATGCGGCGCGCCCATTCCAGGAATCGTCGATCGCCGGTCATGATCCCGAGCCGCGCCAGCACCTGCAGGTAGTCTCCGTTCAGCTCTGCGTCGGATGCCGGAAGTCTGCCGAACCTGGATTCCACAGGCGCATCGTTCATGGCGTCGGCGACCATGTCCACCATCCGCGTGAACCACGGCGTGCGGCCCAAATATTCCGTCACGGAGACGAGGCCATCTTTGGCGTATTCACCGGCACCGAACAGGCTTGGCGGCCCGAGCACACCAGTACGAAGATTGAGATTACCGGGAATGCCGCGTCTGGCGTTGGTGAACCGGACCTCGTTGCGCAGCATGTCCATCATGCGGCCGCGGAAGAGATCCTGATCGGTCAACTGGGCAGTGAGAATCAGATACGGGTAGAGATCCGCGCCAGAGTTGTGCGGGGTGTACTCGCGTGTGCTGTCGCCAGGCGGCAATCCACTCCCCGGCCCTGAAAGGCGGTCGGGAAGCAGCAGCGTCCGTTCGTCGGCTTCCTTCATCCACGCGCGAAGCAGGCGATCCATCGCGGCTACGGCGGTCTCGAACCGTGTCGCCTGCTCTCGCGTCCGCGAGAATTGTGGCTCGTAGTTCTCGGCTGAGAGATGGACGGAAACTGCGAGCGCACTCGCGAAGAAGGCAACCGTCCGCACTCGAGAGCGCATGCCCCCGAATCCTACAGCAGAAACAGACGATTGACGTCCTGGCCGGATCGCGCGCGGCCGAAGTTCGTGAACGTCCCCTGCTGCGCGATCTCCTCGGCAGCCTGGAGAAAGCCGGTCCATGCCGTTCGGGCCAGCGCGCCGCCGACGCTGATGCGCCTGACGCCCAGCGCAGCGAGCTCGGAAACCGTCGCGAAGTCGGTGCCGACGAGCACGTTCACCGGTTTCGGCGCAACGGCCTTCACGACCGAGACGATCTCCTCTCTCGTGCGAATGCCCGGCGCGTAGAGACAGTCGGCGCCGGCATCGGCGAACGCGCTGAGCCGGCCGATCGTCTCCGCGAGATCCGGTCGTCCCGCGATGAAACCTTCGGACCGTGCGGTGAGGAGTACGCCGGTTCCGCTCGAGTCGATCGCCCGACGTGCCGCCCGTACGCGGTCCACCGCGAGCGTGAAATCGAACAGCGAGTTCTCGTTGTCGCGGGTCGAGTCTTCGATCGACAGGCCAGCGATGCCGGTGGCAACGGCCGCCGCAACGTTCGAGGCGACTGCTTCCGGATCGGCCGCGTGCCCCCCCTCGAAGTCCGCACTGACCGGCACGTTCACGCCGGCCGCGATCCCGCGGAAGTGCGCCAGCGCCTCTTCCAGAGACACACCATGGTCCGGTCGGCCAACGGACCAGGCGAAACCGGAGCTGGTCGTGGCCAGCGCGCGAAATCCAAGCGCGACGAGCGCGCGTGCGCTACCCAGGTTCCAGGGATTCGGGATCACGAAACAGCCGGACTCATGCAGCTGGTGGAAGAGACGAACGCGTGACGACACGTCGGTCATGATTGAACTCAGAACGCGATTGAAGTGCAGTACGAGCGACTCGTGTGTTGGGACCCCCGAGCTTACCGCCACTCGGGCGAGTAGCCACGGCGGCGATTTCGATCTTCGACGCGAATGCTGACGTAGAACAGGGCCAATACTTCGATGAGCCCTATCGATGCGTACACTGCAAATCGCATGAACGCGCTCGGCTGTGGCCAGCACACAGTCCCGGCGTCGAGGCACGCGTTGGTGAGGCGGTCGATCTCCGCGTATTCCCTGAAGATCAGCCCGATCGCGGTCGCGAAGATCACGGCGGTGCCGACGATGTTGCCGAAGATCATCTGGTCCTTGCGCCAGAACGGAAATGCCGCCCCAAGGGCGACAAGCGGAGGCCCCGCCACTTCCAACACGATCCACGACCAACTGAGCCCGTCCATTTACGCGGATACCACTAACTCAACGACGCGGATTCTCGCGGATGTCGCGAATACGGCCGACTCTACGAGACGCGGATTCCCGCGGATGAAGGCGGATATCGGCAACTCACCGAGACGCGGATTCCCGCGGATGAACGCGGATATCGGCAACTCACCGAGACGCGGATTCCCGCGGATGAACGCGAATACGGCCGACTCTACGAGACGCGGATTCCCGCGGATGAACGCGGATATCGGCAACTCACCGAGGCGCGGATTTCCGCGGATGAACGCGGATACGGGCAACTCACCGAGGCGCGGATTTCCGCGGAAGGACATCGCTCGGGATGAGTCGATGAGGGACGGAATCTGCGCTGCTGAACGCCTGTCGAACAATCAGATTGTTCTAGTCTACCCGTCCCGATGAAGATCCGCCCGGTCTGCGAAAATCCACAGTTCGTGAGCCGTGATCTCGATCCGCGTTCACGCGCGCCAATCCGGGTCTCGGGGAAACGGTTGTGGTCCGCGCTCCTCCGCGAAAATCCGCGTCTCGTCGCGTCCGTTCCGCGTATCAGAACACGCTGGACTTCGCCGTCGGCGCAAATCGCCGGAAGAAGCTGTCCGCGTTCCACGCCGGCCGCGTGGCGCGGTTGGCAATCGCTTCGACGAGACGCAAATACAACCGATTGAAAGTGGCGGCCGCCTGGAGATCGATGGGCTGATTCAGATCGTCGGACGGTGCGTGATACCGTTCCGTGCGCCACCGTTTCACGATCTCGTGCTCCGGTGATCCCTTCACGAACCCGACCTTCAACGACAACGCGGGAACACCCCGACGGATGAAGCTGTATTGATCGCTTCGGATGAACGCGTTCCGCTCCGGTTCGGGATCGGACAGCACCTCGATCCCTTGAGATGCAGCGACCGTCCGCAGATCGCCCGCGAGATCCGATTCCTCGAGTCCCTGCACGATTGCACGTTTCATCGGAAAGAGCGGCAGGAACATGTCGGTGTTGAGATTGGCGACGATCCCGGTCCACGGCACAGTCGGGTGTGCTGCGTAGTAACGCGATCCCAGCAGGCCTTTCTCCTCGGCGGTCACCGCAAGGAAGACGACCGACCGCTTGAACCTCAGATGCGCGTCCTTGATCGCAGCGGCCGTTTCGAGGAGCGTCGCCACCCCCGACGCGTTGTCCATCGCGCCGTTGAAGATGCTGTCGCCATTGATCGGCCTGCCAATCCCGACGTGATCGAGGTGAGCGGAGATGACGACGTACTCATTCTTGAGCTGCGAATCACTCCCCGGCAGAATGCCCATGACGTTCGGGGATTCGACGTCCTCTGTCGTGACGGTGACCGTTGCGCGGACCGACGCCGGAATCGAAAACCGTGGCAGCGGCTTGCCCTCGTTCGAGAGAGCAAGGATCTCCTTGAACGTGTGGCTGGAACCGGTGAAGAACTTCTCGGCCCGGGCGGGGTTCACGGTGACGGCAACCTGCTGCCCGGCCGTTTCATCGAGGGCGCGATCGGCCAGCGTGAGCGCCGGCATGAACCGTGCGAGCATCGAGCGCTCCCACGGCACGTCCATGCCCTTCGGATTGGAAATCGATATCACGCCGAGCGCGCCCGTCTTCCTGAGAATGCTCCATCGTACCGATTGATAGTGCGCCAGAAGGGGACCGGGGATGCTCGACGGACCGCCGCTGAGAAGCAGCGCGACTCTGCCCTTCAGGTCGAGTCCGGCGAGGTCGTCGTACTTCGATTCCGGAACTGTCAGGCCGTAGCCAACGAAGACGATCGGAGCCTCGATCGTCGGCGCGGCGCTCACGCGCATGTTGAACGTCGCTTCATCGCCCAGCACGACCGGCTCCACGGCGTTGCCGCGCACGAGCGCGAGGCTCGATTTCTCCTCCACGATCCGGCGCGACGTGAACTTGACTGGTTGCAGATAACCGTTCGTGCCGCCTGGCTGCAAACCGCTTCGCTCGAGCTCCGCGGAGACGTAGGCGGCCGCCTTCCGATATCCGTCGCTGCCCGTGTCTCGCCCTTCCAGCTTGTCGTCAGCGAGGAACTGCACGTGCGACCACCAGCGGTCGGCCGGACCAGCCGCCGTGAGCGCGGACGCCGCGGCGAGGCAGAGCAGAAGCAGCATCTGACGAACCCGCAACATGTTCGATCTGTCCCCTTCTTCAGCTACTTCGAGAGATCGATCACCGTGATGTTGCGGTACCACGCCTCGCTCGGCGGACCGCCGTGAATCTGGACGCAGACGACGCCTGCGGGATCGACGCTCGCATCTGTCTCGACGTACTCCACGGTCTTGACGCCGTTGAGCATCAGCTGAATGTGCTTCCCTTCGGCGCGGATTGTGTAATCGTTCCAGTCGTTCGTCTTGACCACGCTCTCGATCTTCTCGCGATCGCCGCCTTCGAGCACCTTCTTTCGGCGCGACTCGTCGTACAGCGCGCCCCACCAGCCCTTTCCCACGTCCGCCTGATACCCGGAGACTTCGTGGTTGTTTGGAATGCGCCGCGTGCGGAACTGTACGCCGGCGTTCGCCGCGTCACCGCCAAGCAGCTTGACCTGCAGCTGCAGCTCGAGGTCGCTGTAAACGGCCGTCGTGCAGAGGAACTCGTTTCGCGCGATTTTTTCAGTGAGAGAGCCGCCGACGATCGCGCCGTCCTCGATGCGGAAAATCTTCAGGTCCCCTTCCCAGCCGTTGAACGTCTTGCCGTCGAAGATGGGTACAGGTTTGCGCGCTGCCTGGTTCTCCGCCAGAACGAACGCACCTGACCCAATCAACCCTGCGACGAGCCAAATCCGCATCTCGGGTGCTCAGAAAGCGAGTTGTTTGTATAGGCTCCATTCGGGGTCGGCAACGCTCATCGACTGGATCTCGTGGCCCGGAGTTGCGGCTCGAATGTTGTCGATCTTGGTCAGGGCTTTTTCCGCATTCTGCGTGTAGAAGACGAACTCGCGCATCCCCGGCGTCGTAATAGTGGCGACGTGGACGGCTTCGCCATCTTCCTCGAGGGCCCGACACACGGCGTCCTCGATGGCATCCAGCGCTTTGACCTCGCTCCGGTCAGGGAATCCTCGTTCATCGGGATCCTGGAACGGCACCGTCACGCCCACTCTGAACGAATACTCGGGCCGACCAATCAGGCGCTCCGCACCTTTGTTGAGCCGTACAATCACCGGCTGTTCCTCGTAGGTCCCGCGTGCAACGGCCCAGCGATCGTCCTGAACTGCCGTCGTACCACTTCCAGCCGATCTCCGCTTGAATGGCCACATAGGCTCCTCGCAGCACTTCTACATTAATCCTTTTCGCCGGTTGACAACTCAGCCGCGGAATGGTTGGGTACCCTTGCCAGCCCCGAGCACATCGAACAAGTCCGCCAGAGAGCAACGATTCACTATTGCCAAAGCATGGGCAACGAATCCGGTGATGTTCGCGACTGCAAAGCTGACTCCGTTGAGGTTCCGCTCGGGCGGCACACCCTCGATCTCTCGCGCGAATCCCGAAGCGCGAAACACGCGGACGCCATCCACGTTCGCGAGGCGATACTCGTCGCGCGGGCAATTCCAGTCCAGCTGCACAGGCACGACCCCGGGCAGGCTCCCTGGCAACCACCGAACGTCGCCATCGTCGCGCGGAGAGATTATCAAAAGTCCGCCCGCCGCTGCACGATCCACAGCACTCCGCAGCGCAGGTTCGTATGCGGTCTTCGTGGTACCCAGACTCAGATTGGCGACGTGCATCCCCGCGTTCGAAGCCCAATCGATTGCCTTGATTAGATTGCCGATCCCCGTGTCAAGAGCGCGGTCGAAGACCTTGACGGCGTAGAGCTCGGCGCCAGGCGCTTTTTCTCTGATCGCAGCGGTCACGGCAGTCCCGTGTCCGAGCCGATCGACGATGTCGTCGTGCTCGCGGCCGTCTTCATCGAACGCCACGCCTCCGGCGATCGCGCGTCCTGCCGAACTCGAATGGTCCCGAAACAAAGCGAGATGCGGGTGTGCGACGTTCACGCCGCTGTCGATCACGGCAACACGCACGATCATCTGAGAACGTCCGTGGCGGGGATCTGTGGCCGGGGGCCGGGGACCGGTGACCGGGGGCCGGAGACCGAGGGGCCGGAAACCGGGGTCCGGGAGTCGGAGGCCGCATAAACGGAATTCGGCGAGGGCGTCGCGACTGCATCGTCGATGAGGACGACCCGATCGGCGCGTCGGGCGAGCTCGGCACGATGCGTGATGACGACCACCGTGCGCCCCCGCATGACAGCCTCGTAACCGTGCGCGACGTGACGTTCCGCGACGGGGTCCAGCGCGGCGGTTGGCTCGTCGAGGATCAGGATCGACGGGTTCGTCAGAAATGCGCGCGCGACCGCGAGCCGCTGGCGTTCTCCCGCCGACAGCGTCATCCCGCGCTCCCCGACGAGCGTGTCGTATTTGTGCGGCAATCCTTCGATGAACGAGTCGAGCGCGGCGTTCCGGGCAACGTCCTTGACCTGGTCGTCGGTCGCCTCCGGCCGCGCGTAGCGAATGTTCTCCGCGATCGTGGCGTGCAGGATCGTCGGCTCCTGATCGACCAGCGCCACGTGACGCCGGAGATCTTCGAGGCCTACGGTGCGCAGATCGTGGCCGTCGATCCGAATCACACCGCGGTTCGGGTCGAGCAGGCGGAGGAGCAAATCGGCGACCGTCGATTTCCCGCTGCCGCTCGGTCCGACGATCGCAACGATTTCCCCGGCGCGAACCGTAAACGAGCAATGTTCGAGAACTGCCGCGCCGCGGTCGAATGACAAGGTCACATCGTCGAACGCTACGTCGCCGTGAACGACCGGCAGCGGCACAGCCGACTCCGCTTCCTGCACGTCGATCGGCTCGTCGAGGAGCTGCGCCACGCGACGGAGCGAGACACGGACCGTCGCGAGGTTTGCGTACATCCCCATCAGCGCCTGCAGCGGCGGCAGGAACCGCATCTGGTACGCCATGAACGCCACGAATGTTCCAACGGTCATCGTGCCGTTGATGACACGGATGCCGCCGTAGAGGAACACGGCACCGATGCCGGTGGAGAGGATCAAGCCGGGCAGACCTCCCGACAGATACGTGACGAGCTGCATCGACATCAATGCGTCGATGAACGCCCGGTTGCGCTCGCGGAAGCGGCCGACCTCCCGCTCCTGTGCATTCGATGCGACGACGAGCTTCATCGCCTGCAGCGTCTCGATCAGGAAGCTGCCGATATCGGCACTGCGCTGACGCAACGTCGCGACCTGTCCTTCAAGCCGAGTCCGGTAGTGTACGAGCGCCCACACGCCGAACGGGGTCGTAATCGCGGTCACTGCGAACAGACGGACGTCGAGCCACACGAGCATCGCGATCGTCCCGGTCAGGAACAGGACGTTGCCGACCAGCGCCAAAGCTGTTTCGGCGGCGATCCGTTGGATTTCGCCGACGTCGTTGTTGATCCGCGACAGCACATCCCCGATCCGCGTCCGGGCGTAGAACCGCGGTGACAATTGCTGCAGATGTCGATACAGCTCGAGCCGCATGTCGAACAGAATCTCCGCCGACACGCGCGTGTAGCGCAGCCCGCTCACGAGATTCACGACAAAACTGGCAACGCTCACGGCCGCGAAGGCCGCGACGACGCGCAGGAGCATCGTCGGGTTCCTGCCGATCAGGGCGCCGTCGAAGAAGTCACGAGAGATGAGCGGAAGGTAGAGCGACAACGCCGTGCTGACGACGCTCAGGACCAGCACGAGCACGAGCCGCCGCCAGTAAGGAATGATGAACCGAAGCGCGCGCCGGAGATCGCTGTTCACGACGCGCGGACTACTGACCAGCCGTGGTCGTGGTGAGCCGCGCGGGCGGGCTTGGGAACACGTACAGCTCGGTCGTCATGTCGCCGTCGAGCGTGATCGTCCGCAGGTACTGATACGTGTCGGCGTCGTACAGATCGATCGTATTGCCAGCGACGTAGATGTAGAGAATCCTTCCGTTCGAGCTCGTCTTCAGCCCCATTCGCGGGCGGCCTTTGAATTCGGTCCGGCCTGCAAACTTGCGGTGCTCGAGATCGAACTTCCAGAACTCGTAGCGGCCAATCTCTTCGAACAATCCAAACGCGACCTTCCGGTTCGGTGCCATCGCGAAACTGACGCCGGTTGCAGGGCCGAGCGTGTAGAAGTCCACTTTCTTCTCGGCAAGGTTCACGCGCGCGATGCCCATCATCCGCCGGTGCTGCACCGGATCGGTGACGTTGAAGATGCCCGTATAGAAACCGGGCTCATCGTTGAACACATCCCGGGAGGCCATCTCGATCCGGCCGAAGCCTTCTTCGATCGGCCGCGATAGCTCCCATTTGTCGACCTGCGTAAAGCCGTTCGTCTCGTAGATCAACACGTCCTGTTCCGTGAAGAGGTACATCAGCTTTCCGTCGGGCGAGAACTGGATGTTCGCAAATTGCCGCTCTTCGCCGTTCGGCCATGGAATCGTGCGAACGATCTGGTGTTCCTTGAGGTCGTACTGGACGAGCGTCGGCGCGCCGATTTCGAACCGATCGATCAGCCTCGTGGCCGAGGCCGTGACCATCATCGCGAACCGCTGCAGCGGATCCGGCTCGAAGCTCCGAACGCGCACCTTCTTGTTTCCCTCGCTCAATGTGAAGGTGTCCACGGTGGTTCGCGTCGGGATGTCGACGATTTCGAGCTTCTCCATCGCCGCTTCGATGGTATAGAAGCGCTTGCGATCTTTCGAGAGCGTGGTTCGCCGCGGAATGCCCGATTTGAACGGGATCGTCCCGACGACCTTCTCGGCTGCCTCGTCGATCATCCAGAACTTGTCCGGGTACGTGCCGATGATGAGCGTTCCGTTCCCCGCCGCGCCGTAATTCGCGCCCTTGCTCTTCTGCGCGTGGATGAGGGTGGCGCCGGCCAGCAGGACAGCGCCGAGAAGACAGGCCGAGTTGCGAATGAGAGTCACGGAAAGATCAGATCAATCTTGCGCCAGTCTTTTTGTGCCGCGGCGCACTTCGCGGTCCAGTCCGGCGCGTGGTTCAACTGATCCGGCACCTGCGCCGGCCAGTAACAGCCGATGTGACAGTCGAACAGATCCCGCTCGACCGGCTGACACAGTCCCGCCGTGCCGCCGGTGCGATCGGCTTCCCAGCCGGGAGAAAAGACGAGCGAGCACCCAATCGGGAAGTGCGGCGTCTGCGGCAGGCCGCCGCGCTGCAGCGCCACGACGTCGTGCGGTTCGGTCGCGCGCTCGATTCGCGCGGCCTTCTGATTCACAGATTTCAGGTGCTTCATGTGCTTCCCACATCGTAGGGCGGGGCTTTCAAGCCCCGCCGGCGCGGCGCGGTCTGAAGACCGCGCCCCACAAACCAACGGATGCTACGAATCCCGATCGAACTGCGCCAAAAACGCCGGATTGCGCTCCGACAGCGCGCCGTACACCTGCAGGCAGACATCGGTCCACCCGCGGATCCAGTTGCAGTAGTGCAGATTCGGTCGCGTCGTCTCGCCGTATCGCGTGTGCGCCTCATGATAGCAGCCGCCCGCGCAGAGCGGGCGCGCCCAGCACGTGTGGCAATCGGTCTTGTTCGCGATGTGATGTGCCTCGAGGAACGCCAGCTGGGCGTTGCGATCGACGCCGTCCCGAACGGTCCCGAACTTGTGGACGTCGGATCCGGCGAACCGATGGCACAACGCCACGTCGCCGTCGGTCGCGACGCCCATCAGGCCGAGCCCCGCACCGCACGGAAACGCCTTGCTGATGCCTTTGTGCAGTTCCTCGAGCGTCTCCTTCACGTTCGAGAACCCGTGATGTCTGTTCTCGACGGCCGCTTCGAGAAACTCGAACGCCAGATCACGGAATTGCGCGAGCATCTCGTCGTAGCCATTCTCGGAGATCGCGTGACGACGATTCGGCGAGGTCGTCACCGGCGCGAACCCCACTTCCCAGAAGCCGATGTCCTCCGTTAGGTGCCGATAGATTCGCCTGACGTCCATCTTGCCCGACGTCAAGGTGACGCGGGCACCAATCGGGCGGCTGCGATGCCGCTTCAACAGCTCCTTGATCTTTGGCGCGACGATGTCGTAGCTGCCGGCGCCGTTGTGAAAGACGCGAAACTTGTCCTGAACCTCTTTGGGTCCGTCAATGGAGATCGTCACGCCGACGCGGTTCTGGGCCAGAAACTCGATCACGTCGGGCTTGAGCAGCGTCGCGTTGGTCGTCAGGCTGAAATCGACCTCTTTCCCGAGCTCCGCAGCGCGCTGGCGGGCGTAGGCGATTGTTTTCACCAGGACCGGAAAGTTCAGCAGCGTCTCACCGCCGAAGAAGGTGACGTGCGCAACCTTGTTGCCGCCGGACTCGCGAAGCAGGAAATCCACACTTTGCTGCGCGGTCTCCTCGGTCATGAACTTCGGCTGCTTCCCGTTCTCGGTATCGACGATCTTGTCCTCGCCGTACTCGTAGCAGTACTCGCAGCTCAAGTTGCACTGATTCGTCACGTTCAGGACCATCGTGGTCAGCGGGAACGGCGCCAACGGAATGATCTTCGGCTGCGGCTCCGGCGACGCGTCGATCTCACGAATCGCGCGCACGCGCGACAACTCCGCAAGAGTGGAGTCGAGATTTGATCTCGAGTCGACGTCGTCAAGCGCCGCGGAGAGCTCGTCGCGCGTATGCGGGCGTTCACTCACCCTTCGGAGGATCACGTCAGCGGTCTCGTCGAGGCCGAAAACCGCGGCGCTCGGCACGAGGTACACGAACGGTTTCCCCGCGGCTTCGAACCGGTGATGCTCACGGGCGACCCACCGCGGGGTCCCCGACCTGCGTTGTTCTGCGTGTTGGGGTGCCGAACGCGGGGACCCCGACACGCGTTCTTCTGGGCCTTGGCGTGCGGACGTGGTCATCGTCCGTCTCCGTTCTCGCTGAACCATGCCATGTACAACGGGACCGTCACGAGCAGGTGTGCCCTGGCCCGAAGCGTTCTGGGCATTGGCTTCGCGCCGTTGTCGGTCGGCTCCGCCTGATCGGTCAGCTCCGCAACTACCCAGACGTCGCCCACGTTGTTCCGGTTGCCGCTCCGTTTCGGATTCGGGCCGTCGAGGGCCGGTGTGAATAGTCCCGTCTGATCCAGCGAGCCGACGAACTGAGCGTCATCGTCGCCGAACGTCGCCGTGTATTCTTCGACCGACCATTTCACGTTCACCAGCCCGAGATTCAGATCGTCCGGCGTGTCGGGTTTGCCGTCGGCTCCGTAGTTGATGCCGACCGCTTCAAACTGCTGCAGTTGCTTTGGGAAGTTGGCGCCTCCGACGCGCGCCATCCCCGCCTGTGGCACGACCTTGATGCCATCGATCTTGTCGTAGACGACGAGCGCTGATGCCTTGACGGTGCCTGCCAGCGAAATGTCGCGTGGTCCGATCGGCGCATTCGGAGCGACATCAACTTCGAGCGCAATCTCCTCGGGACGCGCACTCACGATTCGAGAGACCTTGATTCCCTGACCGAAGGTGACGTCCTCGGGTCGCACCATCGGGGGAAGGTTTGCTCCGAAGATCTTCACCGGCGAGGCCGATGCCGACGTCTTCAGCGCGCTCACGCTCGTGCCGAACACGATCGGCTCGGTGCCAAGGCGAACGAGCTTTACGTCGATTCCGGTTTCGTCGTACGCGCCGGTGAACCATCGGCCCCACATCGTCTTCCAGTCACGCTCGACGAAGAGGACTTCACGCCAGGGCTGATCCGCTCCGGCGGGCGTGCCACGTCCGCGCCACTGATAGCCGGTGTAGATGAGGGCCTTTCCGGTGCGCGTCACCGTCTCGCCCGTTCTCGCGATCGTGTAGCGTGTCTCCGTTGTAAAGCTGTCTGGTGCGCCCGGATCCGCCGTGATCACCTGCAGCCCGTAGATCATGCCCTTGCCGGCGGCGGTGCCAGTCACCACCCAGCGTCCCGAGAGCTTCGGCGGCTGCACCGCAGCGGACCACGCGGACCACGCGGGCGTTCTCAACGGCAGCTCCTTTGCGAGGTGATCGATGGCCTTGTCCATCGGCTGACGATTGTCGGGTGGACGGCCATCGGCTCCCGGGTCGGTCTGCGCCGGACGCGACCGGCGGAAGCCGGGGCCGTTGTTCATCGGCTGGTTGTCGACCAGCGGGTAGTATCCGCGATGCATCGCGACGAGCAGTTGCCATTCTTCCTTCGTGCGTCGATCGCTCAGCACGCGGGCCATCGTGTGACAGGACGAACACAGGTCCGCCGTCTCCTTGTCCGCTGCGTAGGTGTATTCGACCACTCTGCGCTCGGCCTCGAACGCGATGGGGCGTTCTTCCTCGGGCGCGAGCCCCTGCTGATCGGCCAGATACTTCAGGATGTTCCGCGCGTCGGCAGGCTCGAGGCTCACTTTATTGAGCGTCACCATGCGCTTGATCGTGCGCTCCCAGTTCTCGGGCGTCGCGCGGCGGTACGAGATCCGCGTCATCCGTCCCTGATCGTCGCTCTTGTGGCACGCTCCGCACTTCGCCTGGACCAGTTCGTTTCTGATCGGGATTCCCTCGTCCGGCTTTGGAGGAGTCGCGGGCGCCTGCGCGCTCTCTTGTGCGCGGGTGATAGCCGCCGCGTACAGCGCACCAGCGAGCGCCACGCGACGGATCAGTGTCGGCATGCGCAGAGTCTACACCTTCCTGTTGCGAATGCTTCGTGCGAATCGGCTGGCGGGCGTTCAGCGCCGATTTCGGCAGGAGCCCGAGGGAATTGTCAGATCGACAGCTTCGATGGAATTGATGGAAGCAGGGGAGCGGTAGACATCACGTCACGACGGACTGGCCCGATGCGCTGACCTTGCTTGCATCAGCATCGTGTTGTAGAAGATCGCGATACGACGGTACGGAGACGATATGCGCGACAAATCGCATGCTGACTTGGTGGATCGTTACCGCGCGATGGATCTAGATCAGTTGAAGCAGCTGGTCAGGCAGCAGGAATCCGCGGCCGAGGACGATCCCACGTCACAGGCTCTGCGAGCCGCGTTGGCGAGCCGTCAGGAGCGCTTCCCCGATCCCGACAGACCGGCGCAGAGCCGCGAGAAGAGGACGGCAACCCGACTGGCCATCGACACCAACGCGACGGCAAGCACGTTCGAGTCGGGCAAGACCGAGCTGGTTTTTCCACGGGGCGGGTTCCTGCGTCCTGAGCGCTCGACCTTCGCGACCGTCGACGAGCTGAGGCGCTACATCTCGGATGTGCTCGGGCTCGCACAGAGCGGCGGACCCGGTCGGTTCCACGTCACACGCAAAGGCAAATATCAGCGAGTCGACCGTACCGGACGGCCGATCTTCACGTTCGGCGATCCGATCCTCGACGCCATCACGGACGAACATGGATGGGTGACGGTGGGACGAGAGAATTTCCACCTCATGCCCTTCGAGCTCGCGGCGGAGCGCCGCGGCGGCATCACGAGCGTCGATCTTGGATTGGATCCCGACGCGATTCGCAGCCAGCAGCTTCGAGAGGCCGCGGCGCTGAACGGCCCACGGACGCTCGTCGAACACAGCGAGGACGCGATCGTCATCGCGAGCAGAAATCCATCGCAACTGGATTTCTGGAAGGGCTCGGCGCACATGCGGTTTCGTTCGTGGAAGACGAACTACGTCTTCTATCGAAGCATCGGCAGCGAGATCGAAACGTGGGGCGGGGATTTCACGTCTGCGTCGATTGAAAGCATGTATGCCGACCCGGTGGTGTCCGGGAATCCGTTCATTTGCGGAATCACGAAGAGGGATTCGGACAGCGATACCAACGACGACTACGTCGACGAGTACGAGACCGGCGTCTTCGCCAACCCCGCATCGTCCGTCCGTTCCTTCTGCCAGGCGCGCTGGAAGGGCCAGTCGTTCGGCGGCACGATCGGGAAAGGCAGCTGCGAGGTGTTTCTGTGACAGCAGCAGACGTGACGAACCGCTAGCCGTTCCTCCGCCTGGCCGCTTTCGCCTCCTCGTGCTCGACCACTTCCCTTGCGCGAAACTTCGCGATTCCCTGAATCAACTTCACGGGAACGCGCCCGGAAAACGGGAAGCGAATCGTGCCCTTTTCGACCTCGTACGGTGCGAGTTCATCCTTGAACGTCGCTGCGAGGCGATCGTCGGAGGGGTACAGCGAGTAATGCTCGCTCCAGGCCCCGAAGTACAGAACCGGACGGCCGTGCAGCTTGTACGTGGGAATGCCGTAGGAGATCATCTCCTCGGCTCCCGGTACAGCTTTACGGATCGTGCTCCTGACCTGCTCGAGCACCGGCTGGACCGGCTTCGGCTGGGAGGTGATGTACGCATCCACGGACTTGAACTGGGTCTTCGCCATGGTCACTCCGTCTTCTGCGTCAACGGCACTCGATCATTCCTTTGGCGATCAGAAATGACAACCCGGCAAGGACGCTTGGAAGCGCCGCCGGCGCATGGCTTCGGCAGTACGCGTCGAACAGATCGGGCACACGCCCGTGATCCCGCGACAGCTGCACTAGCGCAATCAGGTCGACGTTGTCCAGAAACCTGATGCTGGAGGCCTTCTGGGGCCGCAGCGGGATCGCGGGCTCCAGAACGACCTCGCGACCTTTGATGACCGGCCGCTGGACGAACCGCACGTGGTCGACCGGCGCGAGCTCGACGTCCGCAGATTGCCTCAGCATCTCGAACGCGCGTTGTACATCGGGATCACGCACCAGAGAAGCGTCATCGGAGGGCTGATCGGGAACTTCCACCGACGCGCGAGTGGCCCAAAACCGATGCGGATGTGTGTCGTGAGCGGTCCGTGCGAATTCGCGCGAGCGCCCCAGGTGCGTCGTATAGAGATCGCGTTCCCACTGCGAGAAGAATTCCAGCGCGATCTGCGCCCGATCGGGATGCGTGAGCGACGTGTGGACGGCCACCGCGCCGATCCACGCCGACGCGAGCGCCTTCTTCACACCGAATGACGATAACGGGTCGATGAAAGATCCGGCATCGCCAACCAGGAGAAACGACGGTCCGGCGTACATCTCCGACGAGTACAACGACGCGTCGCACGCAAACACATGCCGCAGTGACGCACCGTCGAGCATCTGCGCCACTCGATCGGTTTTGGCGATCTCGGCACGATAGGCACAGGCGAGGTCGCGTCCGCTGGTCACGCGGGGCGAGCTGACATCCACCATCGTGCCGACGTGCCGCGTCGAATTGGAGAGCGGCACTGACCATGCCCAGCCGTCCTCGTAGGTTTCGACGATGGTGTGCGCCTGTTCGTGCGAAACGGTGATGCGGTCTGCGACAACCGCGATCTCGGTACGCACCGAAGAACTCGAGCGTCCCGATGAGAACGGTCCGTCCCAAACACCAACGAGCGCGTACGTGCGATGGTTCGGTTCGAACCGTCGATACGGTCTGGCGATCACGCCGGCGCGGCCCGAGCAATCGATGACGAAGCGACTGGAGATGGACTCGCAACGGACGTCGTGTTCGTATTCGACGAGCGGCGTCGCTCCAGCAGGATCGATGTAGGCACGCCGAACCGTGCAAACGCAGATGTGTGCTCCGGCCACGGCCGCCGATTCGAGCAGCACGCGATCGAAATCGGGACGAAAGACCTGATAGCCGTACGTGCGGCCCGACGGATCGAATTTCTCGACGCGTGGATCGCGCGACGCCCACCGCACCGTATTCCCCGTCGTGCGCGTAAACCCTGCACGGTCGACCTCGTCCAGGACGCCAACCGCCTCGAGCAGCTTTTTCGTGCTCGGCGGCAGCGACTCGGCGAGACCGCGCGATTGGTCGCTCTGCTTGCTCAGGATACAGACCGTATGGCCCCAAGACGCGAGCACCTTGCCGATTGCCGCTCCGGCCGGACCCGCGCCAATGACGACGACGTCGACGTGCCCCACGTTCACTGCTTTCATCGCTCGACGATCTTTGCGGCTGCACGATCGAGCAGAGGTCGAACGGGATGCGCCGACAACAGCGCGTTCGCCTCCTGCAGCGCCGACCATCGGCGCTCGCGAAAGGTCATTTCCTGCCAGATCGGCTGCTCGTTGAGCACCTCCATCAAGTACACAGCGACGGTGTATTCGATGCCGCGCTTCTCATAGTCGTAGCTGCCGATGCTGTCGCCGATCAGGTGCCCCGTCAGCCCCGCCTCTTCACAGGCCTCGTTCAACGCCGCCTCCTCCGGAGTATCGCCGGCGTCGACAAAACCCTTCGGGATTCCCCACTTTCGGGATCCCTTCCTGCGAATCAGGCACATGTGCACGAGATCGTCGGTGCGGCGAAGCGCGATGACCGCGACCTGCTCCGGGAGCTTTTGCTTGCGGCTTTGGTCACGAGCCATCGTGATGCTTACTTTCACGCCCGAGGATTATTCATCGGATTCAAGACGACGCGGCAGCCGCGGCCGCGCGAGCATCGCGCCGTCTTTTCTCCTCCCCTGCCGCGACCTGTGACGCGCCTGCAATCGTCACAATGCCGTAACCCAGTCCAGGCAGCTGGTTGCACCACTGGATCGTGCCGCTATCCGGATCGAGTCGATAGAGGCGGCCGCGACACGCGGCAAACAAGTCGCCGTTCTGCAGCGTGACGTTGACGAAATCGGAGCCCTTCAGGTCGGTGCTCCACTGCGTCACGCCAGTCGACCGATCGATCGCGACGACGGTTCCTTTTAGTCCCACGAAGATCGTATCGGCTCGAGATGCCATGCAACCTCCACGGATACGAGAGAGCGCCGCCCGACGACGGGCACTGAACATGGGAACGGGAAGGGCCCGGTTCAATTCGGTCCATCCGCCGACAGGATCGTACAACAGGACGAGCGACGCCAATACGGAACGGCACACTCCGAGTTTTGCGATGACGTTGCCACGCGAATGCGATCAGCAGGATGCTGAACAACGCATCCTGAATGGCAGATCGCGTGATCATCGTGCCTTCGTGGTCATTGGTGGAATCGCCGTCGGCGCGTGACAGTGGAGATCGTTTCATCCTGCGAACGAAACGTCCGTCACACATCGGATCTCCGCATCGACCGGATTTTCTCGAGCACTCGTTCCGTGAGCGTGAGCCGACGTGGCGCGAACTGGGCTACTGCCGCGCGCACGTATGGTCGAAGCTGCCGTCGCGCGTAATGCAGATAACCAACCTGCCGGATGTCGTTCAGGGTTCGCTTGTACTGCTCGAGGAGAGCTGACGCGACCAGGCGGCTGGTGTGGGTTGCGCCGGCGCGCGCAGACGCGGAGAGCCAGCGCACACCCTCGGGCAGCGCCCGCACGGCCGATAGCGCCAACATCGACGACGTTTCGAAGATCGACCGTTGCTGGTGTGCAGATTCGTCCTTGAGCTGCGACCACAGTCCGGCGATCGATTCCGCCGGGGGCGCAAGGTCCGGTCCCAGGGACCGAAACTCCTGACGAAGACTGTTCCACTCGCTTCGCAACGCCGCAACATCGAGCGGAGGCGCATTGATGGTGGCGGCGAGGCGTGCCGACGTTCGCTCGAGCCCGTCGAGGATCTGATCGACGCTGGTGAATTCAGCGTCCGCGTCCAGCAGACTCTTCGCCTTGAGTGCTTCCGCGATCTCGGGAATCAGCTGCCGGCCCATCCCGCAGAGATCGGCAAGCGCTGCGAGGACCCAGACCGGGGAGACGCGAAACGCGACGATACCCAGCGCTTCCACTGCATTCCCAGCTGTGCGCCTGGCGAGAAAATCATCGGGCAGCGCTTCGTCGGCTGAATACACGCCTTCGACACCGCCGACCTGCTCGATCAGGAATCGCAATGTGCCGTCGACGAGGTTCTGGTACAGCTGCGTCTCGCGGACTCCCTTGGGCAGCGCCACCTCGCCCACTTCGCGAGCGAGACCTGCGCTCAGACCCAACGCGGACCTGATCAGGCGCTCCGGCAACGAGAGGAGGTAGGTCTTCACGATTGGTCTACCGGGCACGACGATCAGACCGCGCCCTCTCAGTGGTGACGGGTGACCGCGCGGGTTTGTTCAGCAGGAACACACAGATCCCGAACGCGATTATCGGAGGACCCTCGCCGAGCACCCAGGAGATCGGAAGACGCGCATGGAGATCCACGAGGATCATCAGGATCCCGAACACGATGTTCATCATGCCAATGTACGTCACGATCGGCCGGAATCTCACCGGATCTCGTGAGACGAGAAGCACGAGCGCGCCATGGAAGCCGTACAACGCGGCGACGGATCTCGTCAGGTAATCGACGACCGGAGTTGCGGGGAACTCGCCAAGCCCGAGCCAGCAGTGCGTGGAGGCCATCCAGTCGGTCGGCAGCAGCATGGCCGGAAATGCGGCGATGGTCACGACGCCTGCGAGTCGAAGCAGCCGTGTCAAGAGCTTCAGGCGAACACTGTTCTCGAGCACGGCTCATTGTTCCAGTTTTGTCGCGCGATGCTTTGCAAGCCGCCGCGTGACCGAGAGACTGGTCAGCTCCCTCGCCGCGTCCAATCCGACCCAGCGTGCGGCCGGCTCTGCAGACGCCGCAAGACGCTTTGCCACCTCCAGCGCGGCGGCATTGAGCGCGCGATTGCGTTTGCCGATCGCACGCAGCGCCATGTTGACGGCTTTTTTGACGAAGTGGCGGCCATCGGTCGCGGCGCGCTCGACGAATACGAGACTCCGCCGGAACGGCTCGTCGGTTGCACTCTTGTCATGGACGGTGAGGCCCCACAGCAGCGCAAACGCCGCTCGCTTGACGAACGCTTCGCGACGGTGCGACCACTGTTCGACCTTCCGCCACGCGTGGGGCGTGCGATCGAAGAGGGCAAAGCAGACCGTGTCGCAGATCGCCCAGTTATCGAAGTCGCGGCACCAGCGGTCCATCTGTGCGGGCGTCACGGCAGCTGGTTCGTCCACGTACGGCGCGAGCGTCCGCGCTTCGTACCAGCCGTTGTTCCAGAGCGCGGCGGCAAGGTCGTGACTTCGTCCAAGCCGTCTCGCGAGGGCCTGGATGTCGGACATGGATACGCCGAAGGCGTTGGCCGACGGGATCGCGTATCGTGCCATCCCGTCCCGGTTTGCCCTGGTGCCATGGCGTTTCAGCCAATCGAGCGCCTCTTGCGTCTGTCGCACAGTCGACGGCTTGCGCCTCACGACCGTGTTGTTCCACGTGAATGAGGAGCGCGACATCGCGCGATTCGAGCCGCGAGTGACTGCAGGCGGTGGGCCTGCGGTCGTATGGGCGATCGATGCCCGTCACCTGCGCAACTGCAGTTCTCTATTATCCGCATGCGCAACGCTGCCCAGAGCGGACGCTGACGTCGCCATCGACGCGACGTAAGGCGCGATACAAGTGATCAATCTCATGTCAAAGTCGCCACGAACGCGCAGCATCGCTGGGCGGACCGACAATTCAGCTGCCGGGCGCCTCGTGCGCTTGAATGCGTTCATGCCGTCGAGCTGCGGCGTCCATCGCCCGAGTCTCTCTCCACATCCCCACGCTCGCCATCGACGATCGTCCGCTCGTGACTCAGGAAGTACGCCGTTCGACTCTGATCGATGAAGTGCTGTTCGTCCGCGGTGGATGCCTGCCATTCGGGGCTCTCTCGTGCTCTCAGCACGGCGTCGACATCGTCGAACCACAGTTCGACCATCCCGTCGAAGCTCGGTTGATGAGCGTCCCTGCCGTCGCGGATCGCAACGCTCTGGACGAATCGCCGAATGCCCGGAATCCGGCGTCCGATCGGTGCGTGGACGTCGCGCCAATAGCGCGAGAACTCGTCGAAGCTCAAACCTGCCCTCTTGCCAAAACAGTACACGAGCTTGATCATTCATGACCTCTCGCTGGAGCCGTCAATCCCGCGGCCACCGACGCCGACGAATCCGCAGCATCTCGTTGCCACCCTTCTGAAACTCATACGGCACTCTCTCAATCGAGACGTCGTGGCCAAGCCGGTCGAGGTCGTCTATCGTCTGGTCCACGTAAGGCGATCGTCCACCGGCAGGCGTCAGCAACGGGAAGATTCGTACTTCAGTCGCCACCCGGCACATCTCCCGAATCGAGAGTCGATGGAACTCTGCTCCCAATTGAGTGGTGTACAGAAACAGGAAGTGTGAGCAGAGCGCCAGGTCGAAGGACTTATCGCGAAATGGCAGCGTCGGCAACTCGGCCTGGATGTAGCGACCTGCGGACCGTCCGCCCTCGTAATCGTCCAGGAAACGCGTCGTAGCGGCCATGCGTATCTCGCCGAGCTCTTCGATCGACCTGATCGCAAGCCTCGGGCCAGAGAACTCTCATGCCGGTACCAGTCGCCGGACAAGTCGAACCTCGCAGTAGGTCTCTTTGAACCCGAATCGCCTGTTGATGCGGATCAGGGCGTCACTACCGGAAGCGCTGTGCACGGTACTGTATCCGGTGCGTTGCGCGACAAGAAGACAATGCGCTCGCAATGCCGTCGCGATGCCACGGCCTCGTGCGTCGGGTCGAACAGCAGTCGCGGCGAACTGCGCTTCGCCCGTGTGACGTCTTCGGACCAACACGCTATATCCGGCAAACCGGTTGTGAGACGACGCCACGAAAAAGCCGAGGGGCGGTTCAGGCGACGGTATCAGCATCGACCGGATTGCGTCGGGCGCGCATGCCGAGATCGGGCCGCCAGGATCGGGATCCGGCCACCCTTCGCGGGCAGCGTCATGAAGGTCCGCAAGCCTTCGCCAGAATCGAATATCAGCGGTTTGCTCGGGCGAGACGGCCGCGATGGAGACATCGGGGTCGTTAGTTAGATCTGTGCTGGCGACGAGTGATCGCAGGTCGACATGGGCCAGCTGGAGCACAAACCGTCGCATCCTCATGGTCTCCACGAACTCACGTCGAGCGAGAAACGCGAGCGCGTGGGGCGCGTCGTGACACGCGCGGGCCTGGAGCGTGGCGGCGCCACGCCGCCGCGCCTGCTGAAGGACGATCTCCAACAACTGCGTCCCCAAACCACGGCGTACATGGCCCGAGCTGACGATGACATCGAACCGGAATTTCTGCTGCTCCACTATCCAGAGGGCAGCGTAGCCGACAATTTCTGCTGTTGATGAGCGACCCTTGTCGGACGACGCACAAAAGATACCCCAGCGTTCCGGCTGTTCGTGTGGAGCAGGCCGCGTCCATGACGATGGTTCGTGGGCCCTGTACGGGTACGCTTCCACCAGGAGCCGAGCAGCAGCGTCGAAATCACCGCTCTCGAGGGTGCGAATTTGCACAACTGATCACACCTGTCCGGCTTTGGTTCGCGAAAGCCTCGCGAGCGTCGTAACAATCGGTATTCCAACGAAGGGGAAGTGACCCACCAACTGGACCCACCAGCCCTCGCGGGCAAGCAGCCGGACCTCTGACCCACTCCAGGGACGACACCGACCGGATGCGGGTACTCGATGAATCTGCTTATGTCGTGGCACGCCTGGTGAGCTTGCGCGCGAAGGCTCGAGCGATAGTGACGGGATGTGCAACCACGGTCTCGAGCCGTCCGAGGACCGTTTGAGGATCGTGGTAGAGCCCTACTTGCTGCAGGACGCTGGCACGATCGTAGTAAATGCGTTCACCCGCGAGTCGTCCGCCCTGATCGAAGGAGAAGACTCCAAAGGGGAAATGTCACTCGTCGACCCGTCGGCGGCAGGCCGCGCCACGATCCTAGATGCGTTCCGCTGATACGTACTTCGAGCACCACGCCGTCTTCAGCTGCCAGGCAGTGGGTAATGTCGATCCGCAGATCCGGCAAAGCGGTCAAAAGGTCCTGATAATACGCTGAGACCGCCTCAAGCCCCTCGTGATGCTCACCCCATGGCTCATCGTCATACCACGCATGGTGACCAAAGGTTGCCATGATCCCGGGCAGGTCGTGAGCGTTTTCACGACGCACGTGTTCCTCGACGAGCGCGAGTTGAGCGCGGATGCGGTCCTCGTGCATGGTTATCGTGCCTGCGTGTCCGCAGCCTCGACGATGAGCTCGATTTCAACTGGAATGTTGAGCGGCAGTTCGTTCACGCCAATGGAGCTTCGGGCGTGTTTACCCGCGTCCATATGCTCTGGTTCATCTCGCAGATCCGCTCAACTTCCGACCGCAATCACGCCTCACCCGGCGATGGTGGTCGTTCGTATCCTTCGTCGATCGGCAGCCCGGGTTCGGCAACGGCGCACACCGCGAGGCTATCGCAGCGTTCGTTCTCCGCATGACCGGCATGTCCTTCGACCCACTCGATCCGAACACGATGGTGCTCGCAAAGCGCGAGCAGTCTGTGCCACAGCTCCCAATTGGGAACCGTCCTTCCTTCACGACGCCATGCCTTCGCGCGCCACGTGCGGGCCCAACCCTTCGAGATGCCGTTGGCCACGTACTCGGAGTCGGTAAAGAGCACAACGGAGCAAGGCTCTTTCAGAGCCTCGAGGGCTTTTATCGCGGCGGTCAATTCCATGCGGTTGTTTGTCGTCCGCCTGAAACCGCCCGACAGCTCGCGACGATGCTCGCCGTACTGCAGAATGGCACCGTAACCGCCAGGGCCAGGATTTCCAGAACACGCGCCGTCAGTGAAAACGATGACGTGTTTGCCTGGTGCCGTCATAGGGGGGCGCCGCGAGACTTAACGCGATGAATGACCTTAAGTGGCCCATTCGCACAGGTCTGTGTTGAAGCGCACCAGTTCAACGCTCGCATCACCCGGAGATGGGAATGACTTCCTGAACGTGAACGCTTCGGGGCAAGGTCCGTGTTCCTTGAGGTGCTGAAGACGCTCGAGCGCCTCGGTGACTGTCGGAATGTGTCCCGCAGGAATCCACCACAGGGCCAGGATCGGCCCCTCGATCGGCTCGAACCACTGTTTCCGATCTCGAAGCGGCCCGACGTGCGCGCTCCGATACACGAAGTGCTGAAGCGCGTCGAGCGATTCCCAGACGGACATGTTGATCGCCATACGCTCGTCAGCAAACGGCCGAATCGCCATGGCATTGCCTTCCTCCGTCTGCAGTCGCCAGACAAATCCAGGACTGCGATCGGCGAGGGCGTTGATGACGTCCAGCTGAGACCGGAATCCATCCATGACCGGGTGTTCGAGCGGCGCCCGAATTCGTCCGATGTTCACCTGCGCCAGATGGAAACGAACCACTGAGTCTCCTTTCTATTCGCCGTATGGATCTAGTCTATCTGACGTTCTGTCGCCAGGACTGTCTCCCCGTCCTTCACCGCTCACGTAGGCGACGCGGGATCGGCCGGGTGAAAGACGGGGCGGGTTGGCCAAGCCACAGATATCGTGCGCGACGCTGTTCATCAATCGCGTCGTACAACGCTCTCAGATCGAAGTCCGAGTCTGCCACTGGTAACTGCTCCTGTATTTGGCAAGCTCAATCACGTCTCTCACTCGCGTCGCTCGTGCTCCGGCTTCAAGTAATCCACCATCAACTCCGTTGCCCACGTCGGCTGACCGACAGGCTCGCGCGGAAGGAACTGCGTGATCACCGGCTTGATGTCGAGGACAGGCGTACCCTCAAGAGCGTCCAGTCCGATGATGTCGATGCCCCGATTCCGGAGACCGATCACGCGGACGATCGTTGCGCCGAGGCGATTCGGCCGCCGCCGGCCGCGCTGCGCAAAAACTCCGACGATCGGCCAGCGCGAATCCCCGCGTGGACGACGAATCCATTCGATCGGCTGATCCGCGGCGTCCCGGTCGAAGACGAAAATCACTTCCACATGCGAGAATGCCGAGGCCGATCCGGCTTTCCGAGGGAATCTCCGGCCGCAGCTCGATCGAGGCCGTGACGTCCCCCCAGAAATCGTCCCGAAGACTGCTGCGCCCACCGCGCACGAAGCCAATGGGCATCATCTGGAACATGTTCGGCACCTCCGGCCGCGTGCAGGTCGGGTCACTCGGTTGACGGGACAGCAGCCTGGAAACACGCCAGTTTCGTGAGCAGGACGATACCTGAACGGCTCAGCTTGAAATACTTGAGCTTGTGGCGCATTGTATGGTTTCATACTCGTCAATTTGCGGCTTCAACTCCACGAGGGGAGTCGTTGCATGTTCGCGCACGTACCAGTTCGTCGACCCCGCGCCAGCCTCACACGTTACGATCTCGTCCCCGACCTGAGTGTTGCCGTTGGAACCGTTGGCGGGACGGCAATCGTGCTATGGGCGATCGTGCCGTGGCTCGGCGAACGAATGCCGCTGCTGCTATTCGTGTCGGTCGCGGCGGCGCTGACTTCATGGCGCGGACTTGGCTCGGGCGTGCTCGCGAGCTCGTTGGGGACGACAGTCGGCAACATGTTGTTCATTCAGCCGCTGGCCCCACTCGCCCGTCGCCCAGATCATATTCGTGCGGATACGTTGCTGATGTTCGGCAGCTCGATGTTCCTCTGCTGGTTGATCTATCGCCACAAGACCGAACACGAGACCACGACCGCGACGCACGACGAAAGGAACAGCGCCCTTCAGTTCGTGGCACACGAACTGCGCAGCCCACTGGCAACCGTCCAACTCGCCGCGTCGCTGCTCGAACGGGACAGGTCGGAAGAAACGCGTGAGCGCGCGACAAAGTTGATTCTTGGATCGGCGTCCCGCCTCGGTCGCGTCATCGACGATCTCGTGGACGTGGCTCGCGTGCACGCGCAGGGGTTGCGAATCGAGACCGCGAAACTGCGTCTCGAGGATACGCTCGTGGCCGCACTGGATGCGGCCGCACTGATGTTCGCGCAGAAGCAGCAGTGCCTCAGCACGGACATTGCCGTCGTGCCGCCGATGTGGACCGACGGCGACACGGGACGGCTTCAGCAGGTCTTCGCGAACCTCCTGTCGAACGCATCGCGGTACTCACCCGAAGGGGCCGAGATCTTCGTTTCAGCGCACAGGGTGAACGATCACGCGCTGATCGTCATCCGCGACACAGGCGTGGGGATTCGGAGCGACATGCTCGAGCGAATCTTCGAACCGTTCGTGCGTGAATCGGGGGGCGGAGCCGATGGACTGGGCCTTGGCCTCGCCATCGTTCGAAGTCTCGTCGAACAACACGGCGGGGACATCAGGGCGGAGAGCGCAGGTCCAGGCCTGGGCAGCTCGTTCATCGTCGACCTGCCGCTCATCACTCGTGATGAGATGGATCCTTCATCAGATCGCTCCGACAGCGAAACAACCGAGCCGCTGCCGGCGTGACCCAACGCACCTCGCTCCCGACGACGGCGATGATCTGCCAGCGGCCGTCGCGCCGCAGGTGCGGCGCTGCCATGTCGACCGGTGGCCGGGCGACTGACTATTTCCCGCCCTCGTCGAAGTACACGAGGAAGTCGGTCGATGGCGGCTTTTGCCCAAGTTGTCGGAGGAGCGTCACGACCTGGCCCCGATGGTAGGATGAATGATTCACCACGTGCTGCATCATCTGCACGAGCGGGTACTCCCAACGTTGACCCTGGAGGTTCTCGTAAGCGAGTCGCGTCCGCAAACGCTCAGGCGTCAACGCGCCAATGAAGTCCCGCCGATCGTCGTCAATCTCCTGCCAGCGTGATTGAATCGTATCCAGATCGGGATAGTCGCCCTCGTCGAACTGGCGCCTCGGCGATTCACCCCGCCACCGGCGTAGCCAGATCCACTCCGCCCACATCGTGTGGACGAGCGTCCCGCGGACCGATCCGTAACTCGTGCCGAGATCTCTCACGAACTCGCCTGCGTCGAGCCGCCGCGCGGCCTCGACGAGACGATTCGTGGCCCACTGGTTGAATGAATAGAGCGTGCGAATGTCATCGACGTCCATGAACTTCGGCCTCAGAGGTCGAGCGGCTCTCGAACGGAACTTCTCGGGCCATCATTCCCGTAAACGCGAGCAATCGGCCGACTCGAGCAGCGTAGTCGAAACGTGTAACCAAGCGCGAAATCTCAGGCATCCCTATCGACTTCCACGCCCTGAATCCCGGGTTCGGCGCGGATGATGTTCTCAGTCAGCCTCGACAATCGATCGTCAGCCGTCAGCTTGTTCGCGCCGGTGATCCTGTCCTTCAAGGACCTCTCGCGGTGGATTTGGATGGTCCAGTCGATATCGGAATCTGTGTATTCCGTGGCGTCGGCACTCGCGCCGACGAGATACGTGCTTCAGCAGCTTTCACGTAAACGTACCAGCCCCAATCTTCGGTGTCGGGGGTGGTCACCTCGTACGAACTACTCTTCAACTGGTCGCGCAGCCACGCGAGTACGCTTTCGCCAGCAATCGGGTTGATGGGATTCGGGCGTTCCTTCGTGACGTCGAACTTCGACGACCGGAACGTAATCACGTGTGCGACAGCGCTCATGATGACGAAGCAATTGCCGCGATCGACGGCTGCGCCGTCGATCGAAAGCTGGGCGGTCTACCCTGGCTGACGTTCACCGAACCAGTAGCAAAGGCCGTCAGGCGCGACCGCGTAGAACACCTTCCATGCGACGCCGCCCTGCTGTTCGGTGTCGAGCTCCGACAGTTCCTTCTGAAGACCGTTGGCTCTGAACTCCGCGAACAGCGACGTGAGGTCCTTCACGTGGAACGCACAACCGTCCTGGGTAGAATCACCGCCATTTTCCGCGAGCCCTATTTGTACCTGGTCGCGAGCGAGCACGGCCGAGTTGTGAGGCGTCATGCTGCGTGACACGACCCGAAAGCCCAACACTTTCTCATAGAAGGGCAGCGCCGCCTCGAGGTCCCGCACAGGAAGATTCATGTTGTCGCCCTTATAGCCAAATGCTTTCTCGAGCATGGCTTTCATTGGACTTCCTTCCCGGATGCAGCCTACGAGACTCCGAGCTCTTTGCGCATGAACACCCACGCAATCGGCCGTCAAGACATCAAGCGAGTCTCGCCGAGACCCGATTCAGTGAATCCGTTGGCCGAGTAGAAGTGCACTCCAGCCAGCGAAGCCTCGACCTGAATGCTCGTTGCCCCAGTACATGCGGCTTGGAACGACTCACCTGCGCGGCTGACGCCGACCGAGCAACACGGTGATGCGGCTTGTGCCCGAAGCACTCACTCGGGCCTCGATTGTACCTTCGATTGGCGTAGCAGCCCGGACACGAAGGTGTGGATCTCACGAAGTTATCGGCCGCCGCGCTTCAGGAGCCTTCCGAAGGTAGACAGCTGCACGTCGTCCTGCTGCAGCGTGCCGTAGGAGAAGAGTAGGGGCATCGCCAAACGTATGTCGCCCAACGCTCACAAGCGCGTGTCGGTCTGACCACGATGAAGTGTAGAACGAAAAACAACGCGCTCATAGCATGAATCCGCTGAGTCAGGCAGCGCGATCCTGTCGCACCGGCGCGCGTCCACGCCCACCCGCGGCCCGAGTGAACTCGCCGCCGAAACCCATGAGCCAATCCTGAAACGACTTGACGAGCTCCCTGGCTCCAAGACCTTCGACGACCTGCGTCTGGGCGAGCTTGTCGCCCAATCGCTGACCCTGCCCATCGTGTAGAACCGTTCGCGCCTCGAGGAAGATGGCAACGACATTCGCTCCCGGAAGAAGGAGGAGAAGATTACGCCGCACCGAATCAGCGAGCGAAGACGGACGATGGGTTTCGAGGCTGATCACGACGAGCCCAAAGAGAAGTTTTCCTACACTTTGTCCTCTGATTGCATCTCGAAAGAGCAGGTAGCCAGCCCCAGCCGCGAGATACAAGACGGCCCTCGAAGTTGAGGACAGGAGACACGCCGTGACGACGATCAGGCTGTCGATCGCTGCGGCACACAGTCGCCGCCGGACGTTGGCCTTCGCATACGGCGACAGCAATCCCCTGGAGAGCTTCGTTACGATCGTTGAATACACGAGCGCAAAGAGAACGGCTGGCACAACGAAGATGCCAATCATCGCGGTGGTGTCAAGTTTTTCGAGCATGGGAAGTGCGCCCGTCGAGCGAATGATTACCAACTTGAACGCTGAACATTTTCCTGGCCGCGGCCCCGCCGCTCAGGCGTAGGATCAATCGTGCCGCAGCGCGTGTAGATTCGACCATCGCGGCGCGCTGATCCTCGTCGACGCGAGGACATACTCCGTCGGGCCATGCTGATTGAACGATGCCGTTGTTGCTCCGCTGGCACACATTGATTGTGACGCTTATGACGGAATGCAGCGGAGCGCGCCACGATCTTCTGATTTTCTGAGATTCTCACCCGGGAGCTGACGATGCGCGTTCTTCGCACGTTTCCGCTGGTTTTCCTCCTGCACGGCGTGTCGGCGCCGGCCCAGAGTCCACCGGCGGCGCGCGACATCACGATCACGGCACCCGACGGCACGTCATTGAAAGCCACGTACTACGCGGCCGCGAAACCCGGCCCGGCCGTTCTGCTGCTGCACATGTGCAACACCACCCGGACCTCATGGGCGCCGCTGGGTCTGCAGCTGGCCGCCGCGGGCATCCATGCGTTGGCCATGGATTATCGAGGCTTCGGTGAGAGCGGTGGCGATCGGTACGACGGGCTGGCGTTCCAGGACGCACAGAAGACGGTGAACGAGAAGTGGCCCGGCGATGTCGATGCAGCCTACGCGTTCCTGCTCGCACAGCCCGGCGTTGACAAAACCCGCACCGGCGTGGCCGGCGGAAGTTGCGGCGTGAACCAGGCGGTGAGGTTCGCACGACGGCATCCCGAGGCGACCTCGCTCGTGCTGCTCGCCGGCTCGACCGACGCCGAAGGCTTCAGGTTCATCGAGCAGACGCACTGGCTGCCGATCTTTGCTGCAGCCGCGGCCGACGATCAATACGACGCCCGCGCGCCGCAGCTGATGGAATGGCTGCTCGCGCTGTCGGGCAATCCGCGGAACAGGTTCTCCGGTTTCAAGGATGGGAAACACGGAACCGAGATCTTCGGGCCACATCCGGAATTGCCAACGCAAATCGTCGCGTGGTACGTCGATACGCTGGTAGCGCATCCCGTCGATCGCGCGGCCGCTATGACGCCACAGACCTCGGCGGTCCGCGAGTTCTGGCAGCTGGCGCAAACGCCCGCGCGCGTCGAGGACGCCGTCAAGGTGTTCCACGCGGAGCGCGCACGGGATCCCAACGTGATGTTGTTCCCGGAGCACCGCTCAATCTGATGGGCTATCAGCACCTGCAGGCCGGGAGGACCAAAGAAGCCGTCGCACTCTTCAAGCTGAATACGGAAGCGTACCCGGCATCAGCGAACACGTACGACAGCCTCGGCGATGCCTACCTCGCCGACGGTCAGAACGATCTGGCCTTACAGGCCGCGCGAAAGTCGCTCGAGCTGCTGGCCGCCAACACAGCGCCCGACGACTTCAAGAAAGCGATTCGCGCGAGCGCCGAGCAGAAAATCGCAAAGCTGAGAGGCAACGACAAGAACTAGTGATCGGTGTCGTCAACCCGCGCCAGACTTGCGACGGCGGCTCACCCGCGGCCGCATACGTAAGATGCGGCCGTCGGGTGCGCTGCGAGTTGGACGGTGCTACCCGGCAAACGACCTCGCCAGCCGAATCACGCGCCAGCGGCTTTTGCGCTAACGGCAAGCTGCGCCATCAAGGTCGCCATGTCGAAGTAGTGTCGGATGCGCTGGGTCTTGCCATCGGCAACTTCGATGATCTGGCAGGCTCGCACTTCGATGCGTCTGCCTGTCGCGGGAGTCTCTCCCGTTGGCGTCTGCAGTGGTCCCGTGTGGGTGCCACGCCAGGTCAACTCGAGTACTACGGTGTTACCGCTGACGTGAACGTTGTCGAACGTAGCCTTCGAGTCCGGTAAGGCGGTCGCCCAACCCTTCCAGGCGGTCAGGACGTCGTCGATCCCATGTAAGGTCCGCTGTGTGGCCACCTCGTCGTACACGATCGCGGGGGTGACCGTGGCCCTGACCGCGGCCCAGTCTTTCTGGTTGTACGCAATCACCGATGCCTTCGCCGCATTCACGACTGTCTCTTCTGCCATACCGAACCTCCCCTGAAGCCGTTACAAGTCGCTGCCACGAGCCGGAGCTTTCCCGACGCCGCCTGCGATTCTGTTTCTTTCGGATGTCGGTGTCGCGACCTTCTCACCTGCGTGCCGAGTGGTGGCCAGGCGAAACCGACAGCAGGATCGGGTGATTCCAATCTGTTTCTGCGAAGAAGTCAGAGATGCCGATTGGAGTGGTGCGATGATACACGGTCGGGCGCCTCGAATACCACCCGACCGCCCAAATTGTCCAAATTGTAGGGCGCATGCGCCCACCGCGCCTTCGGCGATCCACCCGGGCCTGGTGCAGTCGCCGAGCGTACTCCATTCGATCCCGCGCCGGGTGCAATCCTCAGCGTGGCAACGCGCGGAAACGCCAATCCTATGATTCGAAGATTCCCTTCGCGAAGAAGTGCGTGATGGTCGCGGCGAAGGCCGTTCCGATAATCAACAGGGCCGTTCGTCCTCGCCGCCAGGCCGCATCGAGGCCTGAGAACTGGACGAACAGGTCGGGGAGGTACACCGCGCAGTAGGCGATGTTCGCGAGCACTCCAAGAATAAACAGGCCTAGCAGCAGATCGAAGGAGACCTTGTCTCTCGAGACCGGCCAGGCCACGAGGAAATGTGCCACCACGACCGACACGAGCACCCCGTTGTAGACCAGCCTGCGAGGCTCCCAATATCGCAATGCATTTGCGATGTACGCACAGAGGCGGGAGAAGAAGGTCGCGCGAGAAGGTGGAGAGTCTTGATTCGTTGTGATCTCTTCACTCACGACACTGTTACCGAGAAAGAAAGAATTGGGTCTGAATCCGGCATCTGTCGAAGGCCGCTACATGTCCTCCAGCGGCCGCACTTCGCACTCTCCTTCGAACTCCGGCCAGTGTACCCGATGCAGCTCCATGAACTGGCGTGCGATCTCCAGCGCCTGATCGCTCGACGCGACCTCGACGATGGCGTAGCCGCCGATCACCTCTTTCGTCTCGGTAAACGGTCCGTCAGTCACGTGCAGCTTGCCGCCGCCGAGGCGCACGCGGAAGGCGTCTTTCGTCGGCCTGAGCCCTGCCGTGTCCTTGAGGGTCCCGTCGGCGAACCCCTTCGACACGAACTTCTCCATCGCATCCGTCAGCGCCTGCGGGATCTGCTGAGAGCGGTAGCCTTCACTGTGCTTGATGAGCATCAGGCATTTCATCGAAGCGTCTCCAGTTCGAAACATCGTAATCGCGCTTTCATCAATACGTCGGACGAATCGCCGGAATCGACACCTCTCATTGCGGTGAAAGAAGCGCCGTGCCACTCGCGCTCCGTTTGGAAGCGAGCGGTGCAAGGGGTATTCAAGTGCTCTTGGCGGGCGTCGCACCCCACTCTTCAGGGGCCACGTCGGCAATGGACTGAGAGAACGTCCATCGGTGTCCCCCAAGATCCTCGGCTGTATATTGGCGCTCGCCGAAGGGCATATTCGCTGGTGACTTCAAGATGCGAGCGCCACATTGGCGGGCATGCTCGAAATGTTCGTCGACATTCGTGATGTGCACGATTACGTATTGGGTTACTTCGTTCGGCCGAGGTGACCGAAACTCGCCGCCCTGTTGACCGAGCATCACGGCGCCGTCTGCCATCTCGAGCTGCGCGTGCGTGACCCTGCCACCCGACCCGGCAGCACGAAGCCGTTCGCCGAAACCGAAGGTGCCGCAGAGCCACTCGATCGCCTTGTTCACGTCCTCGTAGACAAGGACGGGCACAACCGTAGCTGTTGGCGCGGAGCGGTTGATGATCATAGTTCCCTCCGCCATGTAAGGCATGTGATCAGATGAAGTCCCAACGTTGTCGGGCAGTTGTCTTCGCGGCAGTCGCGCCAGGATGCTGGCTGCCACGAAAGCCACGAGAAACGCTGAAGCTGCGTCGTATCGTCTACGATTTGACCGCCGCCGGAGCGTCCATGCCGGCCCACAGGTTCATCGTGCTCAGCTCTTCACGGCCACAGGCCTTGAGGTACACAAATAGCTGCGTGCGATACGCCGCACAGCCGCAGAGCACGAGATTGACCAGGAACGCGCCGCGCGTCGTCCTGCTGCCGAACATATCGATTTCGGCGCGCAAGTCTTCGTCGGAGACGTCGGCAAGGAGACGCGCGTAGCCGTCGGTCTGCGCGGCAATCGCCGCGAGCGTCTGCTCGAAGCCGCGGGCCTGCGCCGCGCTGTCGGCCACGGTCCACGCGGCGGGGTCGAACTTGCCGGCCTTCGCCGCTTTGACGAGCTCCGGCCCCATGATCGAAAGGTACTTGAGAAGTTCCATCGTGCTCCGCTGCTTCGGCGTGGGCCGGTAGTCGAGCTTCGGGCGTTCGATCTTGCTCGTGAGGTGAAGCAGAATGCGGACTTCGTTTTGAAGGGACGAAATGAGTTCGGGCTTCGTGAGGACCATGAACGCCTCCAGGAAGAAATGCGGCCGGGCAGGATACCACAACACTGGCAGCAAACACGTTCAACAACAAGCCCGTGGACAGGTGGACATCCGAGGATGCGGGTGGTTCATCGACATGAACCGCCACATCACTTGTTGTCGTGGTACCTAAATTCCAAGCTGACTTGAGTTGACAATGGAGCGGGTCCTGGCGCCCGGCAGCCCCACGCGTCCTCGGCGCCCAAAAACCCGCGCAACGGGACAGGGTGCCTGCGCGGCGCGCGGGGCGCCCCGCCGTGCGCCACCCGCGTGAATTGTCAACTCAAGTGAGCTGCGGGTAGGGTTAAGTGGTACATAGATCAAATCGACGGACCACGGTCTGTGCTCTCCAGTGACAGACTGCAGAGGTATCCACGCGTACGAGCATCGGTCAATGAGAATCAGCCGTCAACACCCGCTTCGGGAGATGTTTCGAGCTCTGGTCCGCCGGCATTTCAGTCACGGCGCCCAGCTCCAAGACAGCGCTGTGGCCGAGTACGTGGCCAACGTCCTCGTGGATTTCACGCACGTGGACAATCTCTATCGGATCAGGAATTCGCGCGGTCGTCGATTACAAGACGTTGTCGAGATGCTCGTTGCCTCCAATCCATTGCTCGACGCCTCGAGCTTCGATCGCGAGCGCGAAGTCCGCAGGCACATTGGTGATTTCACGCTTTTTTTCACGGGTCTGTTTCCCGAAGCGATCGCGGCGTGGCCCCGCCTCCATCGATTCTCCCCGGACACACTCATCGACTACGTGGCAACCGGCAAGCAGTCCTACGCCGTCGTCGCCGCCTTCGACGTGTTCGAGTACCGCCATGAGGCCCCCCTCTTCCGGAGGCTTTCAGATCAATTCGAACTGTGCGTGTTCGGGTTGAACCTCGTCAAGCGGGAACTGGAGCGGCTGCAATCGGGTGCCTGCCGTCAGATGCGGACGGATTTGGGTCTCGAAGCGTAGGGCAGTTCCTGACCCCGGCCCTTCGAGATGGATGAGAAGTTCACGAGCAGCCGCGCCCGCAGGTCCGAACACGATATCGCAACATGTGATGTGCTCAGTGATTCGAAGTCTATAGCTGCACCTGAGTCGCAGGCAGCGCGAACAACCTGCCGACGAGGAGGTAGACGACGCCCACGAGCAGCGTCACTCGAACCCAGGCCTTGAGTGATGGCTCCACTACTGTGCCCTGACGCGATCCGCCTCTAGCATCATGCCGCCCGCGCCTACCGTTCTGCCGCGGTTAGACTCCAGTCGGCCCTGGTCTCACATCGAGCCGTTTCCAGTACGAGAGATGCTTGGCTCGTCCTTCCGCCTCGAGGACCGGACCGATAACGTCAACCCTCCGTTGTCCACGCGCGAATATCTCCGGGCAAGGGACGAGGAAGTCGCTGCCTGCCGCGCTCGCAAGTGCTGCCGCTGAACAGCCGAAAACCACCGTCGCGACGCCGGACCAGTAGATGGCACCCGAGCACATGGTGCACGGTTCGGTGCTCGAATACAGCACGGCACGAATCCTGACCTCTGGCGTCAGGAGTGCGAGGGCCTTGGAGAGCAACACCATTTCAGCATGTCGCGTGGGATCGCGTGAGACCACTGCCTCATTGCGTGCGGCGGCAACGACCTCCCCATCGACGACGAGCAGAGCGCCGAAAGGATGATTTCCGCGTGCCACGGCTTCGTCGGCAAGCTCATAACATCGCAGGATGTGAGGCACGTGCTCGCTGGCTCGATTCGAGCTGGATTCCAATGGCCCTCCCCTCCTTGGCGAAACAGCACTCGCGTTGATGCTCACACATTGCCGAGCGCACACCTGTAGTATCTATCGAGTACCAGCGGGGTGCAGCAACTTGAGCACCCGCCAGTCAGTTTCCGGAAGGTTCTGCTGATGATCTGGGCTTTCCCGGCTCCCTGGAAATAACAACTCGTCGTTCAAGCGTGACTATCATCGCTGACGTGTTTCACGAACTCGGTCCAAGACCGAGTTGTGCACCGTAAGGCCCTCGATCGTGTCGTTCCGACGGGCGCTCTCGCGCTTTGGCCAGGTGTCGCAAATAAAAAGGGCGATGACCACTGGCCACCGCCCCATCAGCAATCCGCAATCAACAATCCGTCAATCTGCAGTCTGCAATCCGCAATCTGCAATCATTCGATCTCGTCCCTCGTGAACGCCTCCTCCGGCTCGACGAAGTACTCCATCTCGCGCTCCAGTTCCAGTTCCTCCGGAGTCGGCGGCGGCGGTGGCGGCGGCTCGTCGGCCGGGATCCGCACGTGACGGTAGTACTCGAATCCCGTCCCCGCCGGAATCAGCCGACCCATCGTCACGTTCTCCTTCAGGCCGCGAAGATGATCGACCTTGCCTGAAATCGACGCTTCGGTGAGCACGCGCGTCGTTTCCTGGAACGACGCGGCCGAGATGAACGAGTCGGTCGAGAGCGAGGCCTTCGTGATCCCGAGCAGCAGCGGCCGACCGGTCGCCGGACGTCCGCCGTTGGCAATCACGCGCTCGTTCTCTTCCATGAACCGGAAGCGGTCCACCTGCTCCTCGATCAGGAACTCGGTGTCGCCGACCTCCTCGATCTTCACCCACCGCATCATCTGGCGGACGATGACCTCGATGTGCTTGTCGTTGATGTTCACGCCCTGCAGCCGGTAGACCTCCTGGATCTCGTTGACGAGATATGCGTGAAGCGCCTTCTCGCCGAGGACCGACAGGATGTCGTGCGGATTGCTCGGGCCGTCCATCAACGGCTCACCCGCGCGCACGCGGTCGCCTTCCTGCACGTTCACGTGGACACCGCGCGGCAGTGAATACTCTCGCGGCTCACCACCGTCCTCCGGGACGATGATGATCTTCCGCTGCCCCTTGACGATGCCGCCGTGCCGGACGAGACCGTCGATCTCCGTGATGACCGCCGTCTCGCGCGGCTTGCGCGCTTCGAACAGCTCCACCACGCGCGGCAGACCGCCCGTGATGTCCTTCGTCTTCGTCGTCTCGCGCGGAATCTTGGCGAGGACCTGGCCCGCGAAGACCGCCTCGTTGTCCTCGACCATCAGGTGCGCGTGCGACGGCATGTGGTACTTGCGCGTGACCTTACCTGCCTTGTCGCGCACCTCGATCATCGGCTGTTTCTTCTCGTCGGGACTGTCCACGACGATCTTCCGCGACAAGCCGGTGACCTCGTCCACTTCTTCATGGAACGTGACGTCACTGACGAGATCCTTGTACTTCACGCTGCCCGCATCCTCGGTGAGTATCGAGAACGTGTACGGATCCCATTCGACGAGGATCTGTCCCTGCTCGACGGGCTGCCCGTCCCGCACCTTGAGACGTGCACCGTAGACGATTGGATAGCGTTCGCGGTCGCGTCCCTTCTGGTCCTGCACGACGAGCGATCCGGTGCGGTTCATGACGATCAGCTCGCCCGCCGACTGCTCGGCACCGGTGCCCTTCGCCTCGACAACCTGCAGGCCCTGATAGCGGACCGTGCCGGCGTGCTTGGCGTCGAGCGTCGACTGCTCGGAGACGCGCGATGCCGTGCCGCCGATGTGGAACGTCCGCATCGTCAGCTGCGTGCCCGGCTCACCGATGGACTGCGCAGCGATGACGCCAACCGCGAGGCCAAGCTCCACGAGCTTGCCGGTTGCGAGGTCGCGGCCGTAGCACTTCGCGCAGACGCCGCGGCGGCTCGCACAGGTCAGCACCGAACGGATTCGCACCTTCTCGATGCCCGCTTCCTGGATCTCGCCCGCCTTCTCCTCGTCGATCTCGTCGTTGATCTCGACGATGGTGTCGCCGCTGAATGGATCGGCGATCTTCTCCAGCGTCACGCGGCCGATGATCCGGTCGCGCAATGGTTCGATGATCTCGCCACTCTCGACGATCGCCCGAGCCTCGATCCCGTCCATCGTGCCGCAATCAATCTCGTGGATGATGACGTCCTGCGCCACGTCCACGAGCCGGCGCGTGAGATAGCCCGAGTCGGCCGTCTTGAGCGCCGTGTCGGCAAGACCCTTGCGCGCGCCGTGCGTCGAGATGAAGTAGTGCAGCACCGAGAGCCCTTCGCGGAAGTTCGACGTGATCGGCGTCTCGATGATCTCGCCTGACGGCTTCGCCATGAGGCCGCGCATGCCGGCGAGCTGACGGATCTGCTGTTTCGATCCGCGCGCGCCGGAGTCGGCCATGATGTAGACCGGGTTGAAATTGCGCCCGGACTGATCGAGCTCCTCCATCTCGCTGAACATCTCGTCGGCGATCTTCTCGGTGACGTCCGACCAGACGGCAATGACCTTGTTGTAGCGTTCGCCGTTGGTGATCGCGCCTTCGAGATACTGACCCTCGACCTTGATGACTTCGTCGCGCGCGCGCTCGACGAGCGCGGCCTTCTCCGTCGGTATGACGAGGTCGTCGATGCCGATCGACAGACCCGAGCGCGTTGCGTAGGTGAAGCCCAGGTTCTTGAGGCTGTCGAGCATCTCGACAGTCCCCTCGAGCCCGTAGTGCAGATGGCAGTACTGCACCACCTGCTGGAGCCCCTTCTTCTTAAGCAGACCGTTCACGAACGGCATCACCGACGGCAGTGACGTGTTGAAGATCACGCGGCCGACGGTCGTGTTGATGATCTTGTTCGTGACGTCGTGGACTTCGGCCTGCAGCACCGCCTGATCGTCGCGAGCGACGGTCAGATCGAGCAGTCTGCCGCTCCAACGCAGCCGGATCGGCGTCAGCGTCTCCAGTTCGCCTGCTTCGAGT
>JBKPCD010000047.1:0-9531 GCA_046727175.1 Acidobacteriota bacterium | reverse complement strand
CCCCCGCGTGGCCCATCGACTACGACGCGCTCGAACCGTATTACGAAAGGGCGGAGCGTCTGTATCAGGTACGCGGTCAGAACGGCATGGATCCGACGGAACCGCCCCGCGGCCCCTTCCCGCACCAGGCCGTGCCGCACGCCGACGGCATGGCGAGAATCGTCGAGAGCCTCCGGCAGCAGGGACTTCATCCGTCGCCGCTGCCGCTCGGTCTGTTGAGAGTCGGAGAACAGGACGGCTGCATCCTCTGCAACACCTGCAACTCGTTTGCCTGCAGGCGTCACGCGAAGAGCGAAGCCGATGTCTGCGCCGTGCGACCGGCGGCTCGCCGGCCGAACGTCACGCTGCGGACGAATGCGCGCGCAACCCGGCTGCTGACCGACCAAACGGGGAGCCGGGTCCTCGCGGTCGAAGTCGAGCAGAACGGGAAGCTCGCTCGAGTCGAAGGATCGCTCTTCGTGGTGTCGTGCGGCGCAGTCAATTCTGCGGCGCTGCTCCTGCGATCGGCGAACGCCGCGCACCGCCACGGCCTCGCGAATTCGTCAGGGCTCGTCGGCAGGCGCTACATGGCGCACCTGGCGACAATGATGCAGGCGTTTCATCCGTTCCGCCGGAACTCGGTCGTATTCCAGAAGACCGTCGCGATCAACGATTTCTATCTGCGCGGGGCGGGGCGGAAGTACCCGCTGGGACACATCCAGTCGCAGGGAAGAACGCACGCCGTGATGGCGCAGACGGTTGTCCCGTGGATTCCGCTCTGGGCCTACCAAGCGTGGGTGGCGCGTGGCGTCGACTGGCTGGTGATGTCGGAGGATCTTCCGCGCTTCGACAATCGCGTGACGGTCGGCGCTGGCGGTCGCATCCAGCTGCACTATCGACCGAACAACGTCGACCCGCACCGGACGCTGATCAGGGAAACCGAGCGTATGCTGCGCCGCGCGGGGTTCTGGGTTGTCGTGAAGCACTCGCACGGCGGCCGGAACACGACCCATCAGTGCGGCACGCTCTGTTTCGGCACGGATCCGCGTGAGTCCGTGCTCGATCCGTACTGCCGCGCTCACGACGTCGAGAACCTCTTCGTCGTCGATGCGTCGTTCTTTCCGTCATCGGCAGCGGTGAACCCCGGCCTGACGATTGCGGCGCAGGCCCTCAGGGTCGCGGATCACATCAAGGCGACGGAACTGCGCGAATCAGTCGCGGTTCAGGGTTCAAGGTTCAGGACGTCGAACCCCAACCGTGAACCCTGAACCCTGCACCTTGAACCCGCCGGAGTCCGACGTGAGAGCACGATCGTTCAGTCATAGCGGTATCACCGTCTCGAGCTTCAACAGGGCGGTGCGGTTCTACTGGGAGGTGTTCGGGTGTCCTCTGGTGGGCGTAGCCGATACGCCGCCGGAGCGAGTGCAGTCGTTCTTCGGCGTCGAAGGTGAAGGGCGCTGCTGCAAGATTGGATGGATCCGCGTTCCAGGCGGTGCGGTTCTGGAGATCTTCGAGTTTCAGCCGCAGCTTTCTCCGAATTCGGTGCTCTGGAACCGTGTCGGGCTGACACACATTTCCTTCAACGTGCGGAACCTGCAGAAGTGGTACGACTACCTCGTGAGCAAGGGCGTCGAGTGCGTCAGCAAGCCGGAGCGATCGCCTCGGGGCCACTCGTTCTTCTTTGCGAAGGACTTCGACGGGAATCTGATCGAGCTCATGGATCTGGGCTACATGTACCACGTCCTTCAGTGGCTGGGCCCACTCGGTGGGTGGATCTTCAGACGCGGAATGTATAAGCAGTATTACGCCGAGCGAACGGGCAACGATTCGTAGCGCGCGCGAACGCGGCGGGGTCTGAAGACCCCGACTTGGGGTCAGACCGGGGTCAGACCAGGGTTCGACAGGGGTCAGACTAGGGTCAGACCCCGGTTTGACCCTAGTTTGACCCTAGTTTGACCCCTCACGGGAGCTCGCGCACCCAGATATTCCGGAAGCTGATGGGCGGACTCGGGTCCCCATGCGCCTGCAGCTTGATGGGCGCCGTGTCGTACTTCTTGTACTCGGGCGCACCGATGTAACGGGTTTCTCCCTTCAGCGCCACATGATTCTGAATCAGCACGCCATTGTGAAGCGCCGTGAGATACGCGGGTGTTTCGACTGATCCATCCGCCTTGAAGACTGGCGGAGTCCAGACTACGTCGTAGATCTGCCATTCGCCTGGTTTCTTCATCGCGTTCACGAGCGGGATGTACTGCTTGTAGACGCTTCCGGCCTGGCCGTTCACGTACGTCGTGTTCTCGTACGAGTCGAGGATCTGCAGTTCGTACCCGGCATCGCCCGGGCCCGGTGAGGCGAGGAACAGGCCGCTGTTGCCGCGCGCCTGGCCTGAGCCCGTGATCTCTTCGGGAATCCGCCACTCGAGATGGAGCTGGTAGCTCCTGAAGCCGCGCTTCGTTTCGATGTTGCCCGCCTTCTTGTCGACCGTCATGACTCCGTTCGCCACGGTCCATCCTGCCGGCGACTTGTCGCGCGTGTTGACCCATTGGTCCAGATTCTTCCCGTCGAACAAGATGATTGCGTCCGATGGCGGCTTGTCGTTCGTTGCGCCGGGCGTGACGATCTTCGGCACCGGCTCCCAAACTTCGGTGTCCTCGGGTTTCGCCTGCTGTCCGCCCGGCGTCGCAGGCTTCTGTCCTGCTGTCTGCTGCGTCGAGGCTCCGAGCAGAGCGAACGTTGATATCGCTAACGTGAGCTTCAGTACTTTCAAATGATGTGTGCGCATGACAACTCCGCGAATCCAATCTCCAGACTTTATCGAATCAGAAACAGTGTGTCCTGACGCTTCAACGCCCATCGGATCTGTCCGTCGGCGCCGATGATCGCGTCTTCCTCCTGCGCCATCCGAACGAGCTGACCGGCCCACTCCGGAACCGGTGTGGTGGCCTGCAATTCGATTGAAAACCACATCGAGGGAATTACCTTGGCGTCTCCACGTCCCGGGACGCCGTCCTGATAATCCCACAGACCGATGAGGGGTCCGGCGCCATGTCCGTGCAGACCGATCGGATGTGTGTAGACGGTGCCGTCGATTCGCTGTGTCTTCATCCGGCCGCGCGATGCCGATAGGATCTCGTTACCGGTCCGGCCCGGCCGGATCTCGTCCATGACGATGTCCTGCAGTGTATTCGCGTTGACGAGCGCGCGGCGGAGGCCGTCGGGTGGTTCCGTTTCGCCGGGCAGCAACACGTACGCGAGGTGCTGTGTGTCGGTGTTGAGTCGCGCGACGGTGATCCCGACGTCGCAATGGAGCAGGTCACCAGGCTGAATGATCGGATCCTCGCCGAGGTCGGCGGCAGTTGCGCCCTTGCGCTGGACGTCCACGCTTGGCTGAAACCAGGTGCCCAGCCCCAGGTCGTTGACCTGTTGCCGCCACCACCACACCAGGTCGCTCGTGCGCGTTGTCCCTGGCGTGATCACTTCGCGCGAGAACATCGTCTGCGTGAGCGACCAGACGAGCTCCTGCATGCGCCGATAGAGCGTTTCCTCGTCGGGAAGCCGCAACGCGATCAATTCGAGTGGAAGATCCTCGGCATCGCGGAAGCGTGACGTCCACGGGTCCGCGAGCGCGGCGCTCATTCCTTTGAGCTCACCGCTCGAGAGGCCGTCCGAAAACGCGAATACGGTGGACCGGTTGATGCCGATCACGCGCGGCTTGCGCTCCTCGAGAACCGTCTTGAGCACCTGCCACTGCTCATCGCCCCAGAGCTCCGCCTGCTGTCCGCGGCCGATGTTTCCTGCTGCCGCTTTTGCAGAGCGGCGCGCTTCGAACACTCCGCCTTGCGACGTGCCGCCGAGCGCGATGCGCTCGATGCAGTTCGTCGATGGCGCAGCGGGGGTCGCGGCGCACTTGTCGAAGAAGACGTAGATGGTCCGCCGGCGCGCGGCAAACGTCTCGGGCGCCGTGATCGCGCTGAACACCGGGTCTTCGTTGTACTCGCGCATCGGAACAACCCAGAGGTCGATTCCGTGGTTGCGCATCAACGCTGGAAGGAACGTGTCGAGCCGCTTTCGCAACCAGGTCTGCTGCATGACGGCCTGCTCCCGCAGCGTGCCGAACGGTCGATGCAGGCCACGCGACGACGAGGCCTGCCGGGAAGCGGGCGGGGTCGCCAGCACCGCCGCGAGCAGCAGCGGAAGCAGCCGGAAGGAAGCATTCATACGGCGGAGAGTTTACAGGGAAGACGCGGTATCGGAGCAGGTGACGACGAACCGGACGGCAGCGGTGCGGTCGCGCGAAACAGTGATGGTGCGCTCGGGACCGCCATCGACCCGACATCGGCCCGGCAGGCCGGTCAGTTTCACGATTTGCTTTCCGTTCGGCACATTTCGCGCGGTGAAGATGCCTGCATCAGCCTTTACCGTGCCTGTCGCGCCGGTCGCGGGAATCTCGACCTGGAACGTCAGGCCCGCGATCCCACGACCATTGGTCGTCACTCCAACGGTCACGACGCCGCTGTCAGGCGCTGTAGTCGGAGCATGTGTCGCGCACCCGCTGGTGCAGAGGACCGCGCACGCGGCCAGGATGTGCAGCGTGAAGAGCCCGCTCGATCGCAAGACCATCCGCGTATTATCGCGAAGCCGCGGCGAACGTCCAATGAAGGATGCCGTGATGCCAACGCGCCGCGCGCGTTTTGAGTTAGGTTGTACCGGTGACCGAGCCGACCGCGCCCGAACTCTCGGCGGACGTCCGTGTCAGATGGCGAGTCGTGTTCGGCGTCGCCGCGGCGCTCATCGTACTCTTCACGATCCAGAACTACCTCACACCAGTCATTCAACGGGGGAACGACTCGTTCGCCCGAACGTTCGCCTTACAGGTCATCGTCTGACCATGTGGGTGGTCCTCAGCCCGATCATCTTTGCGACGGCGGCGCGACGATGGCGCAGGGATCTCCGGCTGACCGTTGGCGCAGTCTCGCGGCAGTTTCTGGTCAGCCTCGGCGTTGCGCTGTTGCACGCCGCGCTGGCGGGGACGGTCCGCTGGACGCTCGGCCTGTCGATCGCAACCGACCTGCCAGTTGCCATAGTGAACTCGATGGTGGCGAATCTCGGGGCGAACATCCTTGGCTGATCGCGTCGGCCTATCATGCTGTTGCCTACCACCTTGAAGTGCGCGACCGCGATGTGCGCGCCGCGAGGCTCGAAGCATCGCTCGTGCAGGCGAAGCTCGACAGCCTGCAGAGCCGTCTGCAGCCGCACTTCCCGTTCAACACCATGAACTCGATTGGCGCGCTGATTCACGAACAGCCCGCCGCGGGGGAACAGATGCCCCCGAATTCCCCTCGCGTCCACCGGTCTTTCATCGTCCACGCGGATCGAATCCACGGCATCGAGCCGCTGTTCAAGGGGGATTACGTCATTACATTGCGCGACGGCACGAAGCTTCAATCGGGTCGCACCTACCGCGAACGAATTCAGCAGCTCCTTCGCTGATCCCTGTTCGGCGCTCCATAGATCCCCTTCACCGTCGGTTTGCTGTCGTCTGGCGCATCTGCGTTGTCGACCAGCGCGTCGGCCGCTACCGTGGCTGCCTGACCGAGGTCCCCATGAGGCAGATGACGGATTTCGTCGCGAGAGCGGTCATCGCTCTTGCGACCCTGGTCGCTCTCGGTGCGCACGATCGTTCGTCGGCTGCCAACGCGACGACGGCGCAGGCGGTTCCTCTGCGTTCGTGCGCACCGGACAGCGGCCAGCCCGCGGGTTCCCTGTGCGGCACGGTTGCCGTGCCGGAAAATCGCACGCTCAAAGGCATCGTCAGATTGCGCTCAACGTCGTCGTTCTGCCCGCGCGATCGGGTAACGGTCACGACAATCCAATCTTCGGATTAGCGGGCGGGCCAGGGATCGGATCGACGCGGCTGGCGATCCGCTATCCGCGACTCTACGACACGCGCGTGGCGCTCGAGTACCTCCGTCGTCATGGATCGAACGTCCGCGCAATCGCCGTGAGCGGCGTCTTCTCACCAGCCGATCGGATCGGCGTTCAGGGTCCCGCCGAATCGCAGCATGCGCTGCAACAGATCTTCGCGATGTGTGCTGCAGATACAGCTTGCAACGGGGCGTCCCAGAACGTCGCGCCGAGCTCGACACAGTGCTGACCCGGCTCGACAAGTCACCGGCGACCGCGACCATTCCGCTGACCACTGCGAGCGCGCCGCTGGCGGTCACGATCTCGCGAGGTGTTCGCGCGTCAGCTCTTTCAGCTGCTGCTGGTCACCGGATGATCCACGGAGAGGTCTTCCCCTGGGCATCCCGACGCTTCTCGGTCCGGAAGACGCTGGCTTTCTCCTGCGCTTTGCCGACGAAGAGGATGCCCTCCTCGCCCTCGAAGCGGGCGAGATAGTCCTGCGCGACGTCGTCGTTCCGTTCATCCTTGTCGAACGTCACCAGATCGATCCCGGCGGCGGCGACGAACTGCTCGATGGCGTGCACGAACCGCTCGCTCATCGGCGCGACCACGGTCGTGGACGGCACGCGGGCGCCGAGCTGCGTCTTCACGAAGTAGACGAACCCCGCACCGGTTTGCAACGACGGCACATCCGCATTCAGATACATGCGATCGATCGCTTCCAATTCGAACGTGACGTGATCGTCGAGGATCTCAGCGACACTTTTGCGTATCATCGTCCTGGAGCTCCCGGAGAGCGCGGCCCACGTGGCCACCGACCCCCAGAGGGTCCATTACTTAGGCGCAGGGTTTCAACCCCTGCCTGCTCCCGGGGCTCCATTTTTTCTAACGAGACCCTGCCTCAGACCGGCTGGCCGTCGGTCACCATGCAACATGCTCGACGGTCTGAGGCAGGGCCTCGTTAGGAATTATTCGGAAGGAGGTTGCGGATCTCGATCCGCACGTGCCGGTGTTCCGCGGCCGGCCGATGCAGGAATGGATCGACCGCGCGCTCGTCGCTCGACGGATTTCGATGGTCGTGGCGAGCGCGTTCGGTGCGCTGGCCGTCCTTCTGGCGTCGATAGGCGTCTACGGCGTCGTCGCGTGCGGGGTTTCACAGCGCCGGCGCGAATTCGGCGTCCGCATCGCGCTCGGGAGCACCGCCGGCGGAATCTTCTCCTCACACTGCGCGATGGCGCTACGATCGTCTTCGCCGGGCTTGCCGTCGGTCTGTCCGGCTGGCTGTTCGTTGGTCGGCTGATGGAAGTGCATCTCTTCGGCGTCAGCCCCGCCGACGCGCGGATCATTGCGGTCGTTGCTGTGACGCTAGCAGTCATTGCGCTCGCCGCTGTCATCGTTCCGTCATGGCGAGCATCGACTGTCGATCCGGTTGCGGTGCTCAACTCATAGAGAGTTTCACGGTTCCCCGCGGCGGTGGAGCGATCCCCGACCGCGGTGCTTGTCGTTCCGCTGGTTTCTTCGGTGCAGGTGTGACGAGCGGCGTGATAAGAGCGCTAACGAAGGTTCGTCGATTCAACACAAGTGGCTTAGACGGCGGTTCGCGCGTCGGAGTTTGCGATGATCGTGCTGCGATCAACCGACCGGCTGATGCTGCGCGCTGGCGCGCAGCCACTCAGCAGGGACGTCGACGTACGAGCCGTTCAAATCGCGGACTGACGCGCATCCGAGCAACTTCATGGTGCGGACGATGTCCGTCTGCAGGATCTCTATCGCACGAGCGACGCCGGTGCCGCCAGCGGCGCCGAGCCCGTACGCGTAGGCGCGGCCGATCAGGACGGCTCGCGCGCCGAGACACAGCGCCTTGACGATGTCGCCGCCGCGCCGGATGCCGCCGTCGAGCAGGACTTCGATGCGATCGTTGACGGCTGCGACGACTTCGGGAAGCACGCGCAGCGTCGCTGCGACGCCGTCGAGCTGTCGTCCGCCGTGATTGGACACGACCACGGCATCAGCGCCCGCGTCGATCGCGCATCGCGCATCGTCGGCCGTATGGACCCCCTTGACGACGATGTGACCGTTCCAGCAGTCGCGGATCCAGCGCAGATCGCGCCACGTGACTACAGACTGCGCGAGCGCGGCGCCGACGTCCGCGTACAGCATCGGGCCATCCGCGAGCACGACGTTGGGGAACTTCATCATGCCGCCGTCGCCGAGAAAGCCGGCGAGCCAGCGAGGTCGGAGCAGGAACTGATGAATAAACGGCAGCATCGGCCAGAACCGGCGATCGACCAGCTCCTTCGAGCCGTTTCGGACGTCCCGCTCGCGCAGTCCCGCGACCGGTGTATCGATCGTCACGACGAGAGCAGAGAATCCGGCAGCGCGCACCCGCGCGATCGAAGCCTTCGCGATTTCGTGGCCGCCGACGAGATAGAGCTGGTACCAGGCGGGTCCGGTCGTGGCGCGCTTGACGTCCTCCAGACGGCAGCCCGAGAGCGTCGAGAGGGTGTAGATCGTTCGGGCCTCACCGGCGGCGCGGGCCGCGACTTCCTCGCCGCGCGGATAGAACATCCGCGAGCTTCCGACGGGCGCGAGGATGAACGGGACCGCGATCGACGTGCCGAGCACCGTCGTCCGCAGGTCGCAGACCGGCGTGTCTTCGGCCGACCGCGGTCGAAACGTCACGCGCTCGAACGCCTGACAATTTTCGCGGAGCGTGATCTCCGCTTCCGCGCCGCCGTCGATGTAGTCGAAGACCACTCGCGGCAGCCGCTTCCGCGCTGCGCGCCGCAAGTCTTCGATATTCACTATTTGAGCCATTGAATCCCTGAGCTGCGATTCCCGAAGCCCGAACCCCCGAGCTACCGAACGTCTTTTCTCAATGCTCGCGGGGCCCCACCCCCGCTCAGCACCCCAGCGCACAAACTACGCGCGCCGGGGACCCCACTCAGCACCCCAGCGCGCAAACTACGCGCGCCGGGGACCCCGCTCGCGCGGCGCGACCGCGTTCGCGGCCCGCCGCAGCCGCAGGCGCTACTACCGAGCCACCGAGCCAGCGATCTAGCGAGCTACCGAGCCACCGAACCACCGAGCTACCGAACCACCGAGCTACCGAGCCCCGGTCCCCGCCCCCGGCTACGAGCTTCCACGCCGCGCGCGGATTATGACCTTGTAGCTGTTCTCGGCATTCAGGTTGATCAACGCCACGAACGTTCTGCCGCGACCGGCGCCCCCGCCGCGCGTTTCCCCGCGCGGTGGGGTGGAGTACGTACCTATCGTCCCGGATTGCGACACGCCTGACAATTCCCACCCCGCGGGCAACAGAACCGTGTTGCGGAGACCGTGCAAGGTCCGCTCGAAGACGAGATCGCCATTGACGACCTTGTACGACGGATCCTTGAGCGTGCCGGTGATTCGGAGGTGCGCGCTCTGCTTGTCCTCGACGATCGGGACCTCGAGGTTGACGAACGTGGCATTTCCGTCCTTCATGGGCGCGAGTGGTTTTGCCGTGTCCAGATCGATGACCTTCAGATCCTGCAGCGCGAGATAGCCGAGCGAATCGAGCCGGGCTTTGTCGCCTTTCCTGTAGTCGCTGTAGGTCTGTTCGACCGAGATGCGTCCCTTCTCCGGCGCATCCAGATCGTAAAGCGT
>JBKPCD010000046.1:0-5301 GCA_046727175.1 Acidobacteriota bacterium | reverse complement strand
CCTCAAGGCTTCGAGCGTCTCTGAATGCCGCTGTCGCTCCCGCAACCCGGGCGTCACCAGCTCATACACGTAGGCGCTCAGCCGGCGCCTGGAAACCAGCGCCGGGTCGAGGGTCCTTATCGTGCCGGCGGCGGAGTTCCGCGCGTTCGCGAACGGCGGCTCACCTTGATCTTCGCGCTCGCGATTCACGCGCTCGAATTCGCGGCGCGGAAGATAGATCTCGCCACGCACCTCGATGCGACTCAGGGGGCCGCCATGAAGGCGCAACGGCAGGGCGCGAATGACGCGCACGTTCGAGGTGACGTCCTCGCCGCGAACACCGTCGCCGCGCGTCACGCCGCGCGTCAGGACGCCGTTTTCGTAGGTCAGCGCGATGCTCAATCCGTCGATCTTCAGCTCGGCAACGTAATCAATCGATGTTGCGTTCCCCAGACCCGAGCCCTTCCGAACCCGCTCATCGAACTCCCGCAGCTCCTCTTCGTTGTAGGCGTTGTCGAGGCTCAGCATCGGCACGAGATGCTGTGACGTCTCGAACCCTTCAACCGGACGGCCGGCAACTCGCTGGGTCGGGGAGTCGGGTGTGACCAGATCGGGATGCTCGGCCTCGAGCGCCTCGAGCTCCTTTACGAGCGCATCGAAGACGTCGTCTGTGATCTCGGGATCGTTGTGGACGTAGTAGCGCTCCTCGTGGTGACGGATGGCGTCACGGAGCTCATTGATGCGCGCGATTGGGTCCATCCGTGCCCCGGGGGACGTCGTCCCCCGAACCCCCATTGGCACCCCACCGCGCACAGTCCGCGCGGCGGGGACCCCGCTTCACGCTCGCTCGCGTGGCCCCAATATCTCCCGCTCCGCTCGCGTGGCTCATCGCTCTGCTCGTTCGCATCGCTGGAGTGAAGGATCGCTGATTGTGGGTTGGTGATGGATCTTTAAGTTCATTCAGGATCATCCAACGGCCGACAAGTCAATCCTGTGTCGCAGATTCCGCGCCGTGGCGGAAGTCGTCGTACGCCCTCTGACCAAACAGCACAAATTCGACCTGACGCAGCGGCGTGTCCGACCGGTGGGCAACGTGATCTTTCAACGCTCCGAGCATCACGCGCGCGCACTCCTCGACCGGAAAACCGCCGACGCCTGTGCCAAGCGCAGGAAAGGCGATCGAGGTCATGCCATGGTCGCTCGCGAGCTGCAGCGCCGACGCGGTCGCAGCACGAACCAATCGCGCATCCGTTCGCAGGTCCTGGCCCATCACCGCAGCATGGATGACATACTGCGCCGGCAACTGCCCCCCGGACGTGACGACCGAACCACCAGGATCGACGGGTCCCTGCGCCATCGCCTCCCGTTCGATCTGCGCTCCTCCTTTGGCCTTGATGGCACCCGCAACACCGCCGCCCATCCAGAACGCGTTGTTCGCTGCATTGACGATCGCATCGACCGGCTGGCCAGTAATGTCCCCCTCGAGGATAGTGACGGTGACCGGGGGAATGGAGAGCGTGCGCATGAATAATTGTGAATTGCGAATTGTGAATTAAGGGGCAACAGGCTGACTTCACCGCCCGGACGACTTGAACGGCAGATTGCCGGAGTCGTCCCGTGGATCGAACCTACCCCGTTGACCACAATTCACAATTCAACCATTCACAATTCATCGGTCTCGCGATACGACGTAGTCGGTCAGCGCGAGCAGCGCGTCACGCTCGCGGCCGGCGGGGAATACAGAAAGACATGACTTCGCCCGATTGGCGAACTCGAGCGCGCGCGCGTATGCGAGCTCCGTCGATCGATGCTCGCGAAGCAGGTGCAGGATTTCGCGCCACTGTTCGCCCGTGACGGCGCGATCCCGTACGACCTCGCGAATCAGCCGATCCGCTTCGTCTCCGCCTCGGCGCAGCAGGAAGATCACCGGCAGGGTCACCTTGCCTTCGCGGAGATCCCCGCCAATCGGCTTGCCGAGCGCAACCGCGTCGGCGGTGTAGTCGAGCAGATCATCCACGATCTGGAACGCAATCCCCAGGTTGAAGCCGAACTCGCGCAGCGCGTCCTCGTGCTCGCGTGTGACGGCGCCCAGCTTTCCGCCAATCTGGGCGCAGCCGCCGAAGAGAAATGCCGTCTTCCTCCGGATGATTTCGAAGTGCTCCTCTTCGGTGATGTCCACGTCACCGGTCTTCGTGAGCTGATACAGCTCGCCTTCGATCATCCGTAGCGTCACGTCGCACAAGAGCCGAATAACCTCCAGCGAGTCCTGAGTGAGCGCCATGGCCATCGACTTGATGTAGAGATAGTCGCCGAGGAGCACAGTGATGTCGTTGCCCCAGCGCGAGTGGACGGCTAGGCGTCCGCGTCGCAGGTCGGCACCGTCGATGATGTCGTCGTGAACGAGCGTGGCCGTGTGGATGAACTCGACGACCGATGCGTAGAGAACGGCGCGATCGCCCCGATAGCCGCTCAGGCGTGACGCCATCAACAGCACAGCAGGTCGCACGCGCTTTCCGCCGCTCTTCTGAATGTAGCGCCCCATCTCGGGAATCAGCGCCACGCGCGACTGGATGTGCTCGATGAACTCCCGCTCGACCGCTTCGAGATCCTCGCGGATTGGCTCGAAAATCAGCGCAAGGTCGGGGCCCCCGTCGCGTGTTTGTTGCGCGGTGGTGTGAAGATCGGGTCCCGCGGCACGTGTTTCATGTGCAGGTGTGTGGAAACCGGGACCCACGCCGCGCGTCTGTTGCGCAGCGAAGTGAAAATCATCCGAGACGTGCGATTTCTGTGCGGTATCACTCAAATGCGTGCCGTCGAATCGGGTTTTGCCCACAATACTGGTTTTGCGCGCGAAGTGTCAACGCGCTAAGCCGTTTGGACCGAAACATTTGGCCCAAGGAACGCCTCGAAATTCCGCGTCACCTGGGCGCCCATCTCTTCGACCGATACGCCGCGCGCGCTTGCGACTTCCGCCACGACCTGAGCGAGGTACGCCGGCTCGTTGCGCTTGCCGCGGTGTGGGACCGGAGCAAGATAGGGTGAATCGGTCTCGACCAGAATCCGATCTGCAGGAACCATTCGCGCGACATCTCGAAGTTCGCTCGCACGCGAGAACGTCACGATGCCGGACAGCGAGATGAAGAAGCCGAGGTCGAGCACGGCCTGAGCCAGATCCGCGTCCCCCGTGAAGCAGTGAAAGACACCGCGCACCTGCCCGTGACCGGCGATTCGCAGGATGCGCAGCGTATCGGCATCCGCCTCGCGCGTGTGTATCACGACCGGCACTTCGAGCTTCCGCGCGAGCATGACTTGAGCGGCGAAGACGGACTGCTGGGCGTCGGGCAGAGAGAAATCGTAGTGATAATCGAGACCGATTTCCCCAATCACCCGTGCGCCTTCCTGCGTCAGTCCGCGCCGCACGGCCTCGGCGGCTTCCTCGGCTCGCCCGGAGAAATAGCCGGCGTGGTGCGGGTGAACGCCAAGCGCGAACATCGTCGCGGGCCACAGCGCTCGAACGCGCCGGGCGGCCCTCGATTCCGCCGCGTCACCGGCCGCCAGGATACAGAGCGCCGAGCTGACGCCCGCCTCCCGCGCCCGTCCGATCACGGCATCGAGATCCGACGCGAACGCAGAGTCGGCAAGGTGGCAGTGACTGTCGATCATAAAAGTACGAAGTCAGAAGTTCGAAGTAGGAAGCAAAGACCCTTCGTACCTTTTTACTTCGTACTTCTTACTTCGAACTTCTGCCTTTTACCTGACCCTCGTGCCCGGCGCGACCTCCTGATCGAACCCGACGAGGGTCGGCTTGCCCCCGTCAGGGCTGGCCGCGAGCACCATTCCGTTCGACTCGATCCCCATCAGCTTCGCGGGCTTCAGGTTGAAGACCATCACGATCGTGCGACCAACAAGTGCTTCCGGCTCGTACGCCTCGGCGATCCCAGCGACCAACGTGCGTTGTTCCGAGCCGACATCGATGCTCAGCTTCACGAGCTTGCGAGAGTTCGGGACCTTTTCAGCCGCAAGGACCTTTGCGACCCGGAGGTCCACCTTCATGAAATCATCGAGCGTGATTCGTCCCGAATCCGTGGTCGCCGTTGCAGCCGGTGTACCCGGAGCCGCCGCAGATGTGGCGGGCTGCACAGGGCTCGGCGAGGTCTGGTTGTCGCTCACAGTCGTTTGCTCCTTTCGCGGCCACAGGGGTCCCTCCTGCTTGAGTACGCGCTCACCATCGGTGCGCCAGTGGCCGTCGCGATCGAGAGTCAGGTCGTCGGCGGACACGCCGACGCGCCGCAGGATCTCGCGGCTCGACGACGGGATGATCGGCTCGAGCAGCACGGCGGCAAGCCGTATCGCCTCCGCGGCGTCGAACAACACCTGCGTCAGGCGATCGGCGGAAGCGGGATTCTTCGCCAGCGACCATGGCTCGGTCGAGGCGATGAACTCGTTCGTGGCATCAATCAGGCGGTATGCCGCGAACGCGCCTTCGTGGAGCGCGAGGCGATCCATGGCGTGCCGGTAATCGGTCGCCGCCTGATCCCCCACGCGCGCCAGCTGATCGTTGCCCGCTCCGGTGGGACGCACTACGCCCTCGCGGTACCGTTCCGCCATCGCAGCCACGCGGCTCACGAGGTTACCCAGATTGTTGGCCAGGTCGACGTTGTAACGCTCGTCGAATCGCTCCCAGGAGAAGTCGCCGTCGCCGCCAAACGGAACCTCTTTGATCAGATACAGCCGCAACGGGTTCACACCCAGTCGATCGGCCGCAACGATCGGATCGACAATCGTGCCCAGCGACTTGCTCATCCGCTGCCCGTTCATCGTCAAGAAACCGTGACCGAACACCTGACGAGGAACCGGAAGGCCGGCGGCCATCAACATCGCCGGCCAGATGACCGTGTGAAACCTCGTGATGTCTTTCCCGATGATGTGCAGATCCGCAGGCCACCACCGCGCCAGCATCTCGGCGTCGCCGCCCAGGCCGACGGCGGAGGCGTAGTTGATGAGCGCGTCGAACCAGACGTAAACGACGCTCGAAGGATCCCATGGCAATGGAATCCCCCATGACTGCCCTGCGCGGCTGACCGAAACGTCGACCAGCCCGCCTTCGATCAACCGGAGGATCTCGTTGCGGCGCACCTCCGGCTGGAGAAATTCCGGATGCGCGGCGAAGTGTTCGAGCAGTGGTCCCTGGTACGTCGACAGGCGGAAAAAGTAATTCTTCTCCCGGATCCACTCGGGCGTCAGTGTCGGGTGAAGCGGACACCTGCCGTCGACGAGGTCTTTTTCCTGCTTGAACTCTTCGCAGCTCACGCAGTACCAGCC
>JBKPCD010000045.1:0-24991 GCA_046727175.1 Acidobacteriota bacterium | reverse complement strand
ACGAGATGTTGTACTCAGTCTCGTGGGCTCGGAGATGTGTATAAGAGACAGGGGTGTGTTCAGGACTCTCGCAGCGGCGCCGGATGCAAGTTAGCCAGTTCGTTCAAGACGTAAGCAAGCGTTGCTCGTTACGATGAAGTCATCGTAAGCGCCGCCGGCGACCTCATCGCGCAGTTCGCGCGTTGAGCGTCGAGGAGGTTGGTGTGATCACTGAACCGACAACGGTGCATCACGGAACCCCTACTACAGAAATTGAACAGGACTTTCACACTTTTCGCTCAGCGGTCCCGTAACTTGACCTGGTTGCATCCTCGGTTCCTCGTCGATCAGTCTTGAGGGGCGTGTCGCGCGCATGAGGAGCGTTCCCGCGAATTCCGGTGGAGGGCTTGCGAGCCTAGCCGCAAGGGAAGACCCGGTGCCGGAGCCTGGTCCTGTGGCGGAGTGACCATCATGAGAAAACTTGTTGAAGCGACGTTCGTTTCGTTGGATGGCGCTATCGAGTCGCCCGAGCGATGGGCGCTCCCGCTATGGGGCCAAGCGGACAAAGACACTGCCCTCCGTCATTTGAACGAGTTCGACGCGTTTCTGCTGGGTCGGGCCACGTACGAAAAATTCGCCGCCGCATCGTCGCAGATCAAGGGAGATCCGTACTTCGACCGGATCAACAGCCTGCCAAAGTTCGTGCCGTCTACAACCCTGAAGACCGCCACCTGGAACGCCACGCTGATCCACGGTGACGTGGCGGCGGAAGTCGCGAGGCTCAAACAAACACCAAGCAAGGGGATCATCAAGTACGGGACGGGCGTCCTCGATCAGGCATTGATCGAGCACCACCTCATCGGAGTTCCGATTCTCGATCTTTCCGATCGTAGTCGGTACGGGGAAGCGGTTGTTTGAGGGCGTCGATACGTCGAGGGTCAAGCTACGTCTTACACATTCGCAGACGAGTCAGAACGGGATCGTAGTTGTCTCCTATGCAGTGAGTTAGCCAGAAATGCTCTTCTCCGGCTGGCTGGCGTAAAGAAGAACCTGACCGCGAGCCGTTTGAGCCCACCGGCCAGCGCGAGCGAAGCGGTGGCCGACTGTCGATCACCAATGACGAACCAATCACATGTATCCGGATCGATGGAGCGCAACATGTCCAATAACACTGGTCGCAAGATTTTCATCAACCTCGCCGTTCGAGACCTGCCGCGCGCGAAAGCCTTCTTCTCGGCGCTCGGCTTCGCCTACAACCCGAAGTTCACCGACGACAACGCCGCCTGTATGGTCGTCAACGACGACGGCTACGCTATGCTGCTCGCCGCGCCGTTTTTCAAGACGTTCACCAAGCGCGAAGTGTGCGACACCTCGCGGCAAACCGAGGCGCTCATCGCCTTGTCTTGCGACAGTCGTCATGAGGTCGATGAGCTGATGACGAAGGCGATTAAAGCCGGCGGTCGCGACGCGATGCCTGCGCAGGATCACGGCTTCATGTATGCCCGGAGCTTCTACGACCTCGACGGCCATCACTGGGAGGTGTTGTGGATGGACCCGAAGGCCGTGGAGCTCGGGCCGGAAGCGTACATCGCGTCGCAACAGAAGTAGCGGGATCAACGGCCATGGCTGTGTGGTGCTCATCACTGGCGCCTCGTCTGGCGTCGGGCACTCGACCGCCCGACTGCTTTCTCAGCGCGGCTTCACGGTCTTTAGCACAAGCCGGAATCCCTCAAGCGCCGACGGTCTCTCCGGTGTCGAGATGCTGGGTCTGTATGTACGCGCCGATGACTCGGTACTCGCGTGTGTCGAAGCGGTCGTGAATCGGAGCGGTCGTCTTGACGTCCTCATCAACAACGCCGGTTACGAGCTGGCCGGTGCATTGGAAGAACTGTCATCCGAGGACGCCACCGCTCAGTTCGAGACCAATTTCTTCGGGGTCGTGAGGATGGTCAACGCAGTGCTGCCACTCATGCGTCAGCAAAAAGCGTGGGCACATCATCAACGTCAGCTCGCTCACCGGTCTGACGGCGGCTCCGTTCCTTGGCATCTATTCCGCCAGCAAGTTTGCGCTGGAAGGGTACACGGAGGCCTTACGCCAGGAAATCAAGCCTTTCAATATCCACGTGTCACTGACCGAGGCCGGCTTTCTCAGAACTCCCATGATGAACCACCGGCAAGTCGCAACACGTCGGCTGACAGATTACGACCCGTGGCGTCAGCGCGCTCTCAATGCCATTCGTGCTTCGCAAGACAAGGCGCCCGGACGTAGTGGCCAATACGGTGCTCGAGATCATTTCCAGCAACTCTCCGCGGCTACGCTACCTGATCGGGCACCAAGCGAAGTCCGTCGCCCGTTTGCGTCGATTTCTTCCCGCAGGAATGTTCGAACAAGGAGTGCGGCGGACCTTCTCACTGGACAGAACTCAATGAGAAGCCGCGCGTTAGTTCAATCTCATCACGGTGCCCGTTCCAGGCGGGCGCATCCCGCCTTGCCGGTCGGCGAGGATGTCCAACGCGTGCCTGCAGCAAGCGCGTCAATCGTGTCAAAGGCGCCGATCACCCAAGTTCCTGAACACAAATTGCTGTCGATCGAGGATGTGCCAGGACCGCTTTGACCAATAGTTGACCTCGAAGGGGCGTAGAGCGCCGCCGAGCGAGATTTCACGGAAATTACACGCGACTCTCACGAAGCCAAAGTGGGAGCCACCGTAGTCTTGATTATGAACGCCGCTTCACGTCACGAGCCTCCTGGTCAGGGAATTGTGTCAAGCGCCGCTGAACCCGACGAGTCTCTCCTCGCGGCCGTTGCTGCAGGGGAGGAGGAAGCTCTTGGAGAGCTGATGCGGCGGCACCGATGTGGTGTTTCGTCGGTCGTGCGACGAATTGTATCGTGCCCTGCCGATGCCGAAGAGGTCGTTCAGGATGTCTTCGTGGTTGTGTGGAAACACGCGGTGCGCTTTCGAGGCGAAGCAAAGGTGACGACGTGGATCCACACCATCGCCCGTAACACGGCCGTCTCACGATTACGTCAGCGTCATGGAATGCCGTCGATGGAGGCCTTTCTTCGCGATCCAGGTTTCCTAGTCTCTCAGCGGCGCGACCCGGAGTTCGAGGCGATCGCCGCTGAACTCGGACGACAACTGATGTCGACGCTCGCGAAGCTGTCTGCGGTGCATCGCGCGGTTCTAGTTGGGATTGTGCGCTATCCTTCCGCGGCGAAATTGGCGGAAGGTCACCACATCGTGATTGGCACCGTCAAGAGCCGGCTGCACCGTGCGAGACGGGCGCTACGCGCGGCCCTGCTTGCGAGCTAGCGATTTCCCGTTCTCGCGATGCGATGAAACCCGAAGCCGCTTCACTCCGCGGCTACCGCGTTCTCTTTCGCGCCCGCAATCCTTGTGTCACCGTGGCTGCCGAAGCAAGCCGGTTCACAGCCTGGCGGAGCTCGTCCTCGGTCAGTGACGCGAAGCCCAGTCGTGCGCCAGCAGCCGGCGTCCCGCTGAGGCTGTATTCAGTCGGAGGGTCGAATGCGACACCATTCCTACGCGATGCCTCGGACCATCGCATCATGGTTCGCGCATCCTTCGTCCTCACCCAGATTGCAGTTCCGCCAGACGGAATGCGAAACGTCAGAAAGTCGCCAAACTGACGGAGGGCCGACCCCAAGATCTCCAGCCGTCGCTGATAGACGCGACGCATCTTGCGGACATGTCGCTGAATCAGGCCCTCGTCCAGTAGCTCCGCGATCGCCGATTCGAGCACGGCATCGCCCTGGAGATCGATGAACGATCGGTGGGCGACGAGCCGCGCGATCAGGTGGGCGGCGCCGCGACGAAGCCGAGGCGGAGGCCCGGAGCAAGGACCTTCGACAAGGTCCCGATGTAGATGACGACGCCGTCGGTGTCGACGCTCGCCATCGGGAGGATGGGTCTCCCGCGGTAATGGAACTCGTGATCGTAGTCATCCTCAATCACGGCGACGCGTTCACGGATCGCAAGCTGGAGAAGCATCGTCCGGCGCGGACCCGTCAGGGTCACGGTGGTGGGGTACTGATGGTGCGGCGTGACATAGACGGCGGTGATGGGTTTCCGTGCGAGCAGGCGCTCGAGGGCCGTGACATCGATGCCATGCTCGTCGACCGGAACGGGGATCACCTCGGCACCAGACGCGCGAAACGCTTCCCACGCGGGCCGGTAACCAGGATTCTCGACGGCAACCGCATCACCAGGGCGAAGCAACGCGCGCGCGATGAGGGCCAACGCCATCTGACTCCCACGAGTCACGATGATCGAATTCGGCTCTACTGCCAAAGCCCGCGTCGCCGACAGCATCGTTGCCAGCGCGTAGCGAAGACGAGAGATACCGGCCGGATCGCTGTACGACAAGAGCGCTGCACCACGCGTCCGCAACGCCCGACGATACGCTCGAGCGATGAGGTCCACGGACAGCAGCCGCAAATCCGGTCGTGTCCCCGACATCAGGATCGTTCCCGATGGAACAACCCGCGGCAGCTCTGGAACCGCCGCAACTGGCAGTGAAATCGCGAATTCAGACGCGGCCCGAGGACGGGCTCGCACGGAGGAGAACGATCGCCGCGACGGGGCTCCGGCAAGCCCGCGGCCACGAACGTCCCCGACGCACGCCTGCTGACGAGCCAGCCTTCCGCGACCAGCTCCTCGACCGCGCCCACCACCGTTTGACGGTGAACGCGCAGTGTCCGCGCGAGCGCTCTGGTGCCGGGGAGACGGTCGCCAGGTCGCAGCCGTCCCCTTTGAATCTCGTCCATCAGCGCATTCGCGATCTGACGCCCGTACGAGACTCCGCCGGTTCGATCGATCTCGAACACGAGCTCCCATCGCGCCATGCACAACCCCTTCTCAGTAGCGAACTGGCCCAGCAAGAATAATCGATCCGACCCGTTTCGCTGGTCCAACTGGTCCAGGCCAATTTCCAGAACTGGTCGATGCAGTCATTCCCTCACTGACGTACTGTCGACGTCATGTGCCGGAGTTGGCTTCTACTCGCATGTGTCATGGGAATCTCAATGAATGCGGCCCTCGCACACGCGGATTGCTGCGCGGTGGTCGAATTGCGGCAATACACACTCAAGCCGGGTCAACGCGACACACTCATTGACCTGTTCGAGCGTCATTTCATCGAGTCGCAGGAGGCAGCCGGGATGACGCTGGTCGGTCAGCTCCGCGACCGGCGTCGCGACGATCGCTTCGTATGGCTGCGCGGCTTCGCGAACATGGAGGCGCGCCACCAGGCCCTCGAAAGCTTCTACGGCGGCCCGGTGTGGGCGGCGCATCGAAATGAGGCGAATGCCACGATGCTGGAGACCAACGACGTACTGTTATTGAGGCCCGCGCGGCCAGAGCTCGCTTTTCGACTCGACGACGCGACCCGCGCCACGCGCAGCGACGGTCGCGGCGCGGTGACCGTACTCGCTGGTGTGTATCAGATGCCTCAGCCCGTTGACGCGCAGACCGTGGCGCGATTCGAGCGGCAGGTCGCTCCCCTGCTTCAAGGCCACGGCGTCAGGCTCGAGGGCGTGTTCATCACCGAACCGTCGCCCAACACGTTCACGAAGCTGCCCGTGCGAGAGGGCGAGCACGTGCTGGTGTGGTTCGGAACCATCGCGCGGGACCAGCTCGCACAGTCTCCTGTCGATCGCCTGGCGAGCCTGGTCACTCTGGACAACCAACCGGTGACCTTGCTCGAATTGGAACCGACCCCACGCTCGAGGCTCGGCGACGGACCAAACGCCGCCCGCGCAACGAAGCACGATTTCGACTTCCTCTTCGGCTCCTGGAACATCCACAACCGATATCTGAAGGGCCGCCTGCACCATTCAACCGAATGGGTCGAGTTCGATGCTCGGTCTGAGGTGGCGCCCCTTCTCGACGGCTTCGGCCACCTGGATCGGTACTTTGCGGTTCGCGAGGGTGTGTCGTTCGAAGGCATGACACTGCGGTTGTTCGATCCGGCAACCGGGGAATGGTCGATCCATTGGGCCGACACGGCGCGTGCGCGCTCGCTCTTGCCGCCGATGGTCGGACGGTTCATTGGCGGGATCGGCGAGTTCTACGGTGAGGAAACCGTCGATGGCAAAGTCGTTCGGTGCCGGTTCCTCTGGACGCAGCCGACGGCCGATTCAGCACGCTGGGAACAGGCGTTGTCGGACGATGGCGGCAAGACGTGGGAAACCAACCGGATCATGTCGTTCACGCGCCGTAAAGGAGCCTGACCGGTCCACGCCGTTCTTCGTTCGACGAACATCCCAGTCCATCCTCGGCAATCCGCTTGAGGCCGTAGATCACCGCGAGGACGCTGGTAAGTGACAGGAGCGCGCTGACGAGATCGAACTGCCCTGCCTCGGGATCGTTAAACTCGGGAAGGAACAATGGTCCCACGATCAGCAACAGCGCCATCACCGGCACTCCCAGCAGGAACACGGACCCCCACCAGAAGCGCTCCAACAGCACGCCGCCGAGAAGTGGGCCGATTGCGGCACCCACCGAGTAACTGCTCACCCAGATTCCAATCGCAGTCGTGCGCTCGGTCGGATCGAGGAACATGTTGCGGATCAGCGATAACGTCGAGGGGGCCAACGTCGCGCCGAGGAGCGCGCGCGTTGCGATCAGCATTTCGGCACTCGTCGAAAACGCGGCGAGCACGGAAGCCAAGCCGAACGCGGCTGCGCCCATGAGCAGCAGCCGACGCCGGCCAATACGGTCGCCCAGTGTGCCCATCGTGATCAGCGAACCGGCGAGCAGGAAACCGTAGATGTCGACGATCCAGAGAAGTTGAGCGCTGCTAGGGCGCAAATCTCCGCTGAGCCGCGGCACCGCAAGGTTGAGCACGGTCAGATCCATGGAGTAGAGCATGCACGGAAGCGCGATCACGGCGAGACCGATCCACTCGTGGGCTGTCGCCCTCGTGGGCGCGACCGGGCGCTCGAAATTTTCGCTCTGGAAAGTCATCGCACGGTTCAATCTGGGGGTGGCCTAAGGTCTCCCTCGCGTACTCCGTGTCTACAGCGAACATACTGGTGCCGCGCTCACGCAGTGTGAAAGTAGCGTTCAAAATACGTTCATTTGCAGACCGGCTCAGCCTGCGCCGCCACGGGATGATGAGGTGTTCGATCTCGACGCGACGCGGTCGAGCGAACGCGTTGTTGGGCGTCGGTGCTATCTTGAGAAGCGATCCTCAACATGGCCTCAGTCGTTCCAGCGTCAGCGAAGATCAAGACGTTTCGCACTGAAGGGGCGTTCGAATCGTGGATGCGCAAGAACCACGCACGTGAGCGTGAAGTGTGGCTGCGCATCTACAAGAGGGGCTCCGCCGTGCCGTCGATCACGATTGCGGAGGCGCTCGACGTCGTGCTGTGCTGGGGATGGATCGATGGCATCCGCAAGGCACTCGATGAACGCTCCTATCTGCAGCGATACACGCCGCGCCGGGCGAAGAGCATCTGGAGTCAGATCAACCGCGAGCACGTCGCGCGGTTGACGAAGGCCGGGCGCATGACGCCGCACGGACAGCGGCAAGTGGACGCGGCAAAGGCCGATGGCCGTTGGAACTCGGCGTACGCGCCGATGCGCGGCGCGTTGGACGACAACTTCCCCAACGATCTGCGAAAAGCGATCGAAGCCAGTCCGCGTGCACGGAAGACGTTTCAGTCGCTAGGGCGGCAGAACCTCTATGCGCTCGCGTTTCGCACTGCCAACATGAAGACCCCGGCTGGACGTGCGAGGAAAATCGCCGCACTGGTCGAGATGTTGGAACGCGGTGAAACGCCTTACCCGGAGCGTCGCTGAGGTCGCTTGTTCCCGCGACGATGGCGGCCCTGCTGCGCCAGCGCGGACTTCAGAATGCCAAGCGCCTGTGGCCCATGCCGTGTAGCGCGCGCAATTCTGCCTCAGGCGCTTCGGTTCATCGACGGCCGGCGGAGGCCAACGAAAACCGGTGGCCGCATCTCCCTCAAGATTGATTCCAGCGGAGGTGCTCTGTGCTCATACGACTCGTGACAGTAACGGTCATGTCGCTGGCCTTGTATCCTCCTCTCCGGTGGCCGGACGCCGCACCGTTCTTCGTCTTTTCGTATCTGTTGATCGTGGCGGTGGTGTGCCTCGGCGCAGGTGTGCTCTTCGCGCCTGGTCACGAGCTTTCGAAGACCGGCGAGCTCGGTAGCTACCGCATTCTCGACCCTCCTGGACGGAATGGACGCGGATCAGATGGTGCAGAAGTTCGGAGCCGATGCCGGCCGAACGCGTGATTCACGTGATCCGCCAGATGTGTCATTCGTTGTCGGAAGCGGAATCGATCTCGCTGGTGCACCGCATCGGCCGACAGCTCGATCATCCGTCCGGGAGCGATTGCGGCAGCCCGAACCATGGGAGCACACTGCTGTCGAAGCGCGTCATGGCGCAGATCCGATCGCCGGCGAGGGTAAGGACGAAGAGGCCGGTACCATGACGGAGGCCACCGGTCGGGGCGCGAAGGTAGGCCCCGAACGCCGGCTGACCATTCGCCCGCGTCGGCACGAGGTGGTGCCGTCGGCGGCGAATGAGGGTCGCGCAGAAGCGGCCGACGACGTCGCGGCCGTGGTATTCGAGCGGAATTGGTGGCATGGAGACGCTGACATCGGCGGTGAGCAAGGCAACCAGCGCGTCGACATCACCGGACTCCCATGCGCGAACGAACTTTCCGGCGAGCGCCTGCTCCGCGCGTGAGTCCGGGGCAGGAGGTGGTTCGCGATCGCCTTTTGGCGGCTGGCCGCGTCGCAGAGCAGCGCGGGCCCGTTTAAGGGCACTGTTGACCGATTCGACGGTCGAGTCGAGCATGTCGGCGACTTCGTTGGCGCGGTATCCGAGTACCTCGCGCAAGATCAACACGGCGCGCTGGCGAGCGGGCAGGAGCTGCAGCGCGGTCACGAAGGCCAGCGAGATGGCTTCGATCTGTTGGTAGCGTGCCTCCGGGCCGGGCTGAATCTTGATCGCACCCTCGAGCAGGGCGTCGGGATATGGCTCGAGCCACACGACTTCGCCGAGTCGCGTCGGCTCGGGCGGCTCAACCTGCGGGATGTCCCACTCCTTGGCCGGGCGTCGACTGGCCGTGCGAAGCGCGTTGAGGCACCGGTTGGTGGCGATCCGGTAGAGCCAGGTGCGGATCGAGGCGCGTTCCTCGAATCCTCCGACGCCTTGCCACGCGGCCAGTAGCGTCTCCTGCAGGACGTCTTCGGCGTCCTGCAAGGATCCGAGCATCCGGTAGCAATGCACCTGTAGCTCTCGACGGTACGGCTCGGTCAGCTTTCGGAACGCCTCGCCGTCCCCGGCCCGGGCGCTGGCGATCAGGTCGGTCGTCAACACTCCTCCTGGCTTCACTTCGCTCTCCCAATATAGACACCGGCCGAACCGCGAACTGGGCTTGCCCACAGTAACGGCCAGCGCGAAGGGGGCGGAAAAGCATGCACGCCCATTCTGTCGACGTCGCGGTGTCTCCATCTCTGAACGTTCGGATGACCCGGCGTCGGCACGTGGGCGGATGTGACACGTGGGCACAGAACAAGGAACCCAGAATGATGCTCGAGAACAAGGTTGCAGTGATCTACGGAGCCGGAGGCGGAATCGGAGGGGCTGTCGCTCGCACATTTGCGCGCGAGGGGGCCAAGTTGTTTCTCACCGGCCGACGTCTGGCCGCCGTCGAGGCTGTCGCCAAGGACGTTAATTCGGCCGGCGAATCCGCCGAGGCAGCGGAGGTCGACGCCCTCGACGAGCAAGCTGTGGATAGGCATCTACAGTCCGTGATCGACAAGGCGGGCCGCGTCGACATTTCGTTCAACGCGGTCGGTATCCCGAATGCCAGGATTCTGGGTGTGCCTCTGGCCGAGCTGGATGTCGAGCAGTTCTCTTTGCCAATCACGATCCTCGCGACGTCGTACTTCCTGACCTCACGCCTTGCAGCGCGGCGGATGATCGCAAATAGGTCGGGGGTAATCATGACCGTCACCGCAACCCATTCGCGCGAGGGCATCCCATTAGTGGGAGGCTATGGTCCGGCGCAGGCGGCCAAGGAGGCACTCACTCGAGATCTCTCTGCCGAGCTCGCACCTCAGGGCATTCGCGTGGTCGGTCTGCGACCGTATGCCATGCCGGAGACGAGCACGATCAAGGACGCCTTCGAGCCTCGCGCCAAGGCATCGGGAATGACCTGGGAGCAGTGGCAAGAGATGCTCGCAAGCAGAATTCACCCGCGACGGCTCATGACGCTCGAGGAGATGGCCAACGTGGCGGTCTTCATAGCGTCTGATAAGGCAAGCGGGATGACGGGAACTATCGTCAATTTGACGATGGGCAGGCTGGACGACTAGCGCCCTCCCGATACGTTAGATCGAGAGTGGTAGTCGATCGCGAGCTCGTGGATCGTCCGGAATCTTGTTTGCTCTGAAACAGGCGCGCATAGCCGCCGACGCGCCGCCATGTTGAATTCGATAATGCGATGGGCCTCGCGTCGTGCACCGAGACCACGGACGCACGACCGACATCAACCGTTCAGATGTTTGGTTCCATCGAAACGAAGGCCGTGAATCGCCGCTACGCGATTATCGAAGCGCCATCGGTGCTCGGGCTCCGGCCGACCGGTGTCGAGACCCTGCCTGATGCGCTGCTGGGAGCAGGCTTGGCGACACGACTGCGAGCTCGGCATGCGGGTCGCGTCCAGCGACCAGATTGCGGACGTGCCCGATGTCATTACGACCGACTCCAAGATTGCCCGGTGGTTGGACGGGATCGGTCCGCCACGGCCGGCGTGAAGCGCCTTTCACGAGCGAGCCCGACGGCACGGCTCACCGCACTCGGCCAGCGCCGCCGTCAGGTGCCTGACGCTTCTGGAATGTGGCTCTCCGGAAGTCCGCCGTCACCCACGACCAGCCCAGGCTGCGCGGCGAGCGGCCGGGTGCGATAGGCGCTGAGGCCATAGACACCAGACGACGCACTCGGCGAGTTCGTGTTCCTGCGAGCGGATCCGTCATCCGAGCGCCGCTGCTCCGGCTATCAGCAACAAACCCGCCGCAACGCCGACGGCCCCGATGGCTCGCGTGGCGCGCTCACCAGTCGGAGCGAGACGTTCGACGGTGATGGCTGCCGCCACGACCGCCATCGCGCGAAGGTCCATGACCCCGGTGACCAGGAGGATCGCCATCAGACCGCCGCAGCAGTAGCTGCACTGGAGGCCGAGACGCAGGCCGTGCCGCCAGGCCGTGGAGGCGTCGGCTGGCAACGTACGACCACGCCCAGGTGCCTCCAGGCAGCGGGCAAGGTGATGCGCCTTCCACGCGCTGAACTGGAGCGCGCCGGCGATGAGGACGACCACGCCGATCGCGATCGGAACGGCGCGCGCCAGCGCCAGCTGCTGCATCTCGAGCTCCGCCAGCGTGACGCCTAGTGGAAAGACGGCCATTCCGAACACGGTCCAGACGAAGAAGTAACCCGCGCCAACCATCGCCGTCAGCGGCCCCAGGCCAGTCTCGCCTGTCCCGCCGACGGCCTGGCGGTAGCGCCGCAGCATGGGCACCAGGGACGGCAGCATCATCGCTACCATCATGAAGATCCACATGACGAGGAACGACGCGGCGGCGCCGAGCCACGTCTGTCCCGGCATCCGCATCCACGCCATCGTCATCGTCCAGCCGCCGGGCATCGGCATTCCGCCCATCGCGGACATGGATGTGCACCAGACAATCGTTACCGCCGCACTCACCGCAAAGAGCAGCGCCGAGACGCCAAGAAACGCTCGTTGGGACGGTCGATCGGAAGTCATGCGTCGTGAGACGTCCGCGATCACGTGGCGTTGCCGTCCTTCGAGCGGGCGAGATGGGCCTCGGTCATGCTTTCGCCGCTGCGCCGCGCTTTCGGAAGGTGGCTTCTCCAGCGTCGGACACCTCGACCCACTTCCGGTCACGCGAGGCCTCGGCGTCGTAGTTGTCGTGCCAGTTCCACCACTTGTACGGCGGCGTCTGCGGGTAGCCCTCCGGCGAGTCCTCCCATGTCTCCTGACGCCCGAACGCAGTGATGTCGAGGTAGTTCCAGGTGCTCCCCATCTGCTCGTCGCCGCGGTTGTTGATGAAGTACGTGCGGAACACATCGTTGCCGTCGCGGATAAACGCGTTCGTACCGTGCCACTCGTCCACGCCGAAGTCCTTGTCGAAGCTGTCCGTGATGCTGTACCACGGCATCTTCCATTCCATTCGTGCTTTCAGGCGCTCGATATCGGCATACGGCGCACGCGAGGCGAAGGCGAGCGTGGTGTCGCGCGCGTTCAGGTGGGCGAGATGCGCGACCTGGTCGGCCAGGAAGGAGCAGCCGCGGCACGCATGCTCGGGCCATCCGTACACACCAGGCTCGAAGAAGGCGCGATACACGATGAGCTGACCGCGGCCGTCGAACAGGTCGAGCAGGCTCACCTTTCCCTTTGGACCGTCGAACTCGTACTTCTTCTGCACGGCCAGCCACGGCATCCGCCGACGCTCGGCGGCCAGCGCGTCACGGGCGTGGGTCAGCGCCTTCTCCTTCACGAGGAGCTGCTGGCGCGCAGCCTCCCACTCCTGCGCCGACACAACCGGCGGCGTGTTGTTTGGGAGACGTCCCTTCCGATGCTCCCTATCTGGTTCCTTGTTGTCCATGTTCTTCTCCTCGTTCTTGCTGTCCTTGCCGCCGAGCCGTGTTCTTGCCAGGCAGGAGCTGGGCTGTCAGCCACTGTGCGCGTGTCCAGGTTGCGAGTCGTCGTCTCTTTCTTTTGTCAACTGTCCTCATCGTTCGTTCCGGTTTCGCTGTCATGCTCTTCTTCCACGTTCAGCGGTGGTTGCTAGTCACTACACTCCACTATGGAGCGCAACATTAGGTGGAACAATGCTCGAACGTCTCGGATTGCGGCTCGTTCATCCATGTTCGTGGACGAACATGGCGGTCAGGCGCATACTCGAACCGATGAAGATTCCGTTGGCGCCAGTTGATCCATTGGGCGAAGCTCTGCACTTCTTGCGGATGACCGGCGTTTTGTACTGCCGAGGGGAATTCACTGCGCCGTGGGCGATCGCGTTCCCTGCCTTCGACGACTGCCTGATGTTCCACGTCGTGACGTCGGGTCGGTGCGTCCTGGAAATCGACGGATGCGAAGACCACGTGCTGCAGTCCGGCCACTTCGCGCTCGTGCCGCACGGCACTGGTCACAGGTTGACAAGTGAACACGGTGTCACTCCGGTGAGCCTCCTCGAGCTTCCACGCGAACAGGTCAGCGATCGGTACGAGATTCTCCGGCATGGTGGAGGCGGTGCGCCGACGATGATCACCGGCGGAGCGGTTCGCTTCGATCACCCCGTGGCTCATCGGCTCGTCACCTTACTGCCCAACGTGATCACGCTGGACGCATGGAATTCCCCAGAGCTCGAATCGATCCAGAGCACGCTCCGCTTGATGGCGGTTGAAGCACAGGAAATGCATCTCGGCGGCGAGGCGGTCGTGACTCGCCTCGGCGACATCCTCGTCATTCAGGCGATCCGATCGTGGATGGCAAAGGATCCGGCTGCGCAAACCGGATGGCTCGGCGCGCTCCAGGACCAACAGATTGGTCGCGCTCTTGCGCTCGTGCATCGCAATCCCTCCCACCCATGGACGGTCGAATCCCTCGCCAACGAAGTCGCGATGTCCCACTCCGCATTCGCTGCACGATTCACGTCGCTCGTCGGCGAGCCGGCCATGCACTATGTGGCGCCTGGAGAATGCACGTCGCCCTGGCCTGGCTGAAGGAGGACGGTGTGCCTCTCGCTGAAGTGGCTGGCCGTCTTGGCTACGAGTCGGAGGCTGCCTTCAGGCGCACATTCAAGCGCGTGATCGGATTCTCGCCGGGAGCGGTTCGGCGAACGGCGGCCGCTTCGTAGCGCCCGAACTGCGCACCCGCATGGCCGTTCATCTTCTTTCACTTCCCCCGCCTGCTCCCGTGTCGCCCACGCATCTCGGACGGTCGGGGACCCTTAGATCGATGTCGCCGCCTCGTCGTAGACATCAATACCGAGGCGAAGCGTGATCAAGAATTCTCGACATACGCGCGCCTCAACCATCGCCGCACTTCAGCGTCCACTTCTGCCTCCGTCGTAAGCGGAATCTGCAGTTGCATGGTCTCGTGAAGATTCGATCGCACCAGCCGCCCGACCGGGCGCTGTCCGTCCAGACGAAGCCCAAGATTCACTCGGTTTTTGCCCGCTCGCTGAATACGCGCGAACGTGCGACGCCGCGAGACCAGCGACACGAACGTCTTGCGCGCTTGGACAACGACGTCACCGCAACCGCTCGCGGCCTCGACGATCGCGTCGTAGACGGCCCGGAGCGGAGGTGCGTCTGCATATTGCCTGTCGATCAGTTGTTCGGCCGTCGCGAGGACGAAATCCGGATAGCCAAAGCGCTCCATGACGAGCAGCTGCTGCGCGTAACCTGTGACGTTCCGTTGTGAAAGCCAGGTTCTGAGTTGCCGCTCGTCGCCAAATCGGTGTTTGCGGATTCTCGAATTCCAGGCGGCTACGCCTTCACCGGTCTGTTTCTCGAGAACGCGGACCCACATGTCCCTGTTCCGCTGCCAATCAAGGGTTGTCGTCATAAAGATTGACCTTTGTCCCTCGGAGCGTTATCCGGCGGTTATTTCCTCTCGCACCTGGAGTTTTGGCTGCAAGGGCGGACCCCAGGCGACGACCTTGAGATCGAGGACAAACACCGAATAGAAGACCGGAACCAGAAACAGCGTGACCGCTGTCGCCAGCGTGAGGCCTCCGATCTGCGCATAGCACAGAGCTTCCCACAGCGGGCCGCCGTGCAGCGCCAACGGAAACAGCGCCAGGACCGTGGCGCCGACGGTAATGAGCACCGGCCGGATGCGGCGGATCCCTGCATCGATCAAGGCATCCCGCAGCGGCGCGCCGAGCTCGTGCTGTTCCTCGATGAAGTCGAACAGCACGATCACATGGCTCACGATGACGCCGATGAGGCTCGTGATGCCGAGGATCGCGAGGAACCCCATCGGCATTCCGGTCAGCCACAAACTGGCGAACGCGCCGACGGCTCCGAAGGGAATACCCGCAAACACGATGAACGGCTTGAACGCATTCCTGAATTGAAAAACGAGCGCCAGATAGATCGCGATCACTGATGCAATCAACACTGTCACTGACCGTCTTTGCCCTTTGATCTGTTCCTTCAATTCGCCGACGATTTCGAATCGATACCCCGGGGGCAACTGGTGTTCGAACTCCCGGATACGGGACATCAAAGGCGCGGTCACCTCTTCGGCCAGGCGACCGGGCGCGGGCAGAGCCGCCACGTTGACCGCCCGGTACTGGTTGACTCGATGGATAACCGCGATTTCCGGGCTGTACGTCAGCCGCGAGATCTGGCCGAGCGTGAACTTGACCGGCGTCTGACTCGAATAGACGTACAGCTGGCTCAAGTCCGTGACTGTTTGTCGTTGACCGTAGTCCATCAACTGCACGATTGGGATGTTCTTGCGCCCCTCCCGCAAGTACCCAATTGGTGCACCGACAACCCCCGAGTACATCGACAGGGCGATGTCGTGACTCGACACGCCGGCAACGCCGGCGCGGTCCTGATCGATTTCAAGTCGTGTACGAATGGCGTCGTTCCCCCAATCGTCTCGCACGTTGATTGCAAACGGAGACGTTTTCAGGATGGCCTGGAGCTTCTCGGCTTCCCCACGGAGCACCCGCGTGTCGTCGCCCAGGATCCGCATCGATACCGGGATGATCGTTGGCGGACCGGTTTCGACCGTGCGCACATCGATGCGCGCCCCGGCGACCCGCACCGACAATGCTTCCTGAAGCGCGCCAATCAGCCGATTGGTGTCCTCGCTTCGGCTGAACTGCAGCAGCAACTGCGCGTAATTCGCGGCCGGCGGCTCGGGTCGAACTGAAAACCAGAACCGCGGTCCGCCGGCGCCAACGAACGATGTGATGGAAGCGAGCGACGCTTCGGCTCCATGCGTCCGATCGTGCTCATTTGTGACCTCACGGATGATCTGGTCCGCTTGCCGCGCAACGCGCTCGGTCTGGGCGATCGGCGCATCCTCGGGCAGACGGATATCGACGTAAGCGATGTAGAAGTTGTCGCGAGGAAAGAACTGGCGGTGGAGGTGGGTTGCGAAGAACGCGCCGGCCGCCAGGCCCAGCGACGACGCTGCGAGAACCTTCCAACGATGGTCGATGGCGAAGCTGACCGCACGTTCGTACGCTCTGCCGAAGCGGCTGTCGCGTGGTCGGACGGCGCCAGCGTCCATCCTCGGCTTCAAGATGTAGTACGCGAGAAGCGGAAGGAACGTCATCGACATCACGCGAGAAGCCACGAGCGAACAGGCAATCGCCATTGGCAGGCTGTAGATGTACCTCCCGACATCGCCCTTCAGCAGCAGGAATGGCAGATACGCGGCAATATTGGTAATCGTGGCGTACAGAATGGCCTTCGAGAGCTTCTCGGGTCCGAGCCATGCCGCAATCGATCGCGGTTGACCCTGGGCGAGCTCCCGCTTGATCGCATCGCCGGCGACGACCGGATCGTCCACGAGCAACCCCAGCGCGATGATGAGCGAGGCAATCGACATCTGTTGAATGTCGAGGCCAACGAGCTGCATCAACCCAAACGTCATCGCCAGCGTGATTGGGATCGATAACGCCATCAGTAGAGCGGAACGCCATTCCCAGAATCCCACCAACGAGACGAGGACGACGAGCACGACGGCTTCCCAGAGACTGCGATTGAAGAGGTCCAGCTTCTCGCGCACCTGCCGCTGCTGGTCGGACGTCGTACCGATGACGAGATCGGCCGGGAGCGTGCGGCGGATGTCTTCGACTCGGGCGCGAACTGCCGTCCCGAAGCGATCGATCTGTGCACCTTTCTTCATTTCCGTCGACAGCACGATGGCCCGGCCTCTCACCCAACGCCCGCCTTGATCGCGCCATGTGTAGTACGAAACAAGAGTTGCCGGATGCTGGTAACCACGATGCACGCTTCCGATATCGCGGAGATAGACCGGCGTACCGTTTGCCGCCTGTGTGAACACGACCTTGTCGATGTCGGCGAGCGTTCGGAATTCACCCGTCTGCTCGAGGGCCAGCTCGCGTCCTTCGGCATTCACGGTCCCCGCGGGCACCGTGGTGTTGCGGCTTTGCAGGACTACCCTGATTGCGGCTGGAATGATCCCGAATGCTGCCAGACGGTTTTGTGAATACCGGGCTTCAATCTGCTCCTCGATCACGCCGACCCTGGTGACGCGCGATGCTTCCGGCGCGATCTTGATCGCCTTTTCGATGCGATCGGTGAAGTCATCGAGCTCGCGGTACGAGTATTTGGGACCAGCTTCACGCCCCAGAACGTCGATGAGTGAAACGCCCGGAGTGAGGACGATCGGATCCCACACATCGGGATGGATGTCTGCCCGCTGCGGCAATTCTTCCCACGCCTGACGGACCGAAGGAGCCAACGCGCCGACGTCGCCGCGCGCCGAGAGTCGGATCAGCACGAAGCTGTCACGGTCGATCGTTCGCACCTCCGTTCCCACTCCTCTGCGCACCAGCGCGTCGCCCAACAGCGCCGCCGCCTCACGGACGAAGGACGGATCGGGTGAGCCCGAACTGCACAGCGCCACCTGCAGCGTGGAAGGCACCGGTACGGCGGCGGCGGCAATCTCGGCCGCCAGCAGTTGAAGCCGCGGGCCGCTCGCGGGCGGACTGGCCACCGTGAGCATCAGCGCCGAGGTCTCACCGAATTCCTTGATGTATTGAATTGGGCCGGCGCCTTCGGGTAAGTCGGTCAGTGCATCAAGCTTGACTTTGATGTCGTCGAACTCCTTGCTGGTGTCGATTCGGGCGTCTTCATCGACTTCGGCGTACACCACCGAAAGGCCGGGCCTGCTCGTCGACGTGATCTCGGAGACACGAATGTTTTGAGCGACACGTTCCTCGACCTTGCGCGTGACGAGCTGTTCGACTCTTTCGGCACTCTGGCCCGGCCACGGCGTCACGACGGCTACTTGCCGAACCGGTATGTCGGGATCCTTGCGTTTGGGCATCGCCGCATACGCCCAGATTCCCCAGGCAATCACGCCGACCAGTAGGACCCACGAGACCTGTCGGTTCTCGACAAAGAAGCGGGCGACGCTCACTGGATTTCCTTCACGACATCGCCCGGCCGAAGCAGGTTCGCTCCGGCCGCCACGATTCGTTGGCCAGCAGCGAGGCCGTCGAGGATCGAAACTTGATTGCCGACGAGTGGTCCGGGACGAACGTGAAGGGCCTTGACTGCTGTGATGCCTCCGTCCTTCTGTTCCACGGTGTACACGAGGTACTGATCGCGAGTGGGATCGTGGACGAGTGCGTCGATCGGTATGCGTACGTGATGACCATTCGTCGCGTCGTCTGCGACGCGAATGGATGCGATCATTCCCGATCGCAACTTCATGGTCGGATTGTCGATCGCGACGATAATCTCGAACGATCGCGCTTTGGGGTCGGCCGCGGGCGCGACCGACAGGACGTGCCCCTGAAACGGTTCATTCGCGAATGCATCCACGGTCAATGGCAGGGGCTGTCCGGCCCGAAACATGCGGAGTGTCGTATCTGGGACACTGAACCGTGCTTTGACGAGGTGCAGGTCTGCGACGGTAAATGCCGGCGTGGCTGGCGAGACGAGCGTTCCGACATCGACGCGACGTTCCAAAAGAATGGCGTCGAACGGCACGCGTAATTCGGTGTCGCCCAGGGCGATTCTCGCCTCCTGCAGCTGGGCTGCCGCCTCGATGGCCCGCTGTTTTGCGGCAACGACCCCTGCGGTTGCCGCGTCCACCTTTGCTTGCGCAGTGTCCAGTCTCGCCTTGCTTGCGTCGTAGGCGGACTTCGTCACGCTCTCCTGTTCCCAGAGCGCGGCGATACGTCCGAAATCAGATTCCGCTTGCGTGAAGGCGGCGCGCGCCTCGGCGAGCGCGGCCTCGGCCCCATTGACGCCGGCGGTCGACTCGTCGCGCGCCCCCTGCGCTTTGTCGACGACAGCCTGATAATCAATCGCGCGAACCCGGGCGAGAATAAGTCCTGTTGCCAGAGCAGCGCCGGGCTCCACAGCACGAGTCCGGCCGTCGGCAGCCTTGGTTCGGCGGACGTCAACGACGTATCCCGACACACGGAACGCGAGATCGACTTGCGCGTTGGGCGTAACGACGGCGGAGTAGGTTGTCGATTCCGCGCCTGCTGAGCCCTCGACGGTGACGAGCCGGACAGCCTTTGGGGTGCGGGCGTCGGCGTCCGAGTCTGCGCGCCCGACGCATCCGCACATCTGGACAGCCGCGATGGCAACGAAGGCCAACACTGGCTGTAAGTCCCGCATCTTCATCGATCCCTGCCCATGGCCTTCTCGAAATCGGCCTGCGCGGTCGCGAGATCCATCAGTGCCTGGGTATAGCGATGGTTGGCTTCCGCAAGACTCGATTGAAGTTTGGCGACGTCACTCAGAACGGCCTCCCGCTGCACGTATCGATTGCGTGCCACACGCAAGCCTTCGGTATTGGAGGATTGGAATGCCCGCGCGAGCTCCAATGCCTTGCGCGCCTCGAGGATCCGCCGATACTGATGGGCGACGTCGGCCATTACGCGCGCTTCCGTGTCTGCGAGCTCCAGAGCCGCCTGCCCTTCAGCGTCCTGCTTCGACTGGATTTCCTTGCGTTTTCTTCCCCAGTCGAACACGTCCCAGGTTGCCTGAAGGCCGACGCTGCTCACGCTGTTGGGAAGGACACTACTGAAATTGACCGTTCGTAACGCGAACAACGACAGGCTGATGTCCGGGATTCGTTCAGCACTCGCGAGTCGACGTTCGAGTTGTGCCTTGCGCTGCTGCACTTTCGCCAGACGGATCTCCGGGCGGGAGGCCCGCGCTTCGGCGTACGCGTCAGTCAAAGACACTGGCTCGTTCTCGACGACGCTCGAGAGGTCGATGTCCAACGGTGCATCAATCGGTCGACCCATCAGACGATTGAGCTGTTCCTTCTGAGACTGGATGGGATCGTCCATCTTGAGCAGTTCGTACTCTGCTTGGACGAGTTGCGCCTTGACATTCAGCAGGTCGGCCTGCAACACCACGCGTTGAACGACCTGTTGGCTGGTTTCGCGATCGAGCTGCCTCAGGAAATCGACGGTGGCCTGGAACGTCCTCCTGCCACTCTCGGCCTGCGCGATGCCGTAGTAGAGACGCCGCACTTGGTTGACGACGCCTTGTCGTGTCGCGCGAACTTGTTCGGCTTTGGCGTCCGCGCCGACCCGGGCGAGCTCGATCCCCAGGCCGATCTTGTGCTGCTGCGTCAGCGGCTGCGACACGCTGGCGTACCCAATAAACCCAAAACGCAACGGGCTCGTCAGCGTGGTCGTCTCGCCGGGGATGGGACCGTCGTGTGGGTATGTGCCAAGGCTTCCGCGCTCGAGGGTGATGCCCAATTGAGTCAGCGGCTGCGACCCGAGCGCCGTGACTGAGAAGATCGGGTATCGCTGCGTCCGTGCACTATCCACCTCGCGCACGGCCTTTTCGCGTTCGAGGTCCGCGATATGGATGGATCGATCGTGGCTTTCTGCCGTGCGCACGGCCTCAGTCAATGTGACCACCTGACCGTGCACGACACGCGGCACGCGCTCGCGACACCGACGACGAACATCATCTGGCGGGCGAAAGAAGTCGGGCGAGCCATTCTTCCTCAACCTACGAGGACCGCCAGTTCAAGCTACGAGAATCGCCGGGAGGAAGGCGTGAAGGTCCCGTTGAATTTCTGTTGAATCAAGAGGGGTCCTTTGGTCCGGCTTGGTCGTCTCAACACCTTCTCATCGATTGCTCGCGCAGGCTGCCTCGTCTTCATCGTCGGCCGACCGGACCATGAATGCATCCTAGCGAGCAGCAGTCGCTCGCGTCTTGAACGAACTGGCTAACTTGCAGGCGGTGCGGCGGGGTGCCAGAATCCGCTCATGCCGCTCCGCGCGCGCCACGGCATCGCGCCATGGCCTCCAGTGATGCTCGTTTGGGGACCAGGTTTCGTGGCGGCGGCGCACCGCCACCACTGTGTCCAGCTGCTGTTGGCGCTCCACGGTTTCCTGCTCGTGCGGGGCGGACGGACGCAAACGTGGAGGAAGTGTGGCGCGGTATGGATCCGGCCGGATGCCACGCATCAGCTCGACGCGCGTGGCACCACCTTGCTGATAGGGTTCGTCAGCGCGGAGAGCGACATCGGTGGTGCGCTATCGGAGCGCATCGAGGGCGAGATTGCCTGCGTCCCTGCCCGACAGGTTGCCCGGTGGCGCGCCGTGCTCGGCCCCACGCCGGACGATGCGCGTGCCGAACGTTGGCTGAGCGAGTTCCTCGTGCACCGGAGGAGCGGCGTCGCGATCCATCCCGCTGTCCGGCGCGTGCTGAACCGACTTCAGGAGCCTCGGGCCGCGTTGGACGGTCTGTCTCTGAAGACGCTGGCGGGCATCGCCGGCTTGTCGCCGTCCCGCTTCATGCACGCCTTTACCGAGTCGGTTGGCGTTCCGGTGCGACCCTACATTCTCTGGCTCCGGCTCCAGCGCGCGGCCTGTGACTTGATGGAGGGTGCAAGCGTCACGAGCGCGGCCTATCGAGCCGGGTTTTCCGACAGCGCTCACCTGACGCGCACGTTTCGGCGCATGCTCGGCGCGACGCCCTCGGAGCTTACCTTGTTGAAAAGGCTGGGCGTGGGTTTTTCGCTCGAGCCCGACGAGCGTTCTGATCACGTGGTTCGCGCCATGAACGGCGCGGCCGACACCATATAGCAGTCGAGCTTTCGCACAGCACTCGTGGTGCTCACCGACCACGCTCTTGCTCGATCCACCCGCGAGACTGAGCAAATTTGCAATCCTTGACATCTTTTCACCCATCCTTCACATACCTTGACATGCGCGGGCGTACGCTTTCCGTATACGCGGATAGGTTCGGGAGGTTGGGATGCAGTCGAGGCTTGACGACGCGGTCCACGGCAAGAGGGGCTTGCCGAGATTCTGGAGCGGCAACAACCGTCTTCGGCTCATGCTGACGCTCGAGCTGGCCGTCATGCTGCCGGCGGCGGCGCTGATCTGCGTGAACTTCTACCACCTGAAATCCATCAGGCGTGACAAGGCGCTGGAGGCCGCGATCCATCGCGACTTCCTCCAGATGCTCGCCATCTCCGAGAAGCAGATCAATCTCAAGGCCTACAAGATGACCGAAGAGGTGCGGGATCTCTTCCCGTCTTCGAACATCGACAATCAGGCGGACAAGGTGAGAAAGCTCGACGAGATTCTGTCAAAGCGTCCGTGGCTGGCGCACGTATTCCTCTTCGATGCGCAAACCGGCTTGCTGTTCCGCTCACCGCCACAGCCGATGAGCGACCCGGACTTCCTTGCCGAGCATCAGCGCCTCGCCAAGATCTTCGGAGGATGGTTCGCCTACGAAGCCAAGACGATGCTGGAAGGGTTACAGAAGAAGGCTCGGCCGATCATGTGGGTGACAGAGCAGACGAAGCGAAGCGGCGACAACGCGTACATAACCAGTGGCTTGTTTTCGTTGCCTGGGCTCTCGAAGGACTGGGTCGTGATCGCCGGTATAAGCCTCGAACCCGACTACCTGAGGCGGACGTTCTTTCCGAAAATGCTCGACGAACTGATCGCCTACAAGCTCGGTGAGGACGGTGGAAATCCTCTGGCCATGATCGTGTATCCCGCCGATTCCGAGAGCAATCCAGGCTCCTCCGCTCCGGCTGGCGGATATGGGACGGAAGTGATCGCTGCGTCGTCCGGGTGGACAGAGGGTAAGCCCGAGGTCTCTCGCAATCTGGACGATGTGTTCCGTGGGCTGGCGCTCGGCATCAAGTTCAAGGGTACGAGCGTGGACGCTCTCGGACGGAGCTTTGTTTATCGCAGTTTTCTCATTCTCGGGGTGCTCTCGCTGCTGCTGGTCGGCGGCCTCGTGCTGACGTACCGGAGCGTCACCAAGGAAGTTGCGTTAGCCCGGCTGAAGTCGGATTTCGTATCGAACGTGTCGCATGAGTTGCGCACGCCGCTGTCGCTGATCCGGCTGTACGCAGAGACGCTCGAACTGGGCCGCGTCACGGCCCGGGGCAAGGTCGAGGAGTACTACCGCATCATCCGTCAGGAAAGCGAGCGGTTGACCGCATTGATCAACAACATCCTAGATTTCTCCCGCATCGAAGCGGGACGCAAGGAATACGAGTTCCGCCCGACCGACCTCGCCGAACTCGTGAACAACACGCTGGATACTTATCGCGGTCAGATCGACGAACAGGGTTTTACATTCGAGCAGAACATCGACACGAGCCTCCCACCCGTCAGAGTGGACCAGGAAGCCATTGCGCGCTCGCTCGTCAACCTTGTCAACAACGCGCTGAAGTACTCGGATCGCGAGAAGTTCATCGGCGTGAGGCTGTACCTGAACGATCGCGTCTTGAAGCTCGAGGTGGCGGACCACGGCATCGGGATCGCGCGAAGCGAGCAAGCGAAGATCTTCGAGAAGTTCTATCGGGCAGGCGACCCGCTGGTGCACAACACGAAAGGGAGCGGCCTGGGCTTGTCGCTGGTTCGCCACATCGCGCACGCGCACGGTGGAGACGTGGAGGTAGAGAGCACCCCGGGGAAAGGCAGCAAGTTCACTCTTTCGCTGCCGCTGGCCACGGCCACGCAGCAGTCAGCCAATGACGCAGCCTGAGGGAGAGCGAGATGAGAAAGGTGCGAAGCGACTTCACCGCGCAACGAAACGGTCATGGGAGCAACGCCACTCGATTGCGCGTCGCTACGCCCTCTGACCGAGGCGACGGCGATAGCCGAGCGGGCAAAAAGACGCGAATTCTCATCATCGAAGACGAACCAGCGATGGTGGCGGGACTGCGTGACAACTTCGAGTACGAGGGGTACGACGTGATCAGCGCCGACGAAGGAGTGTCGGGCCTCGAGCGCGTCTTCGCCGATGCCCCTGACCTCGTCGTGTTGGACGTCATGATGCCGCGAATGAGCGGTCTCGAAGTGTGCAAGCAGGTGAAGGCCAAGCGGCCCTCAGTCCCCATCATCATGCTGACCGCTCGTGGCCAGGAGATCGACAAGGTCGTCGGCCTGGAGCTGGGTGCCGACGACTATGTCACCAAGCCGTTCTCGATCCGCGAGCTGATGGCACGGGTCAAGGCCGTGCTGCGACGGACTTCCCAGCAGGTCAACGTTCCTGCGGTGTATCGGTTCGGTGACGTCGAGGTCAACATCCGGGGCAACGAAGTGCGGCGCGCCGGCAGGCCCGTCGAGCTCTCCGCGAAGGAGTTCGCGCTGCTCGCCTACTTCATCTCGCATCCCTCTGAAACGCTCAGCCGTGACCACCTGCTGGATGCGGTGTGGGGCTATGAAAACTACCCCAATACACGAACCGTCGACACTCACATCGTTCACCTAAGACAGAAACTGGAACCGAATCCCGAGGCACCGCGGTTCATCCTGACCATCCACGGCACCGGTTACAAGTTCGTCGAGTGAGGTCACGTCTCATGAGTCAGTCAACCGTCTTTGCGCGCAGGCCTGTGGACGTGCAGGCCTTTCCGCCGCGGACCCTGAGGTCACGTCATCAGCCGGGCTACCGAGAGTTGAAGCAGAAGCTTGCGAATCTCCAGAAAGAGTACGCTGATCTCCACGCTGCACTCTCAGAAGGTGTGCAGGTGCATCGGCGCTTGTGCGCCCCGCGTTTCGTCCAACTGGGGGACATGGAGGTCGCCAGCGAGATATTCGCAGTGCGCTACCTGCCCGGTGACTTTTTCACGATGGAAGAGGCCAGCGACGGCGTCATCCTCGCCCTGGGCGACGTCTGTGGGAAGGGTGTGGCGGCTGGCATGTGGACCCCGTGTCTGGTCGGACTCGTCCGCGCGCACACAGCTACCAGTT
>JBKPCD010000044.1:0-28309 GCA_046727175.1 Acidobacteriota bacterium | reverse complement strand
GCCCCGGGCGCGGCCCCGGGCGCGGCACCCTCCCGGGCGGTCGCGAGACGACTCCGGGCGGCCGAGGCTTCGGCATGGAGCCTCCACCACCTCCGCCGGCGCCATTCCCAGGCGCTGGTCGCGGGCGCGGCGGCGGCTCGTAAATCCAGAGCACTCACGACTCGTTTTGACGACAGAGTGTTGCGCTTAGCCGCTTTGTAACCCGCGTTTCGGCTCATGGCTCGTGGCCCTGGCCCTTGACGGCGCTCGGGACAGCCTAGCGAGAACCCGTCGCGTGTGTCATCACCCTGACGAGACCCGCCCAACACGTTGAGTCGAGCGCTCGCCGGGAACACCGGATAATAGCGAGGCGCACCCAGAGCCGAGAGCCTTCAGCCGGCAGCCCTCTTTGACGTCTCGCGGCTCACATCTCAACTCACAACTTCCATCACGAGATCGTGGATCTGCGGCCTGATTTGCCGGATCGCCTCGTTCTCTCGCGTCGGGTGCACGCGATTCGTGAGGAGCGCGATATACAGGTCGCGCTCCCAATCGATCCACAGCGACGTGCCGGTGAACCCGGTGTGACCGATTGCGCTCGGCGACAGCCGTGTGCCGCAGGACGACGTGGGGAGCATGGTGTCCCAGCCGAGCGCACGGGAGCTGCGCGGGACCATTGTTCTGGTGGCGAATAGTCGCAGCGTTGATGGGTCCGCAAGAATCGGTTCGCCTGCGAGCGTGCGCAGCACGGCTCGTCCGAATGCGCCGACCGCGCCGACAGTTCCGAAGAGCCCGGCGTGTCCAGCGACTCCGCCGAGTGCCCACGCGTTCTCGTCGTGCACTTCGCCGATCAAGAGCCGGCCGCGCCAGGGATCCGTCTCCGTCGGAGCGATCCGATCGCGCAGGAAACGCGGTGGATTGTAGGCGAGTGGATCCGAAGTCAGCGCCGATGCGATGCGTTCGAACTGAGACGCGACTCGCGTCGACGGATCGATGGTTCCGGCCGCGCCCGTGAAATCGCGCGATATCGGGTGTGCGTTCTCCAGAATGAATGCGAGGAGCATGAACCCGAGATCGCTGTAGGTCGACCGCGATCCGGGCGAGTATTCGAGCGGCAGCGAGCAGATGGCCTGCTCGAATTCCGTTCGTCCGGTGTAATCGCGGTAGAGGGGAAGGTACGCCGACAACCCGGAGCTGTGTGCGAGCAGATCGCGAATCGTGACCGCCCCGCGATCTGCTCCTTGCCAACCGGGCAGCCACTTCGACACTCGATCATCAAGCGCGATCCGGTTTGCATCGACAGCACGCATCGCCAACGTCGTTGTTGCGATCACTTTCGTGAGCGACGCGAGATCGAAGATCGTGCTCGGCGTCGCGGGTGCAGCGTATGGATCGTAGGACAGCGCGCCAAAGACGTCACGCCAGAGAAGGCCCTCGCGACGTCCGAGCTCGATTGCGGCCGCGGGGAACGCGCGGGCGGCGATGCTTCGACGGAGCAGCGTGGCAACTGCGCCAAATGGCTCAGGCATCAGCAGGACGAGCGATCGACATGGCGTACGCCGTGAAAGCCGTGACCGACGCTCCGATCAACGCATACCATGTCCAACCACACACGCCGGTCCACCACACCCAGGCCATCACGACAATGCCGGTCACCATTCCAGCCAGCATCGCGTTCGCACCGACACGTACGGTGAGGACGCCTGTCAGAAAGGCGCCAAGCACCGGGCCCGCTGCGAGCGACAGGACCGCCAGCCCGGCATCGAGCACCGACTTCGTCAGAAACTGAGCAGCCAGCGCGACCGCGATCTGCGCGATACCCCACCAGACCGTCGCGTGTTTCGACAGGCGCAGGAGTGTGGCTTGATTCGCGCCCGGGTTGACGTACTTGACGTAGAAGTCGTTCACGGTCGTGGCAGCGAGCGCATTGATCGATGGGGAGAGCGCCGCCGCAACGATCGCCGCGACAATGAACCCTGCAGCGCCATGGGAGAGGGCAGTGACGACGAACAGCGGCAGCACTTCGTCGTTGGTGGCGAGAGGTCGGGAAAGCGGAGTGTGTTGATAGTAAGTGAAGAGCATCGCGCCGATGAACAGGAACAGCGCGAATTGGGCGAAGACCACCACGCCGCTGAGTACGAGTCCCGTCGACGCTTCACGTGCGGACCGAGCCGACAGCAATCGCTGCACAAGGAACTGATCCGTGCCGTGCGTCGCGAGCGTCAATGCAATCCCGCCGAGGACACCCGCCCACAACGTGTACACGCGCTGTGGATCGAGGCTGAGATCGAAGACGCGGAAATGTCCCGTGCCTCCGGCCGTTCGTACGACTTCTGCCCATCCCCCGGGAATGAGCTGCAGCAACCCAAAGAAGACGACGAGTGCGCCGCCGATGTACACGAACATCTGGACCACATCGGTCCAGATGACGGCCGACACGCCGCCGCGAACCGTGTAGACGATCATGGCCGCGCCAAGAATCACCACCGTCCAGGTGACGGGTACCTGTGTCACCACCGAGATCACGAGGGCCGTCGCGAACAGCCGGATTCCATCGGCAAGCGTGCGCGTGACCATGAAGATGATCGCGGCCACGTTCTTCACGGATGGTCCGAATCGCCGGAGCAGCAGTTCGTACGACGTGTAGAGCTCGCCGCGGAAGTACGCCGGGATGAAAAGGACGCTGACGAACACGCGTCCGATGATGTAGCCGAGCGCGAGCTGCAGAAACGTCATGTTGCCGGCGTACGCTCCCGCGGGGACGCCGATGAAGCTGAGGGTGCTCGTTTCGGTTGCGACGATGGTGAAGCAGATCGCCCACCAAGGCACGGACCGCCCGGTGAGGAAGTAATCGCGAGTGGTTTTCTGAAATCGCGCGAACCAGGATCCGAATGCCGTAATTGCGATCAGATAACCGGCGATGACGACATAGTCGATCCAGGTCAGAACCATTGAGGGGATGCGCGCCGATCAGGGCGTCATCGAGACTCGGGGTTCGATGCCGGATCCGCAAAAACGGCGCGCCCAACTACGGCGAGGTAATCGGGCGACGAGTGCTGCGGATCGGTGAGGCGATCGTACGAGAAGAGGACAACGCCCGCGGCCCCGAGCCGACGCGCTGTCTGGATGTTCTCGATGGTCTGTGCGGGCGAGAGTTGGTCTGCGCCGATGCCGGCCCAGACGGCGCGGCCGCCGGCGACCGTGCGGGCCGCTGCGATTTGTTCGGCGAAGCGGCCGGCATCGGGTGTGTACGCCTTCGGGCACACGGCGTCCACGAGCCCTTTGTCGAGCCAGGTGCCCCAATCCTGCAGCCTGCGGTCGTACGCGTCGCGCAGGTCCGGCGCGGTCGCGACCGTTACGAGCGCAGCCCGCCGTTCGGTTTTTACGGCCGACCGAAGCTGGTTCACCAAGATCGTCAGACGCGAAATGCGGAAGGCTCGCCAGTCGTCGGGCAGCGTATCGGGATAGGCGAAGAGGTCGATGGATTCACGTTCGTCGAGACCGCGGCGGACGACGTCGCTCAGTCGCTGGCGCACGGATGCGCGAAACTCCGCTATAGCCGGGCGGCTGTAGTCGAATCGCTCGCTCGGATATCCAGCGTAGTCGAAGTGGACGCCGTCGACCGCGTACCGTTTCGCGAGATCGCGGACAACGTTCTGTGCGTACTCGGCCGCTGCAGGGATCACCGGTGAGACGTAGAGTCCTTCGACCTCTTCGGATTGCGCGCGCGTCCACCGGGCGAGCTTGCCCAGATACGCAGGACTGTCGGTCGGGATCCTGGCGAGCTCCTGGGCGACGTCGCGCGGCACCATCAACCAATCGGGATGGCGATGCACGAGATGCTCGCGCGCAATCGGCAGATCCGCCGCGCTTGCGATCAGATTGAGGTTGACCCAGGCGTGAACGCGAAGGCCGGCAGAATGTGCCGCGTCGAGGACGGCAGCGAGCGGGTCGAAGGTGGCAGGCTGACGTTGGAGGTCCGCGGCGCGCGGCTCCAGACCCTCATTGAAATAGGCATCGCCGCGGCCGCGCACCTGCACGAGCAGCGTGTTGAATCCGTGCTCGCGCGCCGATCTGACGAGCACCGCGATGCTGACGGGCGTCGTCAGCGATGCGCGCTGTACCAGCAGAGCCCTGATTTCGGCGGTCCAGTCGTCAGCGGCTTTCGCCGGCCGCGGTACCACCGCGAGCGCGACCGACGGGAGAAGGAGAAGAAGGGGCACGTGCGTCCGAACGACGCGCGGGATGAAGCCTGGCAGCTGCATGAAACGCAAGAATGTAGCAAGTCGCGCGAAGAAGTGTCAACGGCGTCGCGGCGCGAAGCCGTTCAACGACGCGGAGATCGTTGACTTGTGCGACGGACGCAATCTAGAGTCGATCGACTGTAACGTAGCGGATCCTCGCTCGTGACGTCGAACGCCGGCGTCCGCAATCGCGGCCGGCGGAGCGCGACTCTGCCGGCCGTTGTTGTGTGGAGTCGCGAGCCTCGTCCGCCGCGGTGCGTTGGGCCTGATCCCCGGGCCTTGATTGATCATGATTCACGTGTTGGGCATCGATGCGGGAGGGACCAAAACAGTCTGTCAGCTGGCGTCCGAAGATGGAACGCTGATCTCGGAAGCGCGTGGTGGCGGCGCGAATCTTCAGGCGGTCGGCGAGCTTCAGGTCGAAAAGGTTCTTCATGAAGTCATGGAGCAGGCGCTCGGCGATCGCGATATCGTCCCACGGGCCATTTGTCTGGGCATCGCCGGGGTGGATCGAGCAGACGACGAGGCAATCGTGCGCGCAATCATGCGGCGCATCGGTTACAAGGCCCGCATTCTCGTGGTCAACGATGCGCTCGTCGCGCTCGAAGCTGGTGCCCCCGGTCAGCCCGGAGTGGTGATCGTCTCCGGGACGGGATCGATCGCGTACGGCTGCAACGCCGCAGGCGAAGCAGCACGGGCCGGCGGCTGGGGCTATGTGCTGGGCGATGAGGGGAGTGGATACTGGATTGGACGCGCGGCGCTTCGCGCGGTCCTCCGCGAGGCGGATCAGCGCGGACAGAAGACCGCGCTCACGCCGCTGCTCCTCCGGCACTTCGACATCGCACAGGCACAGGGTCTGCTTCACGAGGTCTACTACAGCAACCTGACGCCCGCCGCCATCGGCTCGCTCGCGCAGTGCGTTGAGGAAGCCTTTCGGAAGGGAGATGCGGCCGCGATTGGAATCCTTCGCGCCGCCGCGAACGAGCTGGAATCGTCGGGATTGACGGTCGCGCGTCGTCTTGGTCTGCTCGGCGACTCGTTCATCTTCGTCCTGGCGGGTGGAATCTTTCGCGCGGTGCCGTGGCTTCGCGAGGAGCTCGAGCGCCGGCTTCCGGTCGCCGCGCCCGCGAGCGTGACGAAACTGCTCGATCGCGAGCCCGCGGCGGGTGCGGTTGCCCTGGCACTGCAGGCGGCTCGCGGCAACCCGCGAATTCCCGTATACAAGCGAGACTGATGGCCGCGTCACACAGCCCCCGCGTCAGCGTGTTCCCCAACGAGCGCGCCGCGGCGCGAGCACTCGCGCGACGCATCGTCGACGCGCTGGCCGCCAATCCGCCTCTGGTGCTCGGCCTGCCGACCGGCCGGACGCCCGTCGGCTTGTATCACGAGCTCGCCGCGCTGGCTGCGCGCGGGCGGGCCGACTTCTCGCACGCGACGACCTTCAATCTCGATGAGTTCCTCGGGCTTCCGCCAACACACCCGGGGAGCTATCGCCGGTACATGGAGAGCCACCTGTTCGGACGCGTCAACGTGTCACCGGCGCGCGTCAACTTCCTCGATGGATCGGCGCCTGATCCGATTGCCGAGTGCGCGCGCTACGAGCAGGCCATCAGCGCGGCCGGGGGCATCGACGTCCAGATTCTTGGCATCGGCACGAACGGCCACATCGGCTTCAACGAGCCTGCTGCGGAACTGCACGCACGCACGCACCGCGTACGGTTGAAGCCGGAAACGCGTCGCAGCAACGCGGCGTTGTTCGGCGGCGCACTGTCCGAGGTCCCGACGGAGGCGTTGTCAATGGGGATGGCGACCATTCTTCAAGCGCGGTCGATCGTCTTGCTTGCGACAGGGCGGTCGAAAGCCGACTGCATCGAGCGGATGCTGAACGGACCAATCACGCCGCAGCTCCCCGCGTCATTCCTGCAGGTGCACCGCGACGTCGATGTCCTGGTGGATGAGGCCGCAGCGGAAAAACTGCGAGTGCAAAACCCGGATCTGGGCTCCAGGCTCTCTAGGCTTTAGGCTATAGGCTATTGACTCTGGGTTGCCTAAAGCCCGAAGCTCAGAGCCTTCAGCCGAGCGCCGATCCCTCACGCGTGCAGCAATTCTCTCAAGCGGGGCTCGACGTCTTCGCCAATCGCGTCGCGGACGGAATCGTCCGCCTTCTTGAGACGCTGCAGCGCCTGGGGCAGGGTGAGCCCGGTCTTCTGCATCACGATCGCTGCCTTGACATTCCACCTGGCGCGCTTCAGGAGCGCGTCGGTGGCGTCGTAATCGATGCCCGTGACGATCGTGATGATGCGGCGGGCGCGATCCTTGAGCTTCTCCGAGCCGGTCTGCACGTCCACCATCAGATTGCCGTACGTCTTGCCGACCTTGATCATCGCGATCGTGGTCAGCATGTTCAGCACCATCTTGGTGGCCGTTCCGGCTTTCAGCCGTGTCGATCCGGCGATGACCTCGGGGCCGACCGCCGGGGCGATCTGCACGTCGACGAACGTCTGCAGCTCTGATCCCGGCCAGCAGGTCACGAAGATGATCTTCGCGCCAGCCTTTCGCGCGCGCGTCAGCGCGCCCCGGACGAACGGCGTCATGCCGCTCGCCGACACGCCGATCACGACGTCCTTTTTTCCGAGCCGGAGCCGGCCGATGCTGCGGGCCCCTTCCTCGAAGTTGTCCTCGACACCTTCCTTCGCGCGGAAGACCGCATCCTGACCGCCGGCCATGATCGCCTGAACGACGCTGGGGGATGTGCCGAACGTCGGCGGCATCTCGGACGCTTCCACCACGCCGAGGCGGCCGCTCGTGCCCGCGCCGACGAAGATGACGCGCCCGCCCTTCCGCAGCGACTGTGCGAGGATTTCAACGCCATGCGCGATGCGTTCGTGCTCCTTCTGGACGGCGGCGATCACCTTACGGTCTTCGTTGATCACCATGTCCACGATGTCGCGAATCGCCAGCTTGTCAATCGCGAGGCTGGCTGGATTGATGGCTTCGGTCGGCAGATATTGCCACTTGGACTGAGTGGGCATGCAAACTTTCTGGACGCCCCCTGCAGCATGGGGGCAACCGCGTACACTACTCCTGCCGTTCGGACCTGTCAAACGGCTCGCCGCGCGAACGGGTTCACGGGTTCAGAGTTCACGACTTGAGTTTCACGATTCAGCGTTCGGATTCGAGAGCCGTCCGTCGAGGTGAAGTACACTCTCGATACAGATGATCGATCGCAATCTGCACCTGACCGAGCGGCACGCGCCGGCAGTGCCCTTCGAGCGCGTCGCAGACCTCTGTGGACGCCTCGAGGGCGAGCTGGCCAAGGTCATCGTCGGTCAGCGCCGTGTGGTGCGTGAAATTCTGATCGCGTTCCTGGCGGGCGGCCACTGCCTGCTTCGCGGAGTGCCTGGACTCGCCAAGACGCTGCTGATCAAGAAGCTCGCCCAGGCAGTCGATCTCAAATTCAATCGGATTCAGTTCACCCCGGACCTGATGCCGTCCGACATCGTCGGCGCCGAGGTCATCGAGGAAGATCGCGCGAGCGGCAGGCGCGTCATCCGCTTCATCCGCGGACCAATCTTTGCGAATATCATCCTCGCGGACGAGATCAATCGTACTCCACCGAAAACGCAGGCTGCGCTGCTCGAAGCGATGCAGGAGTATCAGGTGACCGTCAGCGGAGTTCGGTTCGAGCTCGATCGGCCGCTGTTCGTGCTCGCGACGCAGAACCCAATCGAGCAGGAAGGCACGTATCCGCTGCCCGAGGCTCAGCTCGATCGGTTCATGTTCAACGTCGTGATCGACTACCCCTCGGCGGACGAAGAGCGCCGGATCCTGTCACAAACCACCGGGTCCGACGATCCACAGATCGCCGTTGTGGCCACAGGCGACGAGATCGAGCGCCTGCACGCGGTGGTCCGCGATGTGCCCGCGGCCGAGAACGTTGTCGATTTCGCCGCTCGGCTGGTACGCGCGACACGGCCCGTTACTGCAGATGGCGAGACGCCGCCCGACTTCATCCGAACGTGGGTCCGATGGGGAGCCGGGCCGCGCGCGGGGCAGTCGTTGCTGCTGGGCGCCAAGGCGCGTGCGCTGCTCGAAGGCCGCAGCGTCGTCTCGCGTGAGGACATTCAGGCCGTCGCCCTGCCGGTGCTGCGGCACCGGATTCTTCTCAATTTTCAGGCCGAGGCCGACGGCACCGACGCGGACCACGTCGTTCGGCAACTGCTCGACACGATCGGGTCCTAATCCGATGGCAGCGTCATGCTCGATCCTGCGCTCCTGACATCCATTGGCGACCTCGAAATGGTCGCGCGGGTGACCGTTGATGGAACGATGTCCGGCATTCACCGCAGTCGGTTCCACGGTTACAGCGCGGAGTTCGCGCAGTACCGCCACTACCGACCCGGTGACGATCTGAAGTACGTCGACTGGAAGCTGTTCGCCCGGACGGATCGCGTCTACACGAAGCAGTACCGCGAGACAACGAACATGCTCGCGCAGATCGTCGTGGATGCGAGCGCGTCGATGGCGTACGGCCGGCAGGGAAGCGCGTCGAAACTGGATTACGCACGCGTGTTGACAGCCGCGCTGTCTTACCTCATTTCAGAGCAGGGAGATGCGATAGGGCTCGTTACCTACGGCGAGAGGCTGCGCGACTACATCCCGAGCCGTACGGGACGTCTCCACCTCCGTCGGCTCTTGATCGCGTTATCAAAGCTGACCGCATCGGGCGAGACGAGCTCGGCGTCAGCGCTCCAGCGCGCCGTCGATCTGTTGAAGCGCCGGGGCATGCTGATTCTCGTTTCAGATTTGTACGATGAGGACGAGCGGATGGAAGCCGAGCTGCGCCGTGCGATCCGAATCGGCCACGAGCTGACGGTGTTCCACGTCCTCACACGCGACGAGTTGGAGTTTCCATTTGCCGGGGATGTGGAGCTCGAGGACCTGGAGACGGGCCAGCGCGTGCTGACGAGCGGAGCGATGTCTACAGCGTATCGTCGCGGCTTCGCCGATTTCCTGGAGCGCTGGCGTCGACGCTGCACGGGCCTGGGGATCGACTACATCCGCGTCACAACGGATGCTCCTTTGGACACAGCGCTGCGTGGCTATCTGCTTCAGCGGTCTGGAGGCGTGTCGACGTGATCCGCTGGCTCAATCCTGCAGCGCTCGCGGGGCTCGTGCTGATCGCGGCGCCCGTAATCATTCACCTCCTGCGGGCTCATCGCGCCGATCGCCTCCTGTTTCCAACCCTTCGATTCGTCCGCACCACTCGCAGCGACGCGATCCGCTTGCGACTGCCGTCCGACTGGCCGCTGCTGTTTCTTCGCGTTGCAATCGTCGGCAGTGTTGTCCTCTCTGCCGCGCAGCCGATTGCGCTCACGACCTCACGCCGTCAGGCATGGAACGCCCGGACAGTGCGCGCCGTCGTCATCGACACGAGCGCCAGCATGCGGGAATCGTCGAACCAGGCGGCAGCGCACGCGGCGACTGACGCGGAGTCGCACGGGGCGTTTCTCACAAGACGGTTCGAAGGAGCGGTAGTGCGCGAGTCGGTCGTCCGTGCGACCGCCTGGCTGTCGACGACACCTCCTGCACGAAGCGAAATCGTGGTCATTTCCGATTTTCAGGAAGGCACGCTCAAAGGCGACGACCTGAGAGTCGTTCCGCCCTCGACGGGGCTCCGGTTCGTACGGGTCGGAGGCGACGTGATGGTGCGCACGGCAGAGGGTTTGAGACTCTTCGGCGCCGGCGGAATTGTTCCGAAGTCGCAGCGTCTTCAACTGTCCGGCCTGACGAGCTCCGTTGTGATCACGGGAGAGAGTCGAGCCGATGAGGGACTTCAGGTCGCCGCGGCGGACGCCAGCGCCGTGAGGAGGTTATTGAGGACTGTCGCAAAAGGCGGTGCGCCCAGTCCGGATGCCGCAGAGCCGTTACGAATTCAATTCGACGGCGGGATTGTCAGTAATGGCTCGCCGCGGCCGATCGAGGTTGATGATCATCGCTGGATGCTGAAGACGGTCCTGCGACTGAGAAATGACACGTCGCTCGCTGACGCTGCCCGAGCGACAACAGCCTCACGATTAGCCGACGCGACCGACACCTGGACCATCGTCGTTCAGGATCGTGTCGGGCAGCCTCTGGTAGAGGCCGCGGCCCTTGGACGCGAGCTGCTCATGAAGATTGCGGCGCCGCCCGATAGCTTCTTCGCAGCAGTTGCGCTTCGAGCTGCACTGATCGCGCGCCATGGAGATATCGCTCAACCCGAGTTGGAGATCGCGCGACTCGATTCGGCGCAGCTCACCAGCTGGACGCGTCTGGCAGGTCCCGTTGCGGATGATGCGTGGCAACGTTCGGACCGATCGGATGCCCGCCGGTTCTGGGGGGCAGCGCTCCTGCTGTTGACGCTGGAGCAAGTGATCCGACGGTTTGCCGGTCGCTCCGAGGAGGTTCGCGTTGCCGCTTGACGACGGCGACAAGGCGGCTGCGCAAGTCGTCGAGCGCGCGGTGAGTCGTGTGGCGCGTCGCACGCGTCTCGAGCACGTCCTGCGGGCGACGGCCGGCGCAGCTGCCACCGCTGCGGTTGTTCCTCCCATTTTGAAGGCCGCAGGACTTCGGATGTCTGTCATCGACGTTCTCGTCCTGCTCATCGCAGTCATCGCGGCTCTTGGCTGGCTGCGACGCCGAACCTCGGCCTGGACCCAGCAAGCGGCAGCAGATCGTCTCGAACGCGCCTATCCGGTCAGCCGGAATGTGATCTTTACGGCCCGCGAACTGGTCGCGCACCCGGATCGCGCGAAACCGCTGGTTCGTCTCCGCGTGCTCAACGAAGCTGCATCTATTCTGCGAGCTGCAGATCCGGCCGACGTTGTGCCGCTTGCGAAGCCGATTTCGTTGTTTTCGACAACGCTGGTGGTGCTGGTCGCGGCGCTTGTCATGAACGCGCCGCAACGTGTCGTGCTGACGTCGCGACAGGGTGCAACCGTGCAAGAAGCGTTTCGAACGCCACCGCGCGACATTGACGTCTTTGCCACCATTTCCCCGCCGGCGTACACCAGGCTGCCGGAACGCAAGCTCACGAATCCGGATCGGATCGACCTCATCGCGGGCAGCCGACTTCGCCTGATGATCACAGGCATCGACGACAAGGCGTGGCGTATTCGCTATTCGACGACCGCATTGCCTGCGACGCGAACAGCCGGCGGCCTGAGCGCGGAAGTGACCGTCGCGGAGAGCGGATACCTCGCCATGGAACCTGCGGCCTCGATCGGGGAGCGCCGACTCATCCCGGTGACTGTGACGCCAGATCGTGCGCCTGTGATTCACATTCATCAGCCAGGCAAGGATCTGCTGGTGCCCGACGAGAAGGCTTCAGTCCAGGTCGCGGCGGCTGCAACGGATGATTTGGGCCTGCAATCCCTCGAACTGAAGTACACGAAGGTGTCTGGGACGGGCGAGCAGTTCGAGTTCGTCGAAGGCACGATGCCGCTAGATCTGGTGCGCGACAGCGATCTCGCATGGAAGGGGAGTGCAGCGCTGTCGCTCGCGGGGCTGGGTCTCGAGCCGGGCGACTCACTGGTCTATCGCGTCGTTGCCAGGGATCGACGCCCAGGCGACGCCGGCCTTGCAGCGTCGGACACGTTCTTCGTCGAGGTCGCCGGTCCGGGGGAGGTCGCGCTTGCCGGTTTCGAGCTGCCGCCTGACAAAAACCGGTATGAGCTGAGCCAGCAGATGATCGTCCTGAAGATTCAGCGGCTTCGTGCGCGCGAACGATCGCTGCCGCGCGAGACCGTCGAACGCGAAGCGCGGGAGATTGGGGCCGAGCAACGCGCTGTGCGCGCGAATTTCATTTTCCTCATGGGTGGGCAAGTTGAAGACGAAGAGGAAGAGGCGGAGCAGTCCCACGAGATTCAGGAGGGGCGGCTCGCGAACAGCGCACGACGGGAGATCAACCTCGCGATCAAGTACATGACCCACGCCGAACAGGAGCTGGCGGCAGTCGATACCGGCGCAGCGCTTCCGTCTGCGCGCGCGGCAGCGGACGCCCTCCAGCGTGCGTTCGGACGTAATCGTTACATCCTTCGCACGCTGCCTGTGCGGAGCCGCATCGACCCGGCGCGACGGTTGTCGGGCGATTTGGCGGAAGCAGGAAGCTGGCGCCGCGACGTACAGCTCGCGACATTTGACCTCGAGACGCGCGAGGCTCGCGCGATTCTGGTAAGGCTCCTCGAGCTGACCTCGGCCAACCATCCTGACGCTGGACGCCAGTCGATTCAATCGATCGCAGCGCTTTCGGAAGAGGCTCTGGCGGTAAATCCTGCGTCAGCTGAGTGGCAAGCAATCTCGAAGCGGCTCGCCCGGGTCCGCGACGCGCTCAGCGGGAAAAGGAGCGGTCCCGAATTGCTTCAAGCAGTTCAAGAGGCGGCGACACCGCTTCTTAGCCTCGCGCGGAAGGCGTCAATCGCCGCCGACACGCCCGCTACGACAGGCACGCTGCGAAGCGCCTGGGCCGACGAGGTGAGGCGTCGATGATCGCGGCAACACTCCGGATGATTGCAGTGGCCATAGCGGTCGGAGCGTTCATCGATCCGGGCTTGGTTATCCGACGGACTGCGCCGCTTGCGGTCGACGTGCGCGCCGCTGCGGGAGATGCGGGTACGGTTCATCCGGACACAACCGCGGTAAGGACCGTGAAGCAGCGACTCGACTCGGATCTGAGGGATGCTGCGACTTTCAATTCCGCAGCGCCCGCGTCCGCAATAGTCTTCGTCGGCGATCGAATCGATGCCGGCGAAGTGCCAGAAGACATATCCGTGTCCACCGTATCGACCGCTGCGCCGGAAGCAAGCGGGTTCCGAATCGTCAGGACCGAGAACCCGCGTCCCGTCCTCCCCGGCTGGTCCGCCACGGTTCGCGCTGAGATCGAGGCCAACGGGCTTGCCGGCAGGACCTCGGCGATCACGCTCGAGCAGAATGGAATCACGCTGCACCGCATCGAGCATCAATGGAAGGCAGACGCCGAACGGTTCATGGCCGAGCTGCCGTTCGCGGCACCGACTGCAGGGTTCTGGCCACTAACCCTGCGCGTGAAGTCGACGTCCGACGAACCGTTCAGCGATGCGGCCGATGTGCGAGTGATCGCGGCATCGCGCACCCTCAAGGTGATCAGCTGGGATTCACGCCCATCGTGGACGTCAGCGTTCGTCCGCCGCGCTCTCGAAGCAGATCCGACGTTCAGCGTATCCACGATCGTGCGCGCGTCGCGAGATCTCGAAGTCCGCACCGCCAGTTCACCGTCATCGCTTTCAGCAGCGTCGTTGGAGCCATTCGATCTCGTCCTGATTGGAGCGCCCGAGGAGCTGACCTCGGCGGACATTTCGAGCCTCGAGACGTTCGCGCGGCGTCGCGGCGGAGCCGTGGCGCTTCTGCCTGATCGTCAGCCGACCGGTCGTTACCTCGACCTCGTTACCGGCAGCGGCTTCGACGAGATCCTCGTCGACAAGCCCGTCGTCCTCGCGGCCGGCGATCTTCGATTGCGTGCCTCCGAGCTTGCGGTGCCGCACAAGGTGGGCCCGGAGACGTCCGGACTCCTGACGTTCCAGCACGAGGGGTCGACTCGTCCGGTGATCTTCTCCGAGCCTCTTGGCGCCGGGCGCATTCTCTTTTCAGGTGCCCTCGACGCGTGGCGGTTTCGCGCCGCAGACGACGAGGCCTTCGCCCGGTTCTGGCGATCGCAAATCGCCATTGCCGCCGCGGCATCGCCACGTCGTCTCGAGGTGACTGCGCATCCGGCGATACCCCGTCCCGGTTCGGTGGTCCGATTGCGCGTTGCGGTCCGGCCGACCGAGCTCGTTGAGGATGCCGCACGCACGACCGTCCCCGGCGTAAGCGCCGAAGTTATCCGCGAAGGCGGCGCGACCGAATTCGTGCGGCTGTGGCCATCTGCCGAAGCCGGAGTCTACGAGGGAGTGTTCCGCCCATCGACAGCGGGCAAGTACGACGTACGGGCGCACATGATGAGCGTCACTGCCGATACCGTCGTAATGGTATCGGACGGCCCCGCTGGGGCGCAGGAGGCTCGAGACGACTCGTTACAGCTCGTCGCGCGAGCAACCGGCGGCGTTGCGGTGAGCTTGATGAATCTGGCGCCGGTCGCAACGCACTTGCGCAGCCTTCCTCGGCACCAAGTGAACGAGAATCACTACCCGATGCGCTCAGCGTGGTGGATGCTGGTTTTCGTCGCGCTCTTGAGCGGGGAATGGACGCTTCGAAGACGAGCGGGCCAACGATGATCTTCCAAGTTCGAATCCAACGATAGTGCACAAGACCGCGATGGCCGGGACGAAGTGATCGACACCTATCTGACCTATCTGCGTGACGTCCGACGCATGTCGCCCCACACCGTCGAGAGCTACGCGCGCGATCTCGCGGCGCTCGGCGGGTTCGCCGAAAGGCGAGGAACGGCGCCGGAACACCTGCATCGTCAGGATCTCGAAGCGTTCGTCCGCCATTTGATGGCGAGCGGTCTGTCGCCGCGATCTGTCGCCCGGGCGGTTGCATGCGTGCGCGGCTTCTACCGCTTTGTCGCGCTCGAGCAAAGGCGGGATGAGAGTCCCGCCGACGAGTTGCACTCGCCTCGGTCCTGGCCTGCGCTCCCGAAGTTTCTGAGTCTCGACGAGGTCGACCGGCTGCTTGCCCAACCCGATCCATCCACGGCACGCGGGTTGCGCGACAAGGCGCTCATCGAGCTGTTGTACGCGACCGGCATGCGCGTCTCGGAGCTCGTCGCGCTCGAGCCGGGAGACCTTCATCTGGAGGACGGATACCTCACGTGTCTGGGCAAGGGAGACAAGCAGCGGGTCGTTCCGATCGGTCAGGAGGCGACCGATTGGGTCCGCCGCTATCTGCGTGATGCACGTGGGAAACTTGCGCGACGATCGGCACGTTGGCTCTTCGTCAATGCACGTGACGGCAGCGCTCTGTCACGCGTCGGGTTCTGGAAAATTCTGAAGGAGTACGGGATCAAAGCTGGCCTGACGCGGCCGCTGAGCCCGCATGTTCTGCGACACTCGTTCGCGACGCACCTGCTCGAGCGGGGCGCCGACCTTCGAGCCATTCAGGTCATGCTCGGGCACGCCGACCTGTCGACGACCCAGATCTATACGCACGTGCTGGAAGCAAGACTGCACGCGGTATACGACAGGTTCCATCCGCGGAAGTAGGATGTACTGGTGGCTCGGACCGCCTGCCTCGAACTCCGCTCCCCCTCAGCCGTCCAATGAAGTAGCGGCATGAGCTTCGGAGGTACAGATGGAACGCACATGGTGGGAGAAGATAGAGGGTACGACCGATCAGATCCTCACGCAGATAGGCAAGCTGATCGATGAGGGGAACATCCGGCGAGTCCTCGTAAAGCAGCGGGGAAGAGTGGTCGCGGAGTTTCCCTTGACGGTAGGCGTCGTAGGGACGGTGCTCGCTCCGGTCGCGGCCGCGATTGGCGCGCTAACCGCCGTCCTAGCGGAGTGCTCGATCGAAGTTGAAAAGACAGCGGCCGCGGCCGATCGAACATCGGCGCACGCCGGCCCGGCAACGGGTCCGCCGCCTGAGCCGATCGCCGACGACACCGTTCTCGGTGGCTAGACGCGTCGGTAGCAGAGAGCGCGCGGAGTCGGAAGCGGTGCGAGGGTTCCCGGCGCGCGTGCCGTGCGCATGGGGGGAGCACACGTGTGCGGGTTGTCGTGCCTCGGCCGAATCTGTTAGATTTGATCCTTTCCACACCTTCAGGAGTTCCGACGACATGAGCCGTAACGGGCGCTACCTTTTCACCTCGGAGTCTGTGACCGAAGGGCATCCGGACAAGATCGCGGATCAGATTTCCGATTCGATTCTCGACGCCATCCTCGCGCAGGACCCCGTCGGCCGCGTCGCTTGCGAGACGCTCGTCACGACCGGGCTGGCAATCATCGCCGGCGAAATCACGACGAGCTGCTACGTCGATTTCCCGAAAATCGTGCGGGAAACGATCAAGGACGTAGGCTACACGCGTGCGAAGTTCGGCTTCGATTCCGAGACGTGCGCCGTGCTCTCCTCGATTCACGAGCAGTCGCCCGACATCGCGATGGGCGTCGATCCAGGTGGCGCCGGGGATCAAGGTCTCATGTTCGGCTACGCGTGCACTGAGACCGAGGAGCTGATGCCGCTGCCGATCATGCTCGCGCACAAACTAGTAAAGGGTCTGTCGTGCGCACGAAGAGACGGCGTCCTCGAGTACCTCCGCCCTGACGGCAAATCTCAGGTCACCGTCGAATACGAAAACGGCAAGCCCGTCCGCGTGGACACCGTCGTCGTTTCCACCCAGCACTCGTCCCTCGTTTCGAGCGACACCCTCCGTGAAGACGTCATCGACAAGATCGTCAGCCGCGTGATTCCCGAGGGCATGGCCGACGGGAAGACGCGCGTCCTGATCAATCCCACCGGCCGCTTCGTCGTCGGCGGTCCTCACGGGGATGCCGGCGTGACAGGCCGCAAGATCATCGTCGACACCTACGGCGGCGCGGCACCGCACGGCGGGGGGGCGTTCTCGGGCAAGGATCCGACGAAGGTGGATCGTTCCGCGTGCTACATGGCGCGCTACGTCGCCAAGAACGTCGTCGCTGCGGGCCTCGCGGAGCGCTGCATGGTGCAGTTGGCCTACGCGATTGGCGTCGCCGATCCGGTCTCCGTGCTCGTTGACACGTTTGGAACGGGACAGATTGCCGACGAGAAGCTGAGTGATATCGTTCGCGACAACTTCAAGCTGACGCCGCGCGGAATCATCGAGACACTCGACTTGCGACGGCCCATCTACCGGAAGACCGCTGCGTTTGGTCACTTCGGCCGGACCGAGCCGGAGTTCACCTGGGAGCAGACCGACAAGGTGAGCGCCCTTCGCGGCGACGCCGCACGCGTATAAGAGGCGCTCCTCGCCAGCGTCGCGGACCTCCCTCGACGATTCGAATGCGCAAGGCGCTGATCGTGACGGCGGCCGTCGCGGCCGCCGTCTTCTTTTTTCTCGTGGCGATGCTCCCGCCTGCGCCAGCGTCGGCCGTCGGCACAATCGATTCCGATCTCCAGCGTCGCACCGTTCCCGGCGCCTTTCACGTTCACAGCACGCGGTCCGACGGCGCGGCGACAAAGCAGGAAATTGCCGCCGCGGCGTCGAGGGCCGGTCTTCGCTTCATTGTTTTCTCTGAACACGGAGATGGCACACGTGCCCTCGATCCGCCCGAGTACGTCGACGGCGTTCTCTGCATCGACGCGGTCGAAGTCAGCACGAACGGTGGCCACTACGTGGCCGTCGGCATTCCGCAGGCGCCATATCGTCTCGGCGGGGAGCCGTCCGCCGTGGTGGAGGACGTTCGACGACTCGGCGGGTTCGGCGTTGCTGCGCATCCTGATTCTCAAAAAGCCGCACTGGCCTGGACGGATTGGAGCGTCCCGATCGACGGTATCGAGTGGCTCAGTGCCGACAGCGAATGGCGCGACGAATCGCGCGTCCGGATCGCGCGCGCGCTCCTCCAGTATCCTTTCCGGCCGGCTGCCGTCATTGCATCGATCTTCGACCGGCCCACCAGCACACTGGCCAGATGGGATGCCCTCGCTTCACAGCGCCGGGTCGTCGGCCTTGCGGGTCACGATGCTCACGGCGGCATTGGCCGGGGATACGAGAACGGCGGATATGGGATCACTGGAGTCCCGTCATACGAGGCAGCGTTTCGATCATTTGCGCTTCGCCTCATCACGTCACGCGAGCTGAGCGCCGACCCGCCAGCAGACGCCAGTCTCTTGCTCGATGCACTTCGTTCGGGCCGCGTCTTCACGGCAATCGATGCGTTAGCGTTGCCGGCGTTCCTCGATTTTCGAGCGCGGCAGGGAAGCGTGAGCACGATGATGGGAGAGCAGCTCCCGTCTTTGGGGCGGACCACCTATTCGGTGCGGGCGACCGTACCTCCTCGAGGCCGGTTAGTGCTGTTAAGGAACGGCGGAGAAGTCGCATCTGTGGACGAGCCGGAGCTCTCGTTCGAGTCAGATGAGGCGGGCGCTTACCGCGTCGAGATTCGTGTACCCTCCGCACCTGGTGCTCCTGCGGTTCCCTGGCTGGTCAGCAATCCCATCTACGCGCTCGCTCCAGCTGCGGTTGTCGCGGCCGCGCGAGAGACGCCCCTCGAGGTCCTGTCACTTTCCGCATCTCCGTGGAGAGTTGAAAAAGATCCGAGATCCGAGGCGGTCATCGCGCCCGTCGATGGTGGTCTGAGGCTGCGATTTCGACTGGAGGCTGGTGCGCCGGCGAGTCAGTTCGTCGCCGCGGTCACCGCGCTTCCGGCCCCGCTGCCGGACTACGACGCAATTCTTTTCGAAGCGCAATCGGATCGTCCCGCACGGATCTTCGTCCAGCTCCGGTTCGATCGGAATAGCGGCGAACGATTGGGCAAGTCCGTCTACGTGTCGCCTCAGGTTCAGCGGATCGTCGTTCGAGCGGTAGATCTCGTTTCGGTCGATCGATCGTCCCAGTCCCACCCCGATTCTCACAATGCGAGCTCGCTGCTGCTGGTGGTCGACCTGACCAACGCCGTCCCTGGTGCATCAGGCGAAATCGTCGTTCGCCGTCCATCCCTCGCACAATTGCGTTAGTCGCTCTTCGCGCGGGCGCCGCCGACGCGCTCGCCCGGCGGCGTGCGTTCTTTGCGGACTGGATCGGGACGTTTGACCGAAATTCGCGTTGAGATCGACTCGCGCGGCTTGGTGTACTAGTAGACTGGTGTCCTAGCATGCTAGTATTCTACGATGCTGTTATTCGACATCGATCCGAGGGATCCGCGGCCGGTGTTCCGCCAAATCGTCGATGAAGTTCAGCGATGCGTCACGGTTAGCGTGTTGAAGGCGGAGGATGCACTGCCCGCGGTGCGGCAGCTGGCGGATCAACTCAAGGTAAACGCGAACACCGTGCAGCACGCGTATCGAGTGCTGGAGCGCGAGGGGACGGTCTACGTCAAGCGGGGACGTGGCACGTTCATCACCCCTCGGCCGCGAGAGTCCGGGTCGCGACAAGCTGTCATCGCGCGCCAGATAGCCGAGCGAATGCTGCGGGAGGCGTACCGCCACGGGCTGCTCGCGAGCGATCTGATGTCCGCCCTTCAAGAAATCGCTCCGAAGCCGCCCGAAGGGGGACAGACCCTTTAACCGGACAGGTCCGGTTGGAAACGGCCCCTTCCGAGGCCTCAGGCAGTCTTTGCCCTCACGTCCGCACCCGCAGCAGCAGATAGGCCGCAATCCCCGCGACGATGATGTTGGGTGCCCAACCGGCGAGCGCGGGCTCGAGCAGGCCGCTCTTGCCGATCGCGCCGAAGGCGTTGATGGTGATCCAGTAGGCGAGAGCGATCACGATCCCCAGGCCGATCCCGTACAGCGTGCTTCGCCGGCCCGTCGTGACGCCGAAGGGAATGGCCAGCAGCGTCATCACGAACGTCACGAAGGGAAATGCGAGCTTCTTGTGCAGCTCCACGGCCTGCGGCAGTACGTTGAAGCCACTCGCGGACAGGTCGTCGACGTAGCGCTTCAGCTGCGCGACGGTCATCATCTCCGCGAGCGGCTGCTCGGCCTTGAAGTAGTCTGGGCCCTCCAATCCAGTCAGCGGATAATCCACGAGCGTCGTCCGCTTCGTCGGTCGGACGCCGAAGTCCTGCACCCAGCCGGTGCGCGCGTTCCAGCCGTCGCTGTACACGGCGCGGTCAGCAAAGGTCGTGGTCGCCAGCTTCCAGGCGTTCTTCGCGGGATGATACACCGTGAGCCCTGCGAGCTCGTTGCGCTCGGCGTCGAAAAACACGAAGTTGTAGATTCCGCCATCCTTGCCGACGATCCACCGACGATGGAGCGTGTCGTAGATTCGAGGTGGGCGATTTCGAATCTTTGCGTCGATCTCGTCGGCCCGCCGGTTCGCGTACGCCAGCGTCTGCTGCTCGAGCCCGAAAAGGATCATGCTGAAAATGAGAGACATCAGCACGATCGAAACCGACGTCCGATACAGGCTCACACCACATGCTTTCATGACGGTCAGCTCGCTGCTGCGCGACAACACTCCGAACGTCACCAGCGCGCTCAGCAGGGCCGCGATTGGAATGACGTAGTAGACGAACTGCGGCGTCATGTAAAAGAGCAGCGACCCCACCATCCCGGTCGTTGCCTGTCCCTTCAGGATCTTGTCGGACTTGTCGATGAACGTCGAAATGTAGAAGAGACCGATCAGCGCAAGGAACGACAACGCGGCGATACGCATGTAGATCCTCGCGATGTAGCGATCCAGGAGGCCTGGCGCGGGCACGTGAAAACGCGGAATTCGAATCACGAGAACGGGCCTGGCGCGACCGGCAGCCGGCCGGGTCGCGATGCGCGGGACCGGTCGCTCTGATCCCGTGCTCTGGCGCCACGAGTGGAGCCAACGGCGTATGTCCAGGTGCCTGGGAATTCGGAACGGGATCCGTCCCTCGGTGTACCGGGCACGCCATATCAACGCCATGACGCCGAAAACACCCACGACAATATCGGGCGCCCAGCGTGCGACATAGGCTGCAAAGTAGCTGCGTGCGATTCCGGCAGGAGCTTCGGCGTAGTACCCCTTCGTCATCGATTCTGCCACCACCATGACGACGTAGTAGGCGAAGATCACCGCGATACCGACGACGAAGCCGGCGAACTTGCCTTCCCGGGCGACGGTCAAGCCGAGCGCCAGGCCGGTCACCACGAACACGAGACAGGCCACGGGAATAGAGAATTTCTGCTGCCACGCAATAATCTCGGGATGCGGCGAGATGCCGTTGTGAATCTTCTCCGTGATGTCGGCCTTCAGCTCCTCGATCGTCTTTTCATTCGGACCGCGCTGGAGCGAGATCTGAGGAAAGACGGAATCCGGATCGAGGGTCAGAACGTGCTCGCCCTCGAACTGCAGGGTGTCCGCCTCGCCGACCGCCGCGTTCGACGAGTACCGGGTGCCACGCTCGAGGATCAGGAACGCCTGTCGTTTGGCGCGATTGAGCTGGACGCGGCCGCGCTCGGCGAAATACACGATCGTGTTCGCCGGCTTCCGGGTATCGGCGACGACGAGGTCCTTCCATCCGGGCATGCCAGGCTCGGGCTCGTCGCGGGCGTACAGCACCCATCCTGGAAAGTCCTGGAAGAACACACGGGGGCGGATGTCGGTCTCGAACTTCTTCGTGATGATGTCGAACGTGATCTCGCGAAAGGTCTGATTGGCATCGGGGATCGCGACAATCATCACATAGAGCGTGGCAGCACTGGCGACCGTGGCAATGATCCCTAACGGCCAGAGAAGACGATAGGGGCTGACGCCGCAGGCGAGGAGCGCCACCGCTTCGCGGTCGGCCGACAGACGACCGAGCCCAATCAGGAGTCCCACCAGCAACGCCATGGGAATCGTCAGGCCCAGCGCCTGGGGCACGAGGGTCAGGATGATCCGCGCCGCCGTCGGCCAGCTGACGCCCTTGGCCAACAGGTTCTCCAGGTATGTCATCAACGGCGGGAGGACCAGCAGGAACGTGAAGATCAGCAGGACCAGGACGAACGGCGGCAGAATCTCGCGAATGATGTAGCGGTCGAGGATGCGCAGCATCGGAACGGTCGTGGTGGTCGGCCGGGTCGTTGGGGCGTCGTCGGCTTCGTGTCGCCGAGGTTTTCAGGATACCAGCACGTCCACAAACCTTCCACAGGCCGCGGATAATTCGGGTTTTCCCCAGGGTCTGATAATGAGTGTTATGTTAACTAACGTCGCGCCCGGCTTGAGACTAAGGCTCTCGGCTTTTGTGTTGCCACTCTTCCAACCTTGGATTCCGCCAGGCCCCAGTTGGTTGGGTTCGCGCGAGCTGATTTGCTCCCGGGCGGCGCCCGTCGTAAACTTTCGCTCGTCTCGTCGTCCACTTTGTCGGCAATGAAACCTCTCGCCGACGCGCCTCAAAGCCTGAATCTGTCGGCACCGGAAGGCCAAAGCCGAAGCCTCGAGCCGAGGTCGAATCACTGCTTACGCAGTTCTTCGAGAATCGCTTCGAGCGCCGAAATCACCTCGTCGCGTTCGACGCGTGACTTGGCGAACCGGAGCTGGAGCTTGAACGCCTTGGTGGGGGCCTTGTAGCTGAAGACGTACGCCTTCGGCCGCCCGGCTTTGGGTTTGGCGGTTTCTTTTCGGACGGCTTCGCGCGTCATCGCGCCGTCGCGGGAGAGTTTTTCGACCAAAGCCACCATTTTCTGGTGGTCGCCTTGCCTAACTATCTGTATTAGCAGTGATTTGGAGTGAATGTCGGCCAGCCGACAAAGGTTTTTGACCTCTTCGGGCATGGCATTCAGCGACAAGGACTCGGTAATCGATGAACGTGACTTCCCCAGCCGCCGCGCCATATCCTCGTGCGTGTAGCTGCAGCGCGCCGCGAGCGAGTGTAAGGCCTCGGATTCTTCAAACGCGGTCAGGTCCTTGCGCTGCAGGTTTTCGACGAGCGCGATTTCGATGATCTCGTTGTCGTCCACCTCGCGGATCACAATCGGGATCTCGCGCAGCCCGACTTGAATCGCCGCCTGGTAGCGTCGCTCGCCGGCGACGATCTGAAAGCGGCGCCCGCGCTGTCGGGCGATGATGGGCTCGACGATCCCCTTTTCGGCAATCGATGCCATGAGTTCCGACAGGTCGCCCATCACCTGCCGGGGCTGATTGGGATTCGGGTCGATCTGATCGATGGGAACAAGCCGGCCGATGGGTGTTCCCGCGGAGCTCGCTAACGCCTCGACGTAGTGCTCGTCATGGCGCATCCGCACTGTTTCTGGCAGTCCTCGCTTAGGCACGGTCCATGACCTCCTCGCACAGGCGGTAGTACTCGGCAGCGCCGCTCGACTCGGGCGCGAACGCGAAAATCGATTCCTTGTACGCCGGGCTCTCCTCGAGCCGCACGCTTTTCGTGATCACCGTCTTGAACACCTTGCTCCCGAACACCTTGTCGATCTGCATCCGGATGTCGCGCGCCAAGGCCGTCCGCTTGTCGTGCATCGTGATGACCACACCCAGGATGCGCAACCCCGGATTCGCGCGTGCCCTCACCTTCTCGATCGTTTCCAGGAGATCGTCCGTGCCTTCGAGAGCAAAGTACGACGACTGGATTGGGATGAGGAGATGGGTGGCCGCCACGAGCGCGTTGACTGTCAGCAGTCCAAGCGTAGGCGGGCAATCGATGACGATGTTCGGATACTGCTCGCGGATGGGGTCGAGGCGATCCTTCAGCCGGAAATGCGCGTCCAGCTCGCCCACCAGCTTTGCCTCGAGCTTGGCGAGCGCAATGCGGGACGGAGCGATGAACAGGTTCGGCTGCGTCGATGGCAGCACGATGTCCGCGAACCCGCAGCTGGTTTCCCCGATGGCGTCGTACACGCTGCGCGTGACCTGCGTCACGTCTAGGTACGACAACGAGCTGTTGGCCTGTGGATCGAGATCGATGAGGAGCGTTGGCTGTCCCCGCAGAGAGAGGGCCGCAGCCAGGTTGATGGCGGTCGTGGTCTTCCCCACACCGCCTTTCTGGTTCGCGATGGCGACGATCATCGGTTGGTGACGGACTGAAGGATCACGGGCGAAAGCTGCCGGTCATTGTAGGGACCGTCACGCAGGGTGTCAACGCACAGGGAAGGCTGCTCGCGATCCTTCCCGTCAACCGACTGACCTGTTGCGACTTACATCTTGTACTTGCCCAGCTCTTCAGGGTCGAGGCTTTCAAGCCACTTCTGCAGCCGCTCCGAGTCGCCCTTCTCCGGTACGAAGTCGACCGTCTTCGCGTTGTCGATGACCCGATCCTCCACGAAGATGGGCGCTCGGGCTCGGAGCGCGAGCGCGATTGCATCGCTCGGCCGCGCGTCGACCGCGAGGGCTTCCCCGTTCACCGTCAGGTAGATGAGCGCGTAGAAGGTGTTCTCCTTCAAATCCGACACGACGATCTTCTGGATGTCCGCCTTCAGGTCGTAGATGACGTTCTTCAGCAGATCGTGGGTCATCGGCCGGGGCGTCACGACGTTCTCGATCTGAAGCGCGATGGCGTTGGCCTCGAACACTCCCACCCAGATCGGGAGCACCCGCTGGCCTTCCTTGTCGCGAAGGATGATGATCGGCATGTTGGTGATCGGATCGACCATCAAGCCCTTGATTGTCATTTCGATCTGCATGGAGTCCTCACCCTTCGCGAAAGTAAGACGGGCCGCCGCTCATGTCAAGTTTCAGCATTTCATCCGTGCCTCGCTCAGCCCGGCGCGAAACCACGATCTCCCCTCGCAGGGAATTCGGGTTCGCCGCCGTGACCTTCAGGGTCACGACTTGACCGATGAGCGCCGGATCACCGGTGAAGTTGACCACAGTATTCCCGCTCGTCCGGCCCGACAGCTCCCAGGGCCGTCGTCGGCTCCGTGAATCGACGAGGACGCGCTCGAGGCGGCCGATTGCCTCCCGGTGCAGCTCCCCCTGAATCTCACCCTGCAGCGCCTGTAGCGCCACGATTCTTCGCGTCTTCTCCTCTTCGGGCACATCGTCATGCATACGCTTCAGTGCCAGCGTGTTCGGGCGCGGCGAGTACTTGAACGAGAACATGCTGTGATATCGAACCTCGCGCGTGAGCGACAGCGTTTGTTCGAAGTCCTCAGCGGTCTCGCCAGCAAAGCCAACAATCATATCGGTCGAGAGCGCCAGGTCCGGCATGGCCTCCCGCAACCGGGTCACGAGCGCCAGATAATGCTCGCGGGTATGACGCCGGCGCATCGCCGCGAGCATCCGCGAGGAACCAGACTGTACGGGAAGATGAAGGTGACGGCACACCTTCGGCAAGTCGCGCATTGCGGAGATAAGTCGGTCGCTGACGTGCCGCGGATGTGGGCTCGCGAACCGGATTCGCTCGAGAGCGTCGATTTTGCTCAGTCGTTCCAACAAGCCAGCGAAGTCGCACGACGGATCGTCGGGCGCCTGGTAATGATTGACGATCTGCCCGAGGAGTTGCACTTCCTGAGCACCTGTTGCCACGGCATGCCTCGTTTCAGCGATGACCTCGGCGGCCGGGCGCATCCGTTCATGTCCGCGGGTGTACGGAACGACGCAGAAGGCGCAGAACTCGTTGCAGCCCTCGATGATCGTGACGTACGCCTTGTAAGGATCGCGACGGCGGGCGATTCCGAGCGGAAAGGAGACGTCTTCGAGCGGATTGAGATCGACCATCGGATCAGGCGCGGGGCGATCGAACGACTCATTGACCAGCACCGGCAGGCGCCGAATGTTTTGCGTGCCGATGATGACGTCGACAGCGCTCGACCGCCGGAGAATCTCTGGCCCCTCCTGCTGCGCCACGCACCCAGCCACGGCCACGATAGGTCGCGTCCCGTGATCGCGTTCGTGCTGACGAAGCTCCCCAAGACGGGTGAAGAGTTTCTCCTCCGCGCGCTCGCGAACGCTGCACGTATTGATGACGATTACGTCGGCATCCTGATCGTCGTCGGTCTGCTCGTAACCAGCCTGATCGAGCAGACCGGCCATCCGCTCCGAGTCGTGCACGTTCATCTGGCACCCGTAGGTTTCAATCAGATACTTTCGGGACATCCCTTTCGCTTTCGCCTTTTGTCTTTTGTTCGCCTTTCGCCCAGGCGCTGCGCGCCTTGAGCATCTCGCGCGCGCTGCTCCTGACCGCCGCCGAAACAGCACTTCCTCCTATCATGCGCCCGATTTCGTTTTCTCGCTCGGTTTGATTGAGGCGCTGGACTGCGGTTAGCGTGCGGCCATTGCGGACCGACTTTGAAATGTGGAAATGCGTCGCACCGTACGCGGCGATTTGCGGCAGGTGCGTAATGCACAACACCTGAAACTTCTCGCCAAGCCGGCGCAGCCGGCCCCCGACGACGTCCGCCACGGCGCCGCCGATGCCGGCATCCACCTCGTCGAAGATCAGCGTCTTCCCCGGTGCATCCGTTGTCGCGAGCGCTTTCAGGGCGAGCATCACGCGCGACAACTCCCCGCCCGAGGCGATGCGTGCGAGCGGCCGGAGATCCTCCCCGAGATTCGGAGAAATATAGAGCTCCGCCTGTTCGAGACCGCGCGCCGTCCATTCAGCTTCCGACGCAGCGGCCGCCAGGCGGACTTCGCAGCGCGTGCGAGGCATCGCCAGCTCTTCGAGCGAACCTTCAAGAGCACCGGCAAGCTTCGATGCTGACACGTGGCGCTGCTTCGAGAGCGCGCTTGCACATCGCAGGAACGCCGCGCGTGCGCGTTCGAGCGCCGCGTCCAGTGTCGCGCCGCGCTCGCCGCTGTGCTGAACGTCGTCGAGATCCGCGCGGAGCCTCGCAGCTCTTGCGATGACGTCCGCCAGTGACGGTCCGTGCTTTTTCTTCAGGCGCTCGAGCGCGGCAAGCCGATCCTCGACATCCTGCAATCGCTCGGGCGACGCATCGATGCCGGCGCTGTACGAGCGCAGGAAGAACGCGAGATCGTCGAGCTGCGACTTGATCGCGTCGCGACTGTCGATATAGGGCGTGAAGCGATCGTCGATGGTCGCGAGATCGGAGATCCGTCGCCAGACACCCGTCAGCGTTGGGAGCGCCGCGTGCTCTCCCTCGTAGAGCGCGTCGTACGCTTCGGTGCACAGCCGCTGCAGCTTGTCTGCATTTCCCAGGACCTGTCGCGCAGCCGTCAGCTCGTCGTCCTCTCCAGGGTTCGGTGCAACGCGATCGATCTCCGCCAGCTGGAACGCAATGAATTCGGATCGCGCGGCCGTCTCGCGCGCGGCGGCGTGATAGCGGTCGCACTCCTCGCGGGCGTGCTGCCAGTTCGCGAACGCCTGCGCCACTTCCGTGCGAACCGCGTCGACGCCGGCGAACCTATCCAGGACGTCGATGTGCGACGACGGGTCGAGGAGCAATTGATGCTCGTGCTGTCCGTGAAGATCGACGAGCACCTGCGACAGTTCGCGAAGCGCGCTGCTCGTCGCGAGACCGCCATCGATGAACGCGCGGCTTCTGCCCTGCGCCGAGATTTCGCGGCGGAGGATGATCTCGCGTCCTTCTGGTGCGTCGAAGACTGCTTCGATTACCGCGGTGTCCTCGCCGGTCCGGATCATGTCCGGCGACGCGCGGCCGCCGACGAGCAACCCGACTGCCCCAACGAGGATCGACTTCCCTGCTCCGGTCTCTCCGGTCAGGACATTCAGGCCCGGCTCGAACTCGAGCTCGAGGCGATCGATGACCGCAAGATGCCGAATCGTGAGAAACCGCAGCATCGCTCGTCGTTCCGCCTTCGTTGAAGCGACGGCGAGGACTCGCCGAAGCGCGTACGGCGCGAAGGCGGCCGCTCGCGGGGGCTCACTTCGGCCCGCTCCGCTCCGTCGGTGCGCGCCGGTGGCGCGCCAAAGACTACAGAATTCTCGCTTCGAAACGCACAAGCAGCTAGGGTCGCTCCGGCGTGTAACGCGTGGCGAGAAGTTCCATCTTATCAGATGTTTGACAGGGATGATCGGCCGTGTTACGCTTCCCGGACTCTGCGCTGTTCCCAGGCGGCGCAATGCGTCTGTCCCCCGAAAATCGGGCTGGTTCTACTGCGGAGGGTTGTTTGTACATCTCTGTCTACGCCCTTGCGCGCCTCGCGCAAGCGGCGCAGCCGGCAGCTGGGGCCGGCTCTCTGAACTCGAACACGGACATCGTCCGGCTCTTCACCGATGCCACGCTGCCGTCGCAGATTGTTCTGGTGATCCTTCTGATTTTTTCGGCGGTCTCCTGGGGGATCATCCTTTACAAGATGTGGGGCTTCCGCCGGGCCGAGAACCAGACGGCCACGTTCCTCGATGTGTTCCGAAAGAGCAGCAAGTTCTCAGAGGTCCAAGCGGTCTGCCCGTCATTGTCCGACAGCCCGCTCGTCGGACTCTTTCAATCAGGCTACACGGAGCTCAACACTCAGTTGCGCGCGTCGCAGGTGAGCGACGGACCAAAGCCAGCGCCGGCCGCTGGGCGTCCTACATTGAAGAGTCTCGACGCCGTCGACCGGGCATTGC
>JBKPCD010000043.1:0-8328 GCA_046727175.1 Acidobacteriota bacterium | reverse complement strand
ATGATGATCAGGTTGACTCCGAGAAACGTCGGCAGGATGAGCATCCCACCTTTCTCGTAGTCGATCCAGAACAGCGGTGGCGCAGCGGCAAGCAGGCAGAGCGCAACCAGCTTCCGCATGCGCATCCCGCGCGGGTGGCCTGCGAGGGTATCGGCGCGAGACGGGCTGACGATCGTAACGAGCGGCGGATTCGTCCGACCCGCTGCATCGAAAACCTCGAAGCGGACGTGAGGCAGCTGGCGAACCCGCTCCTCGCAGAACGTTCGCGCCTCGTCGAGGCGATCGAAGACCAGGCAGCTGGCATCAGACGGAGACGCAAACGGCTTCCCCTCGGCATCGCAGGTCGCGCCGCTCTCGGCGTCCTTGGAGAACACCGCGAACTGGCTCGGGCGAATGATCTCGGTCCAGCTCTGAGGGTGTCGGTCGGGATCGTAGAGTCGAAGGACCTCCACGGCGGAGTGTCGTCAGTCGCCAATGCGGGGCCCCCGACGCGTGTTGTTTGCGCGTTGGGGTGCAAAGAACTCACGCGCGAGACGCTTGGGCGCCGTATTGCACCAGGCTTTCGTCAGCGCCTCGCGTACGACGTCCTTGGTTGCCGCGCGAAGGTTCACAGTGGTGGCGCCTCGGCGCCCCCAGAACCCTTTGACCGCCGCGAACATCGCCGGATGCGTCTTGACCATCCCTTCCTGTTGCCTGGGCGTGAGCTTGACGACACCCCATCCGCGACTCGGATAGTCGAGCGTCGCGAAAATCTTGTTTCGGACGCGAAAATCAGGGTGACCCATATGACCGACCTCGACGGCCTCGGGAAGACTCAGCGCGATTGTTCGGAAGTCCCGTGCGGTCATCTCGCGCACCGCGACACGTCAGTATTGGACGAGGAGCCTCGCGGCTCGTTCGACCTCCGCTTCGCTCGGCAGAAAGAACTGCTCGAGTGGTGGAGAGTATGGAACCGGTGTATCGAGGGCGGCGAGGATTCGAACCGGCGCATCCAGTGACTCGAAGGCTTCTTCCTGGATAATCGCGGCGACGCTCTCCCCAATCCCGCCGGTGCGTGAATCCTCGTGAACGATCAGCACGCGATTGCAGTGACGCGCGACCTGCAGGACTGCTGCGCGGTCCAGGGGAACGAGCGAACGGAGGTCGAGCACGCTCGCCTGAATGCCGTCGGCCGAGAGGCGCTTCGCCACGCGCAATGCAACGTGGACGTAGGCGCCGTACGACATGATCGCCAGATCATCTCCCGCGCGACGAAGCGCTGCCGTGCCGATCGCGACGGTCTGCGGCACTTCATCGTCGAGGACCTGCCGGATCCGCGGGTCCCGATAGAGAGCGATGTGCTCGTAATACAGGACAGGGTCCGGATCGTTGACGGCGCTCATCATGAGCGCACGCGCATCGGCCGGCGTCGAGGGCACCACGACCTTGAGCCCGGGCGTGCGATAGAACCAGGGTTCGGTATTCTGGCTGTGATATGGGCCAGCGCTGCGGAGACCTCCCGATGGCATTCGCACCACCATCGGCACGCTGCCGCCCCACCGGTACCGAATCTTTGCCGCGTTGTTCACGAGCTGGTTGAAACCGGTCGCCACGAAGTCGTTGAACTGCATCTCGCCGATCGGCCGCTGCCCGGCCAGCGCTGCGCCGACGCAGACCCCGAGGACGGCGCTCTCTGCCAGCGGTGAGTTGAGAATGCGATCCCCGAATTCCTCGAGGAGAGGACGCAGCAGAAGGAACGCATTCCCGTACCGTCCGCCGACATCTTCGCCGTAGACGAACACGCGCGGATCCGACTGCAGCGCGTCGCGAACACCAGCCGCGACGCCCTCGAGAAAGGTGCTGCCCCGGCGATCGAACGGAGGCCCTGATTCAACGGCGGGAAGCGCCGGGTCGAAATCAACGGCGGACCGGACGTGCTCCTGCAGGATCTCGACGCGCCGTTGCGGCGGCGCGTCGGCGAACACGCCGGTTCCCGCAGTCTCCGATCTCGGCCACGCCGCCTGGATGACCGCCAGCGCCTGTTCCTCGACGCGTGCTTCGGCTTCGCGCTTCCAGCCTTCGAGCTCGCCGGCCCCGATGAGTCCGTCCGCCTGCAAGCGGGCGGCGTAGGCCGGAATCGGATCGCGGTCCGCCCAGAACGCATACAGCTCGCGATCCGCATACCCCTGATCCGATGGTGTCGCGTATTCCCACGAGACCTGTGGATCGCGTCCCAGGTACAGCATGTCGTCGTGATGCGCGTGGCCGCACATCCGCATGCTCACGAGCTCGATGAGTGAGGGGCCGCGACCAGCTCGCGCACGTCCCGCGGCCCAGGCGAATGCCGCGGCGATCTCGTCGGGGTCGGTCCCATCGATCGTGATGCCCGGGATGCCGTAGCCGGCTGCCTTGTCGGCGAACACGCGGACGGCCGACTGCTCCCGGACCGGCGTCGAAAGCGCGGTCTGATTGGCCTGCACGCAGAAAATGGCCGGAAGGCGGCGAGCCGCGCAGAGGTTGATCGCTTCGTGCCATTCGCCGAGCGACGAGCCGCCCTCGCCGATGAACGAGACGGCGACGCGTTCGCTCCGTTCGCGCGCAAAGGCCATCGCCAGGCCCGCAACCGTCGATGTGCCGATCGCCAGCGGGGCGGACGCGGGGAGAATTCCGTAGTCGAAGTCTCCGACGTGGAGATCCTTTCCGTCCATCGGCGGCCCCGCTTTGGCCATCTGCGCGGAGAGCACCATGCGAATGGTTTCGGGTGCTGGGCGCATCGCAAGCACGGCGCCGAGATCGCGAATGAGAGGCGCGACGACGTCGCCGCGCCATCGACCGGATTCGCGAAACGACTCTCCACGTCGCAGCCGGATGGCCGATGCGTAAATCGCTTCCTGACCGAGCGACCGAAATCCCTTGCCCTGAAATGGCGAGTCGCCGAACCGCACTTCGCTCGAAGTGAAGAACGTCTTCAGGCGATTGTCCGTCGCCCGGGTCAGCACCATGCCTTGCAGGATTTCCCGGCGCTCGTCGGGCGTCAGTGAGGCGCGAATAGCCGCGCGCTCCAGAAAGGCATCGCAGGCATCGGCGAGCTCGTCGACGGCCATCGCGAACCGGCTGTCCGCCCGCACGCCGGGCGTCGTCTCGTCGAGATCGCGCGTCGCATCAGCCCGTACGCGTCGTCGCAGCTCGGTGCCGAACTTCTCGCGCAGTTGATCGATGGACGGCTGGCCGTGCGCAGAGTGACCGCCGGCCGCCTCGAACGCCTCGCGCGCGAGGTGCAACGCGAAGGGAAACCGCTCGGTGACGAACGTGCCGAACCGGCGCGCAAGCGTGGCGGTGGAGGGAACGACCGCGCCGCGGGGCATCGTCGTGATGCTATCAGCAGACAGGAGGTAGAAGGTAGAGATAGAAGGAAGACCTCCTGCCTCCTAGCTCCTGCCTCCTCTCTCCTATTCCGCCCTCAGCGTCACCAGCGGATCCACCTTCGTCGCCCGGCGCGCCGGGACGTAGCCGGCACAAACCGCAGCCGACAGCAGCAGCGACGCGAGCGTCGCGATGACGACGGGATCGCCAGGGCTGACCTGGTACAACAGCGCCGTGAGCAGGCGCATGGATGGAACCGACAACGTAGTACCGAGCACGACACCCGCCAGCGAGATCGCGAGCACGCGGCTGACGATCAGCCGAAGAATATCGGATCGGGCTGCACCGAGCGCCATGCGTACGCCGATCTCTCGCATGCGTTGCTCGACACCCTGTGAGATCACTCCGTAGATGCCGACAACGGCGAGAACCAGCGCGAGCGTCGCAAACGTGCCAAGCAGCCACGCGCTCATTCGCGTTCGCCACGTCGCATCATCGAACCGGTCCTCCATGGTCTTGATGTCGACGAGCGGCAGATCGGGATCGAGCGCACGCACTTCCTGTCGCAACGTCGCGGCCAGCGATTCCGGCGATGTGCGGCTTCTGACGAAGATGAGTCCCCACGTGCGGGCCGACTGGAGGAGCGGCAGGTAGACGTCGCGTGAGACCGATTTCTCCACGGCACCGTATCGAACGTCAGCAACCACGCCAATCACTTCGGCGCCGTCACCACCGAATCCCCCCTGCCCGACCGCGATGCGCTTGCCGATTGGATTTTCGTTGCCCCAGAAAGCGCGCGCGGCCGTCTCGTTGATCACGACGACCTTCGGCTGACCGGCACGGTCCTGTTCCGTGAACACACGACCTCGAACGACGCGAATCCCGAGTGTCTCGAAGTATCGCGGCGATGCCCAGAACACGCCTACGTCCGGCGCCTTTTCGAACGGCACCGTCGCCCGTCCCGGAAACTGAGCCATCGTGCCGTTGCAGGGACCGGTAAGAGGTGCGCAATTGCCGTACGCGACCGATTCGACATCACCGTGCCGCGCAAGACGATCCAGCAGGTCGACGAAAAATACAGTTCCCCGGCGCAAGTCGTACTGCGGCCCCGGCAATACCAGACGAACTGTGAGCAGGCCGTTCTCTTTGAACCCGAGCTCGGTTGCCTGAAGCCGGGCGACGCTCTCGAGCATCAGACCGCCTGCGGTGAGCAGGAGAAGCGCCAAAGCAATCTCGCCAACGATTAGCAGGTTGCGTACGGTCAAGCCGCGTGTGCCGGCCGACAATGCGCCAGTCGCTCCCGACTTCATTGCGCTCGCGAGATCGTTTCGCGAGGTTCGCCACGCGGGGCCGAGCCCAAAGAGCGCGGCGGCAACGACCGTGATGACCACGGTGAACAGCAGCGTCGTTGCATCGAGTCCGAGCATGCCGAGCCCGACACGCGTCAAATCGCCCGATGGAGCCTGGCGCGGGAGCACCATGCGAAGATCCGGCATCAGGGCGACCGCGCCGGAAACGGCGCCATACGCGACGGCGACGCCGCCGAGCGCGCCGCAGACGGCGAGCAGCAGGCTCTCCACCATCAGCTGCCGGACGATGCGGAGCCGGCTCGCGCCGACGGCCAGCCGGATCGCCACCTCCCGCTGACGCGCGAGGCCGCGTGCGAGCATCAAGTTCGCCAGGTTGACGCAGACGATGAGCAGCACCGCGACGACGGCGGCAAGCATCAGCAAAACCGAGCGACGCATGATCGGGTCGATGCGCTCATCGTTCAGCGGCACGGCCGTGGCGCCCCAACCGGTTTCCTGAGACATTGCGCCCGGCTTCCAACCGCCAGGACGGTACTGCGCATCGACTCGAGCTCCGAGCAGCTTGACCTCCGCTTCCATCTGGTCGGGTGATACGTTCGGTCTTCGGCGCGCGACGAGCCTGTACGAGTGGTTCCAGGCTTCGCCGAGATCGCCGGCCGAGAGAGTCGTCACGGGAACCCAGATGTCCGCCTGACCCGTCAGACCGCGGAAGCCCGGTGGCAGCACACCGAGGATCGTATGCGGCACACCGTTGAGGCCGATCGTTCGGCCAATGACGTTCGTGTCCTGCCCGTAACGCCCAATCCAGAGACGATGGCTGAGCAGCGCCAGCGGCGGTGATCCAGCCGCGCGTGTTTCATCGGCCGAGAACGTCCGGCCGACTGCCGGTGTCACGCCCAGTGTGTGGAAGTACGTGCCTTCGACCAGCTCACCCGACAACCGCTCTGGCGAATCCGAACCAGTGAGATTCCAATCCCAGCTCGTGAACAGCGCGGTCGATTCAGCCGACTGCTGGTGTTCACGGAAGACCTGATATTTGGGGTAGGACCAGATCATCTTTCGGAAAGTGCCGGCCGCCTCGCGATCGGGCGCGAGGAGATGGACCAGCATCAACCGATCCGGATCCGCGAACGGCAACGGTTTCACCAGCACGACGTTGACGACCGAGAAGATTGCCACGTTGGCACCGATGCCAAGCGCAAGCGTGATGAGCGCGACGATGGTGAACCCCGGCTGTTTGCGAAGTGCACGGAGCGCATACACGAAGTCCTGTCGAACAGCAGCCATGGTCGTCCCCTTGTTGGCGGGTTCGTCGGTTCGATCGATCGGTGACGCGAACATCCGCGCCGCCGCAATGCTCGTCACCTGTCGCCAGTACCAGGCGCGCGCTCGCAACCGGCCGGTGTGCGGTGCGATGTCGCGTCCAAACGTTTCTTCGAGGTCGCCCGCGATGACCTCGCCATCTTCGGCTCCAAGGATCCAGCGCAACACGGCATCGGCGAATCGAGGAGGTCTCGTGCGCACGAGTTATCCCTTGACCGTTCGCAAGCGCGCGCTGACGCCGCTCGCCATCTGCCGCAGCGATTCGTAGACACGCGCGAGGGCTCGCTCACCGGCAGGCTGGAGTGTGTAGAGGCGTTTCCGCTTGCCGCCGCGCTCAGGCGTCGGGTCTCCGAGACGCGAGGTGACCAACCCGCGCTTCTCCAGTCGATCGAGCGCGGTGTACAACGCGCCTGGTGAGATCGCACGGTTCGTTCGCATCTCGATCTCGCGGCGGATTGTGACTCCGTAGGCGTCGGCGCCGAGCCGCACGAGCGCGAAGAGGATCAGCTGTTCGAAGTCGCCGATGGTGTGAGGCATGGCTGAATGATTCACACTGTAGTTTTTATTACCGTGCAGAGTCAAGCGAGCGGCATCTGAATAACGAGGGATCTCAGCCGGGTCCGACCGCCTGCTTGACGAACGCCTCGATCTGCGCCGCCGGCCGCGCGCCGGCAGTCCGCGCCACTTCTCGTCCGCCGGCAAACACGGCCATCGTTGGAATGGAACGGATCGCAAATCGATCCCCGAGCTCGGGAATCGCGTCGGTATTCACCTTGGCGACGACAAAGCGGCCGGCGTTGTTGGAGGCGACGCGCGCCATCTCGGGCGCGACCATCCGGCACGGACCGCACCACGGCGCCCAGAAGTCGACGAGGACAGGCACGCGCGACCCGTTGACGAGCGCGTCGAACGCATCCGCGCTCGGTACCTCGACGGGCTCCGACGGATCCGGCAGCGTCGTGCCGCACTGACCGCACTTCGCCTGGCGTCCAAACGGCACACGATTGCGGCGGCCGCACGACGGGCAGGTGAGGACGACGCCGCGCTCGTCCATAACGGTGGTGCTCACGTTTCCGATAGTAACTCCTAACCGCTGGGCGTCAAGGCTTTGGGCTCAGGGCTTAGGGCTCTGGGCGAGCTCTGCCGAAAAGCCTCATTCAATCGGAGACGGCGAGCTCCCCTGGCACAATCGGGCGGGTCCGCGGCAGGACGCCGTGACGTGCCAGCCGACCAACGTATGCGAGAATCCCGATGAAGACCACAAGCTTCACGGCATCCGCTGCTCGCGAGTGTGGCAGAACTTTCCAAAGGAGCCACAGGACTGGCTGCGCGAAGCAGACCGCCCACACCGATCCATAGAAGTACCGGCGCTCGTGCCCTTCACCTTCCGTCGACCGCTTCACGCGTGGAAGCCGACCGAGCGCGCCGGCCAGCCAGACCACACTCACGATGGGAAAGTACGCGAGATCGTAGAGCTGCCGCAGTTGCCACCGGCCCGTGACGATCGCGGCTATGAGCCCGACGGTGTTCAACACGGCAAACGCGATGACCTCACTCCACGCAAGCGTGTAACAGATGCGCCGGTACAACGGGTTCGGGCGGTCCTCGGTGAAGCGGATGATGTAGGGCTGCGGTTCGACTCCTGGCAGGCGGCCGCGAAGACCGGCGATCGCAGTTCCGATCAGGACGGCGCCCAGCCAGAGCGCCATCCGGGGATCGAAGCCGTGCGCGAACAGATCGAAGGTGAGCGGTCCCGGCACGATGAAGAAGACCCAGATCCAGATCGGCCAGTGCGCCAGGCGATAGGTTGGTTTGTTGCGTTCACGGATGCGCCGATCGCGGGCGAGCTCGATCCGGCGCGCGTGTCCGAGTTGCCGCTCGTAAGAAGGTGGAAGTAAAGGCCAGCTCAATCGGCTGCAGCGTCTCCACCAGCAACTGTAACACGCCCCTCCCGTCGTCTCTCAATCGGGGACTTCGTCCCGCCGAACCCCCTTTCACGCTCGCTCGCGGGGCCCCCTCGATCCCCGCGCCGCTCGCGTGCTCACTCGCTCTGCTCGTTCGCTCCCCGTGGTCCGCGCATCCCTGCGAACAGCCGAAACGCGTCAGAAGCTAGAATCCAGGAGCCAGAGAGCGAACCAGACCATATCGCTCTAACTTCTGGCTTCTCACTGCTGATTCATTCGCAGTTTTCCGGAACATTTCGCGCCGTTTACCCGTTCAGCGGTTGTATGGGAACCATCTGGCAGGATGTTCGACACGGCGCACGGCTGCTCCGGCACTCTCCCGGCTTCGTCGCCGCCGTGGCCTTGACCCTCGGGCTCGGAATTGGCGCCAACGCTGCGGTGTTCAGCGT
>JBKPCD010000042.1:0-28329 GCA_046727175.1 Acidobacteriota bacterium | reverse complement strand
GACGTGTTCTTCACCGAGGTCGGTCGATTCAGTCCGCTGACCAACAAGCGCGCGTTACGTGCGGGCGAGGCGTACCTCCTCCATCAGAATGCGCAGTACGTGATGGTCCGCATGGATCTGTTGCTGAAGAACAACGACCTCCGGATCCCGCGATATCTCCTCGGCGGATACTACGAGCTTCTCGCCACTGATGGGCCTGGCGAGAATGCGATCTATCGCCGCACTGCCATCCCCGCGACCCCGTACACGACTAGCGCGTCAGCATTTCTCGAGAACCTCGTCCATCTCTCGCGCGTTCGCGATGCAACCATGAACGGCATGCCCGTGTCGTTCGATCAACTTCAGCGGCAATTCCGTTTCCTGAGAGACGACCGATCGGAGCTCTGGTTCACCGACCAGCTGTCCTTGTCTTTTGTATTCGGCCGATCGGACGAAACAGTGCACCAACTGACGATCGAGGAGATCAAGGTGAGCGAGCCGGCCAATCTGGAGTTGGCCCTGTATGCTGCTGACAGTCGGCTCGTTTATCGACAGACGATGGACCTCCCCGCCTCCACCGCACGCGCCGTCTGGGCGGAAGTGCCTGACGGAATCAAAGCCTCGACGTTCGAGCTTCGGCTCTCACTGCACTCGCGCGGCCAGGCGCTCGTGCGAATCGAAGATCTGCGGGTGCAGGGTCAGACACCGCAGTTGAACGCCTACATCACGAGCAGGCTCAAGTTCAGCCCAGCGGGCTCGTAGACGCGGATTTACGCGGATTGCGCGGACTTACGCGGATTCACGCGGATTCGCGCGGATTGGGAATCCCGCGTTTACTCAGATTTGCGCAGACGACTCGCGGCTTGTGCGTAGAAGCGAGCTCGTGGCTCAGTGAACGGTATCGTTCATGCCATCGGCGATACAGCCGCCGACGATGTCCGCCAGGGCCTGGTCGCCATCGGCGGTGAAATGGATTCCGTCGGATCGAAACAGGCGATCGCGGTCCGGTAACCGGTCGAAGGCCGCGGCCGCGTCGCAGAGAACGGCGTGCCCCTCGCGCGCAGCCTGCTTCGTCAGGTCGACGTACTTCAGATGCAAAGGAATGACATCCGCGAGTCGCGTGACATGTCGATGCAGGAGATACTCCGGCTCGCGGCCGGCAACGTGATTCGACGGAGCCGTCACGAGAACCGGGAGCACACCCGAATCCTTCGCGAGCCGGGCGATTTCCAGCAGATTCGTCAGATACGCCTGTGGCGGAACCCGAAAAGGTCTGTCGGATTTGTTTGCTGCGCTGCCCATCCATGCTTTCATCAGCAGCTGCACGATCCGCAGGTGGTCCGACATCCAGAGCAGCCGGCGGGCACGCCGGAGCTGGGAATCGGTTGGGCCGAACGCGATCCAGTGATCGTTCCAGCCGAAGTACACGACAATCACCCGTGGGTGCAGCGGCAGCACGTCACGCCGGAGTTGCGCAACACCTTGTTCGGACGACCATCCGCCCACACCCAGCGGAACGCCGCTGACGGCCAGGCCGTGCTCGGTTGCCAGAACGGCCAGCGTTCGATCAGGATAGGTGCCGAATTCGGTACACGAATCCCCCATGAACACCACATTGGGGTGGCTGCGCCGCGCGGCGCGCAGTTTGGTTCGGTAATCCTGCGTCACCCAGAACAGATCGGCGTCCCCTGCGTAATGCGCGCGGATTGTCTCGGGGTCCGGCCAGCCGACCTGCACCGTTGGCGAGAGGTGATACTCGAAACGAGCCAGGCGCAGCGCTGCTTCCACGATTCCGAGCGCCAGAAAGGTGCTCGTCGCCGCGAGGACCACTCCGGCGAGCCAGAAGCGTAGCCGGCCGGGGCCTTTCTCGCCCATCAGAACAACGTGTAGATGAACGGGGCTACGCCCGTGGCCTGGGCGACGATGATCAATGCGCCGACGCCGAGCAACACCACCACGAACGGAATCAGCCACCAGAGGCGCTGCAACCACAGGAAGTGCAGCAGCTCGCGGATGGTGCCGGCGCCGCCGGCTATGTTCCTCAGAACCTTCATGACGTTCCTTTGACGAGTATCGTGTGGTCGAGAACGAGCGCATCCATACCGCTGCGACTGAACGTACTCACGGCCTCCTCAGGCGTGTTGACAATCGGCTCCCCGCGCAGATTGAACGACGTGTTCAGCAGGACAGGCACGCCCGTAGCCTGCCCGAAACGTCGAATCAACTCATGGTAACGCGGACTGGCGTCCCGCACGACCGTCTGCAATCGTGCCGAGCCGTCGACGTGTGTGACGGCGGGGATCCGGTCACGAGCGTGCTCGCGAACCGGCGCGACGAGGAGCATGAATCGGGCGGGATAGTGGCGCTCCGGCTCCTCGAGATCGAACAGCTCGTAGGCGCGCTCCTGGAGCACCGACGGCGCGAACGGCCTGTAAGGCTCGCGAAATTTGATCTTCGTATTGACGATGTCTTTCATGTCGACCCGTCGCGGATCGGCGAGGATGCTTCGATGACCCAGCGCGCGTGGACCCCATTCGAAGCGGCCCTGGACCCATCCGATGACTTTCCCGTCGACGAGCAGATCGACGGTGCGATCGATTAGGTCTTCCTCAGTCCGTGTCTCGACGTGCCGCCACTCGCCGTCGGCTGCCGCACGCACCTCATCGGGATCGGGAACAGCGCCCCAGCACGCGCGATCGAGGACGAAGGCTCGCGGACGTCCCAGGACCTGATGATAAACGAACATCGCCGCACCAAGGGCAGCTCCGCTGTCGCCCGCAGCCGGCTGAACGTACAGATCACGAATCGAGGTCTCCCGGAGAATCCTGCCGTTCGCGACGCTGTTCAGCGCCACGCCTCCCGCCATGCACAGCCGCGTCGAGCCGGTGCGCGCGGCAAGGCTTTTGACCATTCGAAGCAGAATCTCCTCGGTCACGCGCTGAATGCTCGTCGCGATATCGGCGTAATGCCGGTTCTCGTCGGCGAGCTGGCGGTAATTCGAGGGCTTCGATCCGAAGTACGACGGATAGCCGGACGTTTCCGTGAAAAACGGCGTCTCGGGTTTTCGGGGCGGGCCGAAAAGCCCTTCGAACGCAGGGCTGTACGTTCGCGTGTCAGAGTAGTGAAACGAGAAGTATTCGAGATTCAACTCGAACGCGCCGTCGTCAGCGACCTCGACCAGCTTCCAGACCTTATCTTCGTAACGCGGCGTCCCGTACGGCGCCATCCCCATCACCTTGTATTCGCCTTCGTTCACCTCGAAGCCGAGAAACGCTGTAAACGCCGAATACAAGAGACCCAACGAATGCGGGAAGCGGATCTCACCGTCGATTGAAACTGAGGTGCCACGGCCCATCCCGGTGGTTGCCGTCGCCCACTCGCCGACGCCGTCCACCGTCAGGATGGCCGCCTCGTCGAACGGCGAACAGTAGAACGCGCTGGCCGCGTGTGACTGATGGTGCTCCACGAACAAGATGCGGTCGGCCGGCACGCCCAGCGCGTCGCGGATGCGGCTCTTGATCCAGAGCTTGTCCAACATCCACGTCGTCATCGCTTTTCGAAACACGACGTGCGATCGGGGCGCGGTCGCGAGCGCCGTCTGGAGGATGCGCTCGAATTTCACGAGCGGTTTCTCGAAAAACGCCACGAAATCCAGATCCGATCCGCGGAGGCGCGCGCTCTCGAGACAAAACCGGATCGCCCGCTCCGGGAATCCGAAATCGTGCTTGATTCTGCTGAAGCGTTCCTCTTCGGCCGCCGCGACGAGCAAGCCGTCGTCGATCAGCGCGGCCGCCGCGTCGTGGAAGTAGCACGAGATCCCCAGGATGCGCATCAGAACTGGCGTCGAACGCCGGGCAGATCGGGGTTTGCCGCAGTGCGGGCGCGCCAGCTCGGGACCTGTCGCCGCACTGCGCCGCGCCGAAAGAGAGGATTACGAGGACTCGCCCACGCCAGCGGCACCAGGACGATGAAATACAACAGAAAGAACAACGCGTTGGCCTGCACCTCGCCGGCACGCTGCGCGAACCGCTTCCACCGTGACCAGATACGTGTCTCCATCGGAGAGTTCCCGCCGGACTCCTAATGTACTCGCGGCGGCACGCCCCGAAGTCAGGCCGTGATTTCTATTTAAAAAATGGCGATGTCGTGCTAATTTAGCATATAAATGCAGTCCGAGCGTCCATTGCAGTCCATGGCGCCGCGTCGGGGCCGTCCGCGCAAGTTTACCGCGCCGTCCCGCGCGGTCACGCTGACGCTGCCCGAACACGTCATCGATGCGCTGAAGGCAGTGGACCCGGATCTGAGTCGCGCCGTCGTGCGCCTCGCGCAACCGGAACTGGTCAAGCGGCCGCATCCGCCGGCGGAGCTCGCGAGGTTCGGCCGCCACGCCGTGATCGTCGTGAACCCGAGCCGGACCCTCGGTCGGCAGCCCGGACTCGAGCTCGTGCCGTTGCCCGACGGGCGTGCCCTGATCGCGTTCGAGCGCTCGGTCACGATTCCAGCGCTCGAGCTGATGATTACGGACGCGCTCGAGGATCCGAAGCTCTCGCGGGCGGACATGGCGACGTTCAGCGCCATCGCGGACATCCTGCGAGCCGCCCGACGATCGAGCGGCGTCGTGGTCCAGCAGCGAAACATCATCGTGCTCGAATCCGCCCGGCCGGCGCGCCGGCAAAAGACGTCCGGCGCATCGAGGTCTCGCCCCTGAACTGAATCTTCTCTGGAGGATCGTGTGGTTCACTGGAAGTCGTCGGCTGTCGTGATGTGCGTCGTGGTCGCCCCGCTCGTGGCGGCATGCGGCGGAGGAAAAGAGTCGCCCAGCGCTCCGTCACCGAGCGTCCCGGCGACGCTGACGGCGCCGATTGGCGACACCCCGTCGAATGGCGAACAGCTCGACACGCTGCGCCCGACCCTGACCGTGAAGAACGCCACGTCGAGCCAGACGAGCGGCAGCCGCACGTACGAGTTCCAAATCTCCGACACGAATAACTTCAGCTCCGCTGCAACGGCGTCGACGTTCGCCGGATTTGCCGTGGTCGTGGGCAAGACCGGTGTAGCCGAGAACCCGGGTGGCAGGACGTCGTTTCAGCCGGAACAGGAGCTCCAGCCGACGACGAGGTATTACTGGCGCGCGCGGGTGGTGCAGGGAACAGCGCAGTCGGACTGGTCCCCGGTCATGACGTTCAAGACCAAACTCGTCGGCTATATGCGCGCAGACGAGCTGTACGATCCGCTGATTCACGGCGAAACGGTCGGTGAAATCATCGGATCGACGGATTTCATCCCCAGCAAGGGCATCCGTCTAAACAGCAACACGAGCTACGTCCGTTACCTGCTTCCCGCGACGATCAGCAACGGCGAGTTCTCGATGGAAGTCGAGGGACTGCGCGCGAATGCACCCGGCGACAAGTCGAAGGTCTTCGGCATGCAGGACGGCACGAGCGACTACATCACGAACCGCTATCGTGTAGACATTCAGTATCGTGGCACCTCGGGCTTCCCCCCCAACGCGATCACGTTCCGAGTGCTCTACGGCTCTGATGACTGCTGCAAGTACGAGCCTGACACCGACACGCGCATCCGCTCCGTCTTCAACCTGGATCCGGCGACGACGTACTTCTGGAAGTTCACGTGGGGCACGGGGACGGAAGTGCGGACCACCGTCCGAGAGGGCGGCGTCGACGGGAATACCATCTACGACGTCGGCGTCCCCGCGCGGACGGGCGTCTATGCGCCGGCCTAGCACTACGCGTTCATTGGCACGCCGGCCGGGCGCAGCGGCGCCGAGTCTGCATCGATCCCTGGCACGATCTATCGGAACGTCTGGATTGCCGATCATCCGCGGCCGCAGTCACTCGGCAGCGCGCTGCGATAACGCTCGAGACATTTTCGCTGTCACGCTGTGGGGGCGGCCTGAAGGCCCGCCGCTCCATCGAAACAGAACTCACACGCGAATCCCGAGCCACGAACCCCGAATCCCGGCACGGAAGCGAAGTATCGAGCTACCGCTTCTCAATGCGCGTGGGGCCCCACCCCCACGCGCTGCGGCTCGACTCGCTTCGCTCGCTCGCCGCGGCCGCAGGCGCCGCCACCGAGCTACCGACGCTCCTAGTCGTCATCTGGTGTACTGCCGGTACCACTCGGGTTTCGTGTAGAGCGACTCTCCCGTGACTATCGGATGTGCGGCACCGTCGCCCGCGCCGAGGATCTCGTAAATGAGTCCGCCCCCGCGTTCGATGCGATGCAAGATCGGGCGTTGCGCCTCGAGCTCGCGGATGCGCGCGAAGCCGCAGAGGGACTCGCGCGGCGCCACGTACACGACGCGGACGTCGTTGTTCACCGCTGTCACCAACGGCTTGCGCTTCCTTGGCCAGTTGGCGTGCGGCAGCGCCGGGATGAGGTCCCCGCCAGGACACATGCCGATCGGTTCCGTGCTCGGCACGTACTTCGAGGCGAGGACGAGGCCCTCGCGCATGGAGCTCAGCCAGTAATCTCCCTCCGTACCATTCACGCGGCGGTCGGCCGGCGGCGCCATCGCGAACAGCGCGCGGCGCTGGGCACCTCCCAGGCCTCCGATGAGATCGTTGAAGTACGCAGCTTCGTATGGCCGATACTCGATGACGGGCCAGACAAGGAACGAGATCGCGACCGCGGCGACAGCCGCGACGATGTATTCCGCGTAAGGCCGTTGCACCATCTGCACGACTCGCGCCGCGTGTGCACGCGCCAGCAGCTGCGAGCCAATCCATGCAGCGCCGACGCCAGCCATCGCACAGAGTGCGGGAACATACTCGATGAAATGGCGGTTGCCGTCGTAGAAGTTCGACCGCGGCATCGCGATTCGCCCGATCGGCACGAGCAGCCACAGCACGAGCAGCGCGTACGCAGCCTGTGCTCGACGATCGCCGCTCCATCCCATCGCCGCGTAGATGCCAGCGGTCGCGAGGACGAGCGGCGGCGACATGAATAGCAGACAGGCCCACGAGTACGTCGTCCATGTCGGCCTGCTGCCCGCGCCGTAGTTGACCATGAACGTGACGTATTCGTTCAGATGCTGCCACCACTCGTTGACGCGGCCCTGATAGAGCCACGGCCAGAGCGCGAAGAACAGCGAGCCTGCGACGTAGGGGATCAACAAATATCCGGCAACGAGACCCACCGGCAGCGGACGGCGGAAGTACAGCAGCACGTACGCGATTGGTGTCCAGGCGATCATCGTTGCCAGCGCGAACACCGCGTTCATCTTGGCAGAGAAGGCGAGCCCCAGGAACACGCCCGCCATCAGGAGCTCGCGGAAGCGCGCTTCAATCACGCCCACGCCGAGCGCAAGAACAAACAGACCGTAGAATTCCGCGCACGGCCAGTCCTTGGGATTGTTGAAGCTATGGCCTACGGCAGACGGGAAGAGCGCCAGTGCAATCGTCGCTGCGACGCCAGCGCCGCGCCCCAGAAGCCTGCCCGCGTACACGCAATACAGCCAGAGCGCCGTCACGTGAATCAAGATCACGCCCAGGTGGTGGCCGTCGATCGTGTTGAGGATCCCGAGGCGTGTATTGAAGATCCAATTCGTCAGCGCGCCAACGAAGCCCGGGAAAACTGGATAGTGGAAGGGATCCTGCGGGTCGGGAAAGCGCTCGAAATCGGAGTGAAACGAGGGGGATGCAGGCCGATCGAATCTGAGAGCGTCGGGCTCGCCGAGGTGCTGCAACCAGTAGAGCGTGCGATCGCCTGCATGATAGAGCGCCGACTCGTCATACGTGATGCCGTGACCGCCCATCGTTGCCAGGCCGTACATCAACGCAAGGAATGCGATCGCGAGGCCGGTGCGCGCCGGAGTCAGCCATGGCCAGAGGCGATCGATCTCGTGCGGGCTACCGTCACTCGAATTCACCGTTGTGCGAGGTTACCATGTATTCCGTGCATCGCCTGCGAGGCGTCCGGGAATGAGAATCTGGATCGTGTGTCCATGCTACTTCGACACGATGTCGTTCGCGCGTGTGCGGGAAGAGGCGACGATGGTGCTGCGCTCGGTCACTCCAGAGGCCGAGTTGAGATTCGTGCTCGTCGACGATTCCGCCGGACAGGATCCGGCTGTTGCCGGCATCGCGGCGTTCCCCGACGTCCAGATCGTGACGCCGCCGTACAACCTCGGTCATCAGGGGGCGCTCGTGTTTGCGCTGCGCGGTCTGGGCCGCACGCTCGACGAACACGACTTCGTCGTCACGATGGATGCCGACGGCGAGGACCGGCCCGCCGATCTCGGACAGCTTCTCGCGCCCCTGCTCGCGAATCGCGACAACCTGCACAAAGTCAGCCTCGCGCATCGTACGCATCGCGCCGAAAGTGCGATCTTCAAGGTGCTCTACTCGGCGTTCAAGCTGGTGTTCTTCGCGCTCACGGGCACCGTGATTCGCAGCGGCAATTTCGTCGCGTATCGCGGCTGGCTGCTCAAACAAGTCATCTACCATCCGCACTTCGATCACTGCTACGCGTCGTCATTCGTGAGTCTGCCCATGCAGATCGAGCTCGTGCCACTGGCCCGCGGCCACCGATACGGCGGCCAGTCGCGAATGGGCTACATGGGGCTGTTCACGCACGGGATTCGCATGCTGATGCCGTTCAGCGAGCGGGTCGCGACACGTGGAATCCTCGCGTCGACGGTGCTCCTGGGCGCAAGCCTCGTGATTCTGCTGATCGCGCTCGCGTCTCGCTGGGATCCGCGCTGGGCGTTATTCGGCGTGTTCTATGCGACGCTGACGCTCGGCATCTTCGTGCTGCTGTTCGCAACCTTCTCGCAGTCCAAGGCTCGCAGCCTGCGCGGACTGAAGGACTGAGTCTGCTACTGAATAGATGCTGAAACGGCCGTGGTATTCTAATCAATACGCTCGATGAGAAAGTGGTTGGTCGTACTGGGTGTGGCGCTCGTGACCGTCGGCTGCGGATCCAAGTCTCCCACGAGCCCGGGACCGGTTGACCCGCCGCCCACGAACTCGCCGCCCTCGCCGCCGTCCGCTCCGCCAACGCTTGGGATCACCAGAGTTCTCGGCTTTGGTGACAGCATGACGGCAGGAACGACGTCACCGGCATTGGCGTCGGCGCTGTCGTTCACGCCAGGTCTGCCCGAGTCCTATCCGTACAAGCTCAAGGCGATACTGAGCGCGCGCTACACGGCGCAGACGATGGACGTGCAGAATGCCGGCGTTCCTGGCGAATCGGTGAGCAAAGGACGCGATCGACTGTCGAGTGCTCTCTCCGAGGCCCGGCCTGAGGTGATGCTCCTGATGGAGGGCGCCAACGATCTGAACGCGCTGAACGGCGCGGGGCTCACCGATATCTCCGCGGTCGTCAACGCGATGGAAGACATGGTCCGCAACGCCACCGGCAGGGGCATCGCTGTTATCGTCGCGACCTTGCCTCCCCAGCGACCGAGCGGCTCACCGCCGAGGGGCGGTGCCGGTCCGCTGCTCGCGAAGTACAACAACGAGCTCAAGACGATGGCGGCGAGGAAAGGCGCAATGCTCGTCGACGTCAATGCGCTCTGCCCGCTGTCGCTCATTGGACAGGACGGCTTGCACCCGACCGAAGGCGGTTACCAGAAGCTCGCCGAGATCTTCGCGGACGTCATCAAGACACGCTGGGAGGTCACTTCGTCGACCGCGTCACAGAGATCAAGCGCGCTCCTTCCAGCACCTGCGATCGCGTCTCACGCCAGCCGGCGGCCAGGCGAAGTCGCGGATCGCCGTCTCCTCCCACGCTGAGAATCCAACCTCGATCGTTCGTGCTGCGTTCGTAGACGCCCAGCACCGCGTTTTTATCGTAGCTCTCGACGATCCCGCCGGCTTCGCCGACCGTTCGAAACGAGCCCTGCTGTTCGATGTCTCGCGGCAGCAGCGTCCAGGCTTCGTTCCACGCGTTGAAGCACTCCAGCTCCCGCCCGGCTGGAATCGTCGCCTGGAGGCCGCCTTCGTAATGAAACGTTGCGCCAAGACCGACCAGTCGCGTCAGCAGCGCAGCCGCCCTGAATCGCGCGGGCACATCATCACGGCGGCCCGGCTCGTACTTCGGCCCGGCGCCGATCGGCTCATCGCTGATGACGGGCTTCCTCCATCGCTGCAGGAACCGGGCGCCCTCCGCAATCGCGAGCACGTGGCCCCATCCACCGAAGCGGTCGTCGCGCGGGACGTGCCACGTGATGTAGCTGCCGTTCGCAAATCCGTCGCCGCGTTCCACCGACCCCAGTGACACCGGGACCCTCTTCGGCACCTGCGACGCCAGTCGCGCCAGCACTTCCGCTTTGTGGACGTCTGGGGCCTGCGACGGGTGCACAGGCTCGTTGGCGACCTCGAGCAGGCCATTCGGGTGCTCTGAGACGATGCGCCCTATCGCGCTGACCTGGGTCGGCAAATCGACAGGGATGTCGCGAGTGCCGGCAAGCGCGACAACCTCGACGTAAATCCCGTGCCGCGCAGCGAGCTCCAGCAATCGCGGGAGCGCCGCTCGGCCCTCTTCGGGATTCAGATTCATGAAGGCGCCCGCCATCGCCAGCACGCGGACGACCGTCAGCTTCTGCGTCGCGGCCCACGCGAGATACTCGTTCACTCTCGAGTCCTGATGGTCGGCGACATGGTCGAGCAGCCGAAAGGCCGTGATGCCGCGCCACTGAAATGGCCGGTGTTCAGCGGTCTGAAACGCCGTACCCGAGATTTGGAGGGGCGCCACCGAACGCGCAGCGACCGCGTTTTCCTGCGCGGCTTCGGGCCGGCAGGCCGCGGTCGCAGCAATGCAGCAAGCGAAAGTCACCGAGAGCGTGACGGTCGCTGTCGGAGGAGGTGAGCACGTCACATGTCTGGATCTGAGAACCGTGAGGAAGAGATGATCGAGGAGTGTAGTGTCGCGCTCAGACGAACTTCACACCAGCGTGGCGCAAGACACATAAGAGCCGATCCTAGTCGCCGCCGTGCGGGCCGAGGAAGAACCTCATCATAGGCGTGACTGTCCCGACCGGCAGCGCCTTGCTGTCGCAGATCCACCAGCGGCCCTGTTCGTAGACACTCGGCAAGTACCCGTCGAATGTCGCCGTCCCGATGCTGCCGACCACGCATGGTCCCTGATCGGCTGGCCAATCGATGCAGCTAGTGATTCGCGATGTATACGACGATCGAATCCACATGTCGGCGTTGTTTCTGCCCGCAACGTAACTGACCCGCGGTGTGCCAAGGTTGTAGCTCAGAATCACCATGTGCTTCCGATTGAAGTCGATGTCCCGCAATTCGTCATTCCGCCCTTTGGCGCAGGTGTCACTGAAGTCACTGACGCACGCCTGAGGAGAGGTGGACGAATCTCCGAATTTCCGCAGAAACGAAAGTCCCATCTCACCGAGCTCTTTGGGTGAGTTGTGGACTCGAATCGCCGGGCTCGTACCGCTCACGACATTCGTAAGCCGATTGCCGCTTGCATCGGGAGTCCCGTACGTTTCCGTGACAGTGAGCAAGATCGTGTAGTCCCGTGGCGTCGGCTGATCGCCTGGCGCACGCCACTTCACGAGGGCGCCTTCCCCGCTGAACGTTCCGGCGTCCGCCTTCCACTCGTATTGAAGCTGATCGACAGGAGTCTCGGCATCTCTGACACGTGCGGTAATCGTCACCTCGCTGTCGACCTCAGTCCGTGTGGCTGACAACTCTATCGAGTCGATCACCGGAGGCGTATTGGGTGGAGGCGTACCGCCGCCACCACTCGGTGGCGGTGTGACAGGACCAGGCGTCGTGGCTCCGCCACCACAAGCGGCGATGAACAACGCCAGCGCGACCGAAATGACAACCGCCCGCGTGCATCTCGCGATCATCGGCTGCCGAACCGTGTCCGCTCGAGACGGTTCTCGTCGTGCTCGGCGTCGTCGATCTCGCGCGGCCCCACAGGCGCTTCCCGAACCTCGCGAATCACGTAGGTTGGCTTGTCCTGCGACTCATGGTAGGTGCGCGCGATCATCTCACCAAGCAGCCCCATCGTGAGGAACTGCGCTCCCATGACCACCAGTACGATCCCTGCGAGCAACAGCGGCCGGTCGGCGATGCCCTGGTGTTCGACGTACTTCACATACACGAGCCAGGCGAACACGAGGGCACCGAGCGACCCCATCCCGAAGCCCCACACCCCGAAAATCTGCAGCGGCCGCGTCGAGTAGCTGATGAGGAACTTGACGGTTAGCAGATCGAGAATGACGCGCATCGTCCGTGAGATGCCGTACTTCGACGATCCGTGCTTGCGTGGCCGATGGTTGACCGGCGTCTCGATGATCTCGACGCCCATCTCGCTCGCGATGGCCGGCAGAAACCGGTGCATCTCGCCGTACAGGTTCATCGGCTTGACGACCTCGGCGCGAAAGACCTTCAGCGAGCAGCCATAGTCGTGCAGGTGGACGCCCGTCACGCGCGAGATGACCCAGTTTGCGATCATCGACGGCAGTCGCCGGCTCAGGAACGGATCCTTCCGCTGCTTTCGCCAGCCGGCGACGATGTCATGTTTCTGCGCGAGCTCGATCATCGCGGGAATGTCGCGGGGATCGTTCTGGAGGTCACCGTCGGAGGTCACGATGAACGTGCCGCGCGCGTGTGCGAACCCCGCCGAAAACGCCGCCGTCTGGCCGAAATTGCGTCGGAACCTGATCACGCGCAGCCGGGAATCCTTTGCCTGCAGCCCCGCCAGCAGCTCGAACGTCCCATCGGTGCTTCCGTCATCGACGATCAGCACTTCGTACCGCTTCCCGAGCACGTCCATCGTTGCGGTCAGCTCGTCATAGAGCTCGACGACGTTGGGCGCCTCGTTCCGCACCGGGATGACGATCGATACCTCGGGATTCATCGGATCTGGTGCACCCACAAACGATTGATTATATGGGTCTTCCGCCGAGCGCGTCAATTCGAGGAGGGGTGCTGAGCCGCCCTCCTTTTGCTCCACCAAATCCAGACCAGGCCCAGGACAAGGACGCCGATTGCCGTACCGATGCCGAACGACCCGGCGTTCTCACGGAGGAACGCAGCGGCGCGCTCGCCGTACCAGAGCGCCAGCAGGCCCTCACCGAAGTACCGCAGGCCGCGTCCGACCGCGACGGCGATGAGGAAGTCCCGTGTCCCGACTCTCGCCACGCCGGCTCCGAGCACGAAAATCTTGAAAGGCGCCGGCGGCGGCAGCAGCGAGGGTACCAGCACACTCAGCAGACCGTGTTTCTGCACGACCGCCATCGCGCTGTCGACGTGACGCTCGTGGAATCGTTTGCGCAGAAAGGCTTCGCCTCCCTTCTTCGCAACCACGAACAGCGCAAAGCAGCCGGCGATCGATCCCAACGTCGACAGGGTCGCGTAATAGACCATACGCTCGGGATGGCGCGTCGTGAGCCAGATGATCAGAACGTCGTTGACTTCGGGGAACGACAGGAACGACGAGTCGAGAAACGCGATGAGGAAGAGGCCGGGACCGCCGAGCGCGAGCGCAAACCCCTGGACCCACTCGATCACACGCGTCATTACGGTGAGTGTAGACTATTCGGATAGTCTCTACGCGCCCTTCGCGGGTAATCTCCGCGAGACGCGGATGAATGCCGATTTTCGCGGATTATCACCCTGGCTCTGAACGAGTCCTTCCCCAGCGCTTCCGTTGCTTCCGCGAATTCCAACGTCTCAACGCGCGCCATCGTTCGTTCCGAGTCCGCGCCGCTTCTGATTGGTGCGCTCGTCGCAATCGTCGGCGCATTGGCCGCGCTGTTCTACGGCCGTGCCGGTCTCGCGCTCAGTCACTACGACGCGCGCGCTCACCTCGTCGTGGCGCGTCGAATCTTCGACAGCCTGCTTCCGGGTTGGCAGCAGATCGGTGCCGTGTGGCTGCCGCTCCCGCACGTTCTCAACATGCTGCCGGTGCAGATCGATGCGTGGTATCGCAGCGGCGCGTCGGCAATCGCGATATCCGTGATGAGCATGGCGCTGGCTGCCTGGGCGCTGGCCAGGACGATCGCGCGAACGACGGGATCCGTCGTCGGCGGCATGACCGGTGCGGTCCTCCTCATGTCGAACCCGGACGTGCTCTACCTCCAGAGCACGCCGATGACGGAGCCGTTGCTGTTCGGAACCGCGCTGCTCGCGGTGTCGCTGACGATCGACTGGCTCGACCGCGATCCGTCGGGCCACGCGGCGCCAGCGGGATTGGCGCTAACCGGCGCGGCCATGACGCGATACGAAGCCTGGCCGATCACTGCGGCGATTATCGCGCTCTCCGGACTGACGATGGTTCGAAGGGGCCGCAGCGTTCGTCAGTCGCTGATCGGCTGCCTGCGGCTGGCGGTCTACCCCGGTATCGCGGTTCTCCTGTTTGTCGTGAACAGCCGATGGACTGTTGGCGAATGGTTCGTCAGCAGCGGGTTCTTCGTCGCCGAGAACAAGGCTCTCGGTAACGGGCTGGTTGCCTGGGACCAGGTTCGCGAAGGCGCGTATCAGCTCTCCGGCACGGCGCTCATCTGGAGCGCGTATGTGGCGGCCGCGGTGGTTGTCGCGGTATTCGTCTGCTCTCGCTCGCGCGCTTCGATTGTCTTGCTGCTCGCACCCGTCGCATCAGCGGCACTCCCGTGGTATGCGTACCTGCACGGTCATCCCCTGCGCGTTCGCTATAGCCTGCCGTTGATCGCAGCCAGCGCCGTCTTGATCGCCGTCGCCGTATCGCTGTTGCCGCGTCGACTGCGACTGCCGATCGCGATCATCGTCATCGCCCTCACGACGATTCAGGCGCATCCGCTCGACCGGACGGCGGCACTCATCGTCGAATCGCAGCGCGACGCACCGAACAAAATCGGCCGTCAGGCGGTCACGAATTACCTCGTCCGGCATCGTGACGGCACGCCGATCATGATGAGCATGGGCTCGCTCGCGCATTACATGCACGATCTCTCGGCGTACGGGTTCCACATTCACGACTTCCTGCACGAGGGGAACGGCGAGCTGTGGGTCTACGCGTTCCGGCTCGGCCCGCGTGGATTCGTCAAATGGGTCGTCGTGGAGGAGAAAGCGGAAGGCGGAGACGCGCTGTTCCACAGAGCGCAGCGTGATCCGCACTTCTTCGACGGATTCACGCGTGTCGCGGAAGGGGGAGGGGTTGCGTTGTACGAGGTTCAAGGTTCAGGGTTCAAGGTTCAGGGTTCACGGCGCGAACCTTGAACCCTCAAATTTTGAACCCTGAACCCTGAACCGTGAACCTAGAATCGAAGATGCACGGTAAAACTCGTCGTCCATCCTCCAAGATCGATTTTCGTTCCGAGCAGACCCCGCTCTTCCGACGTGTCCCCTTCGGCACGCTGCCAGCGGATTTCGCCCCCAACGGCCCAGATATCGCCGATGGGAGCGCGGAGCCCCGCAAGTACAACAGGGCCTATCGCATTACCGTCCGCTGTGAAACGGGCGGGGAAGATCGAGTTGTCGCTGAAGTCGACGAATTCGCCGACCTCAGAGTAGTGCCAGTTGAACACGCCGATACCAGCGCCGACGTAGGGTTCCACGACGTTGCGCCGGCCGATTGGGAGGAATCGAAGCGTAGCGGTGATGGGGACGACGCGCAGCTTCAGCTCCTGGGCAATCTCGGTTTCATCCGCGTTGTGGAAGTCTCTGTAAACGGTCGGCACGCCTCGTTGGTAATAACCCAAGCCTGCGCCAACCTCGAGGTAGTCGCTCACGGCATACAGCCATTCACCACCGAACGTGACGTAGTTGAAGTCGTCCACTTCGAACGCGAGCTCGGTGAGATCGGCAAGCAGCACGTCGTCGTTCACGCGTGATTCCACACCGCGCAGCACGAAATAGCCGATGTTGAACCCGATCGCGTTGCGCGGCTCGCTGCGACTTACGCGGACAATCTGCGCGTCCGCCAGTGCCGGCGCAAGGAGCGCAAAGGCGCACACGAGGGTCAGGCGCTGAAACCAGTATCGTTTCGTCATGACTACTCTCCGGAAACACCGGCCATCGCCGCAGGTTGACACACGCGGGATGGACCCTGCCGCACCGCTGTGGTCCGGCACGGCGGACACCTGAGCATGAAAGGTGCCAGCCAATCGCGCAAACGACCACGCGCAATTCTGAAGTGCTGGACGCGCGCCGCGGTCGAACCGGCGAATCACGATGTGCGTTTTGTCTTATCGCGGGGTCAGCGGGACCTGCAAAAGGGACAGTCAGCAGACCGACCGAAGCACGCCCAGCATCTCGTCGTGAATCCGCCCGTTGGTCGCCAGCACGCTGCCCTTCCGCGAGCCGAACGCAGCGCCATTGACAGTCGTGACGATGCCGCCTGCCTCCTCGACGATGAGGGCGCCGCCGGCGACGTCCCATGGTTGCAGCTTCAGCTCCCAGAACCCGTCGAAACGGGCCGCGGCGACGTAGCACAAGTCGAGCGCCGCGGAACCCAGCCGGCGGACGGCGCGAGCGCGCGTGATGAACGCGGCGAAAATAGCCATGAGCTCGCCGGGATCGCGATGGATGTTGTAGTGGAAGCCGGTCACGAGAAGTGAATCGATGAGCGTGGCGGACGACGAGACGCGAAGCGGCTCGCCATTCAGCCACGCACCCTGCCCTCGCTCGGCCGTGAACAACTCGCGGCGGTTCGGATCGTAAACGGCCGCCACCACTGGTACGCCATCCTGCTCGAGCGCCACCGAGCAGCAGAAGATTGGCAGGCCGTGCGCGTAATTCGTCGTGCCGTCGATCGGATCGAATACCCAGCAGTACCTCGGGACGTCCTGTGCCGCGTCTGTCCTTGCGAACTCTTCACCGAGCACCACGTGATCGGGGAAGCGTTCGGCAATCATCGCGCGGAATTCGCGCTCGATCGCCACGTCGATGTTCGTGACGAGATCGATCGCGCCCTTCTTGTCGACCTGCATGTCGCCGCGGAAGTTGGCCATCTGGACGTCCCCGGCGCGGATCGCCGCTTCGATGGCTGTCGCGAGAAAGATTGGAGGCTGAATCTCAGGCACCGCTGCTGGCCAACTTCTTGACCATTCGTACTTCCATGCCTCCCTCCGACGCGCGCCGCAGCGTGACGTCGTCCATGAAACTGCGCATGAAGAAGATTCCGCGGCCGCTCGACTTCAGAAGGTTCTCCGGTGCCAGCGGATCGGCGACTCCTTGGGGGTCGAAGCCCTCGCCCTGATCCAGCACGCGCACGACGAGCTCGCCGGGATCCGTGATCGGCGCAAACGTGAACTCCACCGTGACCAGCTTGCCGTAGTCCTCGCGGTTCCCGTGCTTGATCGCATTGATGACGGACTCGCGAACCGCCACGCCGATCCAGTGCACGGTGTCCTCGTCCAGCCCGGCGAGCTGACCCATGCGATCGCTCACGATCTGGACGAAGTCCAGCATGTCGAAATTGCTGTGGATTTGGAGTCTGACCGTGCCGCCGCGTGTCAGCATGCAGCCATGGCGCAGCCGGCGCGGAAGGCGCTCGGCGGACGAGTGATGGAAGTACCGGGCTCGAAATTCACGCGTGTGAGTTACATAGTAAACCGGATCCGTTCAAGATAGCGAATGCTATAGTGCCTCAATGGTCCGTGCGTCTGCCGATACGGTTGTCGTGTACCCCGCACACCGTGTGCGCGGGCGCACACGGGTGCCCGGGGATAAATCCATCTCGCATCGCTACGCGATGCTGGCGGCGCTCGCCGACGGCACCTCCACACTCGACGGGTACTCGCCTGGAGCGGATTGTGCCGCCACGCTCGAGTGCATGCGCGCGCTTGGAGCCGAAATCCGTCGCATTGCCGATGCGACGATTGAAGTCCTGGGGTGCGGCGTGCGCGGGCTGCATGCGCCCGAGACGACCCTCGACGCCGCGAATTCGGGCACGACGATGCGGCTGCTATCCGGGATCCTGGCTGCGCACCCCTTCCGCTCGGTCATGGGCGGCGATCGATCGCTGATGCGCCGGCCGATGCGCCGCGTGATCGAGCCGCTGACTCGCATGGGGGCGCGCATCGAATCCGACAACGGTCGCCCACCGCTGACGATCGAGGGCGCAGACCTTCGCGGCATCACCCACGTCTCCGAAGTCCCGAGTGCACAGGTCAAGAGTGCCGTGCTCCTGGCTGGCCTCCAGGCGAGTGGCGAAACGAGCGTCTGGGAACCCGCGATCACGCGCGACCACACCGAACGCGCATTGCGAGCGTTTGGCGCCGACGTGAGCGTCGAAAGCACGGGTATTTTCATCATCGGCGGTCAGCGTCTGCGCGCTGGCCGATTCGCCGTGCCGGGCGACCTCTCGAGTGCGACGTTCTGGATGGCCCTCGCCGCTGGATCGCCGGGGTCGTCCGTCGAAATCGAGAACGTCGGCCTGAACCCGACTCGGACGGCAATCGTCGACCTATTGCGGCGCGCGGGAGCCGACGTCCAGACTGATATCGATAGCGAACTTGCGGGCGAACCGGTCGGACGGATTCGCGTGTCGTACGGCGAGCCCCGCACCTTCGAGGTCGAACCGCACGATGTGCCGTTCGTGATCGATGAGATCCCGGCGGTTGCTGCGCTTGCCGCGTTGATGCCCGAAGGGAGCGAGCTGCGCGTCAGCGGCGCCGCGGAGCTGCGCGTCAAGGAAAGCGATCGCATTTCGGCGCTGGCTGCGGGACTGCGCGCCCTCGGCGCCGACGTCGAGGAGCACGAGGACGGGTTCCGTCTGAGCTCGCGGCCATTGAAAGGCACAGCCGTGGATGCCTGCGACGACCATCGGCTCGCGATGGCGTTCGCGATTGCCGCCACGGGTGCGTCCGAGCCGACCACCATCACGGGCGCGTCGTCGGTGGCTGTTTCGTACCCAGGTTTCTTCGAGACCCTCGAGCGGCTCACGCGCGGTGACGGTCGATAAGATCTTCCTCGTAGGATTCATGGCTGCCGGCAAGACCACCGTTGCGCGTGCGCTTGCAGCGCGGCTGAAATGGCGGGCCGAGGACGTCGACGAATTGATCGAGGCACGCGAGCGAAAGACGGTCTCCGAGATTTTCGCCCGTCATGGCGAGCCGTACTTCCGCGCGATCGAGCGCGAGATACTGCGCCTCCTGCTCCCGTTACGCCATGTCGTGGTGGCGACCGGCGGCGGCACGTTCGTCGATCTCGAGAACCGAGGCGCGATCAACCGCGACGGGCTCTCGATCTGGCTCGACGTGCCGTTCGAGGAGGTGCTGGCCAGAGTACCGGCTGACGGCCGGCGTCCGCTTGCGTCGGACCGCGTGAAGATGGAGCGGTTGTTCGCCACGCGCCGGCTCGCGTACGCGCAGGCGCACATGCGCGTCGACGCGTCCGCCGCGTCGCCCGAGCAGACCGCGGACACGATCATGGAGCGGATCAGGAAAATCGAGAATGGCGAATTGTGAATGCGCTACCTGATCCTCTCCGACATCCACGCGAACCTCGATGCGCTCGAAGCCGTCCTGGCAGCAGCCGACGGCACCTGGGAATCCGTTCTCGTCCTTGGTGATCTGGTCGGCTACGGTGGGGAGCCGAACGGCGTCATCGATCGCGTCCGCGCGCTCAATCCGCTCGCAATCATTCGCGGCAATCACGACAAGGCCGCCTGCGGCCTCGAGGACGCAAGCAACTTCAATCAAATCGCCCGCTATGCTGCCGTCTGGACGGGCGAGGCCCTGACGCCCGAGAACCGCGAATACCTGCGCAGCCTGCCGCCCGGACCCGTGATGATCGACGATCATGTGGAGATCTGCCACGGCTCTCCGTTCGACGAGGATCACTACATCTTCGACGCCGATGATGCGCTGAGGGCGCTCGAGACAGGCGAGCGTCAGTTGACCCTGTTCGGCCACACGCATCTGCCAGTGGTCTTTCAGAAGCAGGGGGACAATTTCGGCGGTTTCGTTCCGGAAGGCGAGGACGACACGACGATCGTTCTGCGACCGGGCATCCGCTACGTCGTCAACCCGGGCTCGGTGGGTCAGCCGCGGGATGGCGATCCGCGCGCCGCGTATGCGACCTACGATTCGGAGGCGCTCGCCTTGGTGCTCAAGCGCATCCCGTACGCTGTCGACGCGGCGCAGCGTCGGATCCTGGTCGCTGGACTGCCGCCGAGCCTGGCGAATCGATTGGCCGTTGGCCGGTAGTTCGGCAGTTCGGTGGTTCGGTGGCTCGATCAAGCGGGGGTTCGGGATTCGAAGGTCGGGATTCGGGGTCGACTAGTTCAGGCTCTTCCTCTTCTCTCGCTCTTCTCTTCTCCGCAGCTCCGCCGCAAACGCATCGTGCGCCGCGCGCGCGCCGAGCACCCAGCCAATAACGAGGCCGATCAGCATGACCGCCGGGATGAAGATGAAGTGCGCGGCCGACATCTCTGCATCGGGGGACTTCGTCCCCCGAACCCCCTTTCCCACCCCACCGCACACACTACCTGCGGTGGGGCCCCGGTTTCGCCCTCGCTCGCGGGGACCCCTTCGCCCCCGCTCCGCCGCAGGGCGGGGTCCCCACTGCGCGTCCTCTGCGCAGTGGGGTGCGGGGCGGGGCGCGCCCTTAGCGCGCCTGTGACCGATTAACTGCGTGCGCCGGGCGAGAGACGGCGACTCACGTCAGCGATCTCGCGCTCGACCCGGTTCAGCCGTCGCCAGATCGACCAGACGTAAGCCAGGACGACCGCCCAGGCGACTGCATACGCCGTCATGACGAGCGGGGCGGCAGGCAGTTGCTCGCGTTGCGGCAGTTGATCGGCGCGAACGAATCCCTCGAGCTGCTGCGGCTGCGTTCCGGCGGGCGGCACCTGCGACAATGGCGGCATGTTTCGCGCCGGCACAATGGGAGGCTCGGTTGAGGGTCGCTGCGCGAGGAGCGAGGCGGACATCAGCACGGCAAGCAGGAGCAACTGCACGGCGGGTCCCTTTTCCCTTTCCACTGTCAGTCCTCCACCGCCAGATACAACGCGTCGAGCTCCGTCCGACGCTTCTCGAGGCGGATCCTCGCGGTCAGCAGCACCGCGTACAACAGGAGAAACGCAAGCGCGCAAAACCAGAACGGCCCCCGCATCCCTGGTTGGAGAGTTGGAAGCACATTCGTCGTCGGATGCATCGTCCGCCACAGGTTGGCCGACCAGTACACGAACGGCACGTTGACGGCGCCGAACAGCGCGACCACGGCCGAAAGTTTCTCGGAACCGGCACCTCCGTAACGCCGCAACAGCAGATACGAGGCGAAAATCAGCCACAGCACGAGCGCCGACGTCAGCTTCGCGTCCCACTGCCACCAGACTCCCCACGCCTTGTATGCCCAGAGCGGCCCGGTCATTAGTCCAATCGTTCCGAACACGAGCGTGAGCTCGGCCGCGGCAACCGCCACGCGATCGGCCGCGCTACGACCGGTCAGAAGATATCTCAGGCCCGCACCACCACAGACGAACGCGGACGTGAACATCACGATCCACGATGGCACGTGGAAATAAAAAATCTTCTGCACCAGCCCCATCGTCGACTCATATGGCGCCTGAACAATCAACGCTGGCGCGACAGCGAACATCGCGATCGTGACGACGACGAGCGCTGGAAAGAGCCTCTGCATGACGCGAACCCCGAACCCGAGCCACCGAACTTCCGAGCCGCCGAACTACCGTTTTTCGATGCGCGGCGGGCCCCACCCTCAGCACCCCACCGCGCGGAAAACGCGCGCCGGGGACCCCGCCCACGCGCTGCGGCTCGACTCGCTGACGCTCGCTGCCGCAGGCGCTACCACCGCACTACCGGTCCGAATCCACCTTTATTCCGTCATGACCGTCTCGAACGTCCACAGCGCCAGCGTGATGAACACGACATCGAAGAAGGCCAGCATCGAGAGCCACAGTCGCGCTATCGGCAGATCGGGTTCAGCCCCGAGAAGCGCGGCAGTGCCTCGGACACCCGCGATGATCACGGGTATCGTAATCGGATAGAGCAGGACCGGCAGCAGCACATCGCGCGTGCGAGCTCGCACCAACATGGCCGCAAACAGCGTTCCTACGGCGGAGAATCCAATCGTGCCGGCGGTCAGCAGGCTGGCCATCAACAGCGGGAACGCGAACACCCGTGCCTGAAACAACAGCGCAACGAGCGGCACGACGATGACCTCGACGACCAGCAGCAGCAACAACACGCCAACGAGCTTGCCCACGTACAGCGCCGGTCTGTCGACGGGCGCCAGGAGCAGCGCACGCAGCGTCTCGGTCTGCCGCTCGCGCTCGAATGTGCGTCCCAGCGCCAACGTCCCGGAGAACGCGATGGCTATCCACAGAATACCCGACGCGGCGTCCTCGAGCGGTCGGCCTTCGCGAACGAAGCCGAACGAGAAGACCAGCACGCACGAGACCGCAAAGAAGAGCGTCGTGTAGGCGATCTCGCGGGTTCGTGCCTCAATCAGGAGATCCTTTCGCGTCACGAGCCACGCCGCTTGAAAAAAGCTGGCCATCGGCTCGACTAGACGCGGAGCGCGCTTAGTTTTCGACACCGCTCGCGCAGAGAGCCCGAGCCGTCCTCGACGGGGATCAGCCGGCCGCTCTGCATCATCACCGCGCGGTCGACGATCTGTTCGATCGTCTCTGCGTCATGGGTCGTCACGAGCACGATGCACCCTGCTGCGCGCAGATCTGCGAGTCGGGCTTGAAGTGCGATGGTCGCCCGATCGTCGAGGCCGGTGAACGGCTCATCCAGCAGCACCAGCCTTGGCTCGTGCAGAAGCGCTCGCTCGAGCGCGAGCCGCTGCCTCATCCCCCGCGAGAACCCTGCCACCATTTCGCTGCTGCGATCCGTCAACTCGGCTCGTTCCAGCGCCCCGGCAATTCGCTGCTCGACGTTCGCCAGCTGATACATCCTCCCGAAGAAATCGAGATTCTCAGCCGCCGACAGCTCTGGATAGAGGTATAGATCGTGTGCGAGGAAACCGATGCGGCCCCGCAGCGCAACGCGGTCGGCTGCGCCGGTCGTGTCGCCGTATCGGACTTCGCCTGACGATGGCGCCAGGAGCGTAGCCCCGATGGAGAGGAGCGTCGACTTCCCCGATCCGTTCGGTCCGAGGACGGCGACGATCTCGCCGGCTTCACAGCGGAGCGATACTCGATTGAGCGCTCGCCGTCTCCCGTATATGCGGGTCACATCGATGAAGGCGAGTGAGGTGAAATCCATACGCGGACAGACGCGGAGATCCGACGAGACGCGGATGTACGCGGATTTACGCGGATAGAACTGCTTCTTGTTCTTGTGAATCCTGACGTAAGGCTGTCCTGCGGTGTTGTTTCAATTCGCGACCATCCGCGTGAATCCGCGTCTCGTGTCGTGTTCTATCCGCGATCATCCGCGTACACCCGCGTCTCGTGGTCCATTCGCGTATACACACGCTCGAGCGCTGCAACCAGTTCGCTACGGCGATCCGCGTAACGGGCTTCCTCGATCTTCCCCTGCTGATGCTCCTCCTCGAGCAATGCCAGCTTCGAAAAGAGACGATCGCGGCGCGCATCGAGCTTCTGACGGCGCGATGCGTCAGAGGCATCGGCGCGCCCAGTGCGAGCTGCGGCCCACGTACCCGCGCCGAGGATGGCGATCGCCATCGCGACCGCAAGGTTCCGTGGCCACACTGCATGGTGCGGCAGACCGGAGAAATCGAGAACGAGCGCGTCACCGGCCTTCACCGTCGGACCCTGGCCGACGATGTACGCCTGCCCTTCTGCGGTCATGTCGCGATGCTGTGAGAGTTGTTCCGACGAGAGCCGCATTTCGCCGACTTTTTGAGCGATTACGGTCAGCTGCGTCAGCGCGACGGGGAATGTCTGCGAGAATCGAAGGTCGCCTCCTGAGTACGGCAGCCCGTATGCGAACTGCACGGATGTGGAGCCGGGTGTGAAAGGACCAGCGATGGTCACGCGTCGTCCCGCCACGGTTGCCTGAGGAGACGACCCGTCGAGTATCCCGGCGCCCTGCGCGTCGTCCGGTAGCTCGAACACCAGAGACTGGGGCGGCTGAACGGGCGTCTGCGCGGAGTTGAGGACCTGGAGGATCGCGAATACGGTAAGTCCTTCGTCGCCGATCTCGAACACGAATCTCGATTGATCACCCAGGACGACCGACCCGGACTGCACCCCACCGCGCAAAGAACGCGCGGCGGGCGCCCCGGATTCCGCTGATGCGGCCTTCCCGGCCTTCTTCTCCGCGTTTGGATCGGTCGCAACGAGCATCAGCCGGATGCCGCCCGCCGAGGGAACTTCGAATTCATGGGACTCGATGCGTTCGCCGTCCACCGTCGTGACAGCTTTCACGCGAGTGCCCGGCTTCAGGCCTGTGAATTCGGCACGGCCGGCCTCGTTCGTCGTTGATGTCAGCGGTTGATCGCTCCCAACAAGCTCGACGCGCTGGCCGGTGACGATATTCGCCAGCGAGCCGCGAATGACGCGGACCATCACCGTGCCCGGCTGGAGATCGCTCACGGGCAATGGCACGCCGGACATCTGTTTCGGGTCCGGCATCTGCATACCTCCGGCTGCAGGCTGAGCTCGAAGGTGCGGAATCGAGGCAAGCAGCGCGACCAGCAGTGCCGCCACGGGGACGTTCGCGAATCGCTGCACGCTCATTCGCTGGAATTGGAATCGTCGGCAGCGCTCACGAGCGCGAGCTTCGCGCCGCAACGTTTGCAGAAGATGGCGTCGTCGTCGTTCACAGTGCCGCAGGCACACGCCGAGGAACGCTCTGGCCCGGCTTCAGTGTCCGCCTGAAGGCGGACACCATGCGCGGCTGTCGTGTCCGGCTCGAGCCGGACGTCTGGAGTCTCCGGCTTCAGCCGGACCTTCATCCGCTCACGAAGCTCCCGCTCGATTTCCGCGCGGTACCCGCTCCCCTCGTCGAGCTGCTTCATCAGCATCAGCGCTCGCGCGCGAAGACGTCCGGACATCTCGTCGAAGTCTTTCGCCGACAGCTTCCCCATCGCGCGATCGAACTCGAGCTCCTTGATCGATCGCAGGACCAGCGTTTTCTCGCGCTCGAACGTGGATCGCGCCCGCTCCGTGAGCGGTTCGTTGAACGTCGACACCTCGCGGACCACGAGCGGCGCCAGCATGCGATACAACGCGGCGGCCGCCACGCCGGCGGTGGCCATCGTGATGCTGATCACGATCAGATGCGCGGGCGTCGCTTGTCTGGAGAGCACGACGGCAACGGTGGCTGCAACGAGCGACAGCAGGACGAAGAAATGCCACGGGCGGCCGCCGGCAGCTTCGGTGCTGGTCTTCTTCGCCGGACGGTCTCCACGTGTCACGTCCGGCTTCACCCGGACCTGCTGCTCAATCGAGGTCGCGGAGCTCATCGTCCAACCGCGCCTGGAGCTCGGGGTTGATGCCGAGCGAAACTGACGTGGATGGCGATTCCACGTGCCGATGTGACCAGCGAATCGCCGCAAACGCAACCGCGACCGCGCCCGAAGTGCCAAGAACGTACGGGAACAACCACGCGAGCCGATTGAACCCCTTGTTAATCGGAGAGGCCAGCGGCTCCTGGCTTCCGTACTTGGCAATGTAGTACTGGTAGACGTCTTCCCTCGACTTTCCGTCGGCGACCAGCCTCGACACCTCTTCGCGCATTCGCGCGGCCCGTGCGCAGGTGCATTCCCCGATTCGCTTGCGCCCGCACGTGCCGCACATGCAGATGATTTCCTTCTGCAGGTCGCGTTCGAGCGCGCTTTTCGGCACTGTCAGCACCTCCTGCGGATTCTCGGCGTGCTGCGCACGAAGACCTGCCGGAAACACCAAGAGCAAGAGCAGCAACGACGTAGTTGCGGTCGAAGGAATCCGCGCGATTGCGAAGCTGAACGCGATATCCGGCAGCAGCGCGATTCCCGTGCCGATCGCCATCACGCCGAACCCGATCCAGATCCAGTTCACGAGCGGGTTGACCGTGATCGCGTACGTCGCCGACTGTGACGCGACGTCATAACCCGCGAGCACGACGTAGACGTCCTCGGCTCCAGATCTGCGAATCGCCACCTCCGTCGTCGGCTGGTCCTCATGCTTGTTGAAGAACCATCTGGCCGGTTCCAGGACGCCGAGCGACTTGCCGTGCTCGAAGACGCTCACGTGGCCGGTGATCATCTGCTTCTGGTTGTCGCTCGTGACTGCCAGGCCATCGTGACGAACCGTGAAATGTCCGACAGTCACCTGCTGCGCCGGTTTGAGCACGACCTGCTCTTCCTGCTTGAACCCCTGTCCGGCGAAACCGAGGAAGATCAGCACGATTCCCAGATGGACGATGTAGCCGCCATAGCGGCGCTTGGAGCGGGCCACGAGGCCGATCATCGCCGTCAAGATGTCGGTGCCTGTCGCACGTTGACGGACCCGCGCGCCGCGGACGAATTCCTGGGCGATTGTGACGAACACGAACGCGCTGAGCGCGAAGCAGATGCCGGAGCTCCAGACCCGCACGCCGAACGCGAGGAGCGCGACAATGGCCGTCAACGCTCCGGTCGAAGGCCAGAGGAACTGCTGCAGGAGATTCGCGAGCGTCGACTTGCGCCACGCGAGCAGCGGACCGATGCCGGTCAGGAGCAGCAGAATCAGCCCAATCGGCAGCATCCACGTGTTGAAGAAGGTCGGACCCACCGTGAGCCGCTCGCCCCGGAGTGCCTCACTCAACGTCGGGAACATCGTAGCGAACAACACGAAGAACGCAGAAAACAGCAGAATCCAGTTGTTTACGAGGAACGCCGCCTCGCGCGAGACCCACGAATCGAGCTCGTGCCGCCCGCGAAGCAACGGCAAGCGATAGATGACGAGCCCGAAGCTCGTCAGCAAAATCGCGACCATGAAAATCGTGAACAGCAGCGCCAGCTCGCGATCTTCGCCGAATGCGTGCACCGACTGCACGACGCCCGACCTCGTCATGAAAGTGCCGAAGATCGTGAGGAAGAACGTCAGGATCACCAGTGTCACATTCCAGACGCGCAGCATGCCCCGCCGTTCCTGAACCATCACCGAATGCAGGAATGCGGTTGCCGTGAACCACGGGAGGAGCCCGGCGTTCTCGACTGGATCCCAGCCCCAGAAACCGCCCCACCCCAGTTCCTCGTACGCCCACAACATCCCGAGCGTCAGGCCGAACGAGAGGAACAGCCAACCGATCATCGTCCAGCGGCGCACCGCGCGCAGCCACGCGTCGTCCAGATGTCCGGTCGCCAAGGCGGCGATCCCGAACGCAAACGGGATCGTCATCGCCACGAAGCCCGTGTAGAGCGATGGCGGGTGAATCGCCATGTAAAAGTTCTGCAAGAGCGGATTCAGCCCGCGTCCGTCGGTGGGTGGGGGCGTGAGGAACGTCGAGAACGGGTTGTTGTGCACGACCATCAGGAAGATGAAGAACATCTCCGTGGCCGCAATCACGGATACCACCCAGGGGATCAGCTCACGGTGTTTCTCGCGGTTCACCTTGACCGCAGTCGAGCCGAAGACGCTGAGGAGGAACACCCAGAACATGATCGACCCGTCGAGACCGCCCCAGTACGACGCGATCTTGTATGCGAGCGGCTGTGCCGAGTCTGAATAGCGCTGGACGTACTTGATCGCGTAGTTGTCGGTGACGAACGCGTGGATCATCAGCGCCGACGCGACGGTCATCAGCGCTGCGATGAGGTACAAGGCGCCGATGCCGCTCTCGATGAGCCGCTCCGACCGTCGGCGCGCACCCGCAACGGACGCGGCCACTGCGTAGGCGCAGACAACGAACGTCGAGAGCAGAAGGAACGTCCCCAGTGCGGGCATGCTTCAACTTTTCGTTGCCGCTGGACCTGCCTCATATTTCGACGGGCACTTCGCCATCACGCCGTTGGGATCGACGGCAAACCCGTCGGGACCGAGGCGGCCTTTCAGCACGACCTCCGATCCGCTCTTGAATGTGTCGGGCACCACACCCGTATATCGCGCCGGCACGATTTTGCCGTTGCTCTGGATCTTGAAGCGATACTCGAGCGTGCTTGGTTTCACGAAGATCGAATCGTCGACCACGAAGCCATGGAGCTGCAGGCGTTTCCCCTGCCATGCGGCGGGGTCGGCCATCACTTCGTCGACGTGCTTGTAGTACTCCGTCCCTTCTCGAAGAGTCGAGTAGAGCAACCCGCCGAACGCAACGACGAGGACGGCGGCGGTCGCTGCAATCTTGATAGGTTTTGCTCTCATAACGGTTTGCAAGTGCCGATAGTTCAGGATACGTGTCTTGCCGACTGGAATCAAATCTACACCGGGGGGCTTTGCCCCGCTGGTGCGACGGCGGTTCAGTCGCTCGCCGTACCGACAGTCTTCAACAGGCGGTGCACGGTGGCAATCGGCAGGCCCACAACGTTCGAC
>JBKPCD010000041.1:0-4088 GCA_046727175.1 Acidobacteriota bacterium | reverse complement strand
ATTGTGACTTGTGGTAGCCGCGAGCAGTGATGCCATCTGCCGAGCGTTTGCACAACAGCGGGCCTTGGAGCGACAAGAGCGATGACCTCTCGGACAGCATTTCAGCGGGCACCGAACGCGTGTATGGACTGCTTTGGCGTGGACGCGAACGACCGCGTACTCATCGTGAGCAACCCGCCACAGCGCCGCGTCGCGAAGGCGCTGTTCGACGCCGCACGCGAACGCGCCGATGGTGTTCGCCACATGGAATATGCGACGCTCGCCCGGCACGGCGAGGAGCCGCCAGACGCCGTCGCGCACGCCTTGCGGGAAGCGACAGTCGCCCTTGCGCCGACGGTCTATTCCATCAGTCACACGCGCGCACGGATCGAGGCAACCGCGCGTGGCGTTCGTATCGCCGGCATGTCGTCGCTCACCGAGGCGGCCTTTGCATCCGCCCTGCCAATTGATTACGGGTTGCTGGAGCGTTCGACCGCCGTTGTTGGCCGCGCACTCACGGCCGCAAGGACCTGCCGCCTCACATCACGGGCCGGGCGATCTCACGCTACAAATCTGCGGGCGCACGGCACACGAGGACAATGGGAATCTTCGAGAGCCTGGCTCATTTGGCAATCTGCCGGCGGGCGAGGCGTACATCGCTCCGATCGAAACCGAGGGCACCGGGACCATAGTGGTAGACGGCTCGCTGGCGGGGTACGGACTGCTCCAGCAGCCGCTTCGCCTGCACGTGCACAACGGTCGCCTCATCGACGCCACAGGTGAGGCCGCCGACTGGCTGCTCAGGACACTCGATGCCGGACGCGCTGGCAAGGGGCGCACGGTAGCCGAACTCGGGATTGGTGTGAATTCGGGTGCGCAAGAGAGCGGGACGGTCATTGTCGACGAGAAAGCTCGCGGGACTGCCCACGTCGCGTTCGGCACAAACGTTTCCTTCGGAGGTATGAACGACGCCGGCGTTCACGTCGACGCCGTCCTGCTGAAGCCGACGGTGTATCTCGATGGCGTACCTCTCCTTCAAGACGGCGAAACTCGGTTTGAAACCTCGCAGCGTGACTAGCAGGGTGCTGAGAATTACGGTGTCAGAAGACAGCAGCGCGGCGAGCTGGGGCCACGCTTTAGCGCAGCATGGCCATGAACGTGGTAACCGACAGAATCGAGTCCGAACTCTTCAATCTCGCCGCGAGGATCGCACTGGAGTGATTGTCGTGGAGGACTCCGCTCGTTGAAGGCGCTCGTAGCGTTCGCGAGAGCGCACACGGTTGCCACACGTGGACTTGCACCATCGTCGAGTGCTGTTCTTGCTGGTGTCAAGAAACAGCCAGTCACACTCCGCGCAACGCCTTATGAGCAGGAGTCGGTCGGATGTCAACAAATCGACAGCATCGATGACGATCCGTGACATCAGACCAGCGAGGTCGCCTTCGTTGGCCACGATTCGGACCTCGAGGCGACCTTGACCTAGGATCAGTTGCTGATTCCGAAGCGCAACACGCCAATGCGCTGCGAGGCGCGCCACAGCGCTGGTGATTGGCCGGCGCCCATCGACAAACGCTGACAGCAGCTCATACAAATCCTCCCGGAGCGTGCGGGCACGCCTGAGTGCGTCCGCAGCGTAATCCTTTCGATGTGACGCGGCTCGTCGAAGCCGTCCGGCGGCCAGCGCATCGACAATGCCTGCGCGTTCGCTCCAGGTCAGCAAATCGCCATAATTGGTCAGTCGCTCCCGCGGGGCAGTGCTCGCGCGGGCGCCCGTTGTATTGACGAAATCAACACAGAGGCTTCCACCGACGAGCGGGATATTCTCAACAGTCGTGAACGCCTGTGGGCGAGGCACGGGATTTATTTATCATATCTGATGTTAGTTTGACACGTGATAACGTGTGCACGCCTTAGTCGTTAGAGCGTGTAACAAAACCTCCCGAACCTGATCCTCGTCGGCGAAGTAGCGTGAACGGCGTATGGCCGCGGCGTTGCTTCCAGATCGGTTGTGGGATCTTGTCGAACCCACCCTTCTTGCCGATTCTTCCACGACGGCCACAAGGTTGCCGACCAGGCGTTTCGGATCGCGCGTGCCTGACGGGCATCGTCTTCGTCCTTCGCAGCGGCATTCCCTGGCAGATGCTCCCGCAGGAACTCGGGTGCGGGTCGGGGATGACGTGCTGGCGGCGCCTGCGCGATTGGCAACGGGCGGGGGGTTTGGGATCTGATGCACTTTGCGCTGCTGGACTGGCTCGCACGCTCCGACCAGATTGATTGGTCGCGGGCCAAGCGCGGGAGCAAGCGTCATCTGATCTGCGACGGGCGGGGCGTGCCGCTCGCGGTTCGCCGAACCGCCGCCAACCGAAACGACTCGCAGGAGGCACTGGCGCTGGTGGATGCGATTCTTCCACTCCAGGGCGAGCGGGGACGGCCGCGGCGTCGTCCAGATTGTGTGGTGGGAGACTGCGGCTACGATGCAGAGGCAATCCGATCCGGGGTTGCGAACTCGCGGCATAGGGCAGCACATCCGAGAATCCCCGATCGAGTTGCATGGACACGGACGCGGCGTCAGCCTTGCGCTTCGCGCGTGCGAGCGCCTTCACGTCGGGATCGAGACCTGTCACGTCGACGGCTGGCTCTGCTGAGTGATCAGCATCAGCAGGGTGCCTGTTCCGCAGCCGACCTCGAGCACACGATCGCCTGGCTGGAGATCCGCCTGCTCGACGAGCACGCGTCTTGCGGAACACCTCCGAGGAGCTTCACGAGCGGGTCATAGGACGGCAGGGTTCACTGATGGCCGGCTGCCGGCAGGTATGTTCGGTGAACGTCTGTCATCGCGTACTGTCTTCGGAGCTGAGACGTGGCCTCTGCGTCACCAGCCTGAAATCAATCACGTTGTTCGAAACGCGCGACCCATCGTCGTTGCCCGGCCCTCCCCGGTCGATTGACGTGAGACATCAGCCACGTCAGACGACGAAAGCTTCGCAAGATTCGTCAGCGAGTACACGTGCGTCAGAATCCCAAGCGGTGGTCCGATAAACAGTGGAACCAGGGAGAGTGGATACAGCCCGATCAACTGCGCATGGGAGAGGATGGCGGCGGCCGGGGCGACGATCAGATCCAGCACGCCAAAGATGTTCCACGCCGTGGCCCATTTGATGGCGTGCGGTTGCTGCCGCGCCACAGCAAGTCCGACGACTGGTGCGAGGGCACCGGTCACGAAATCGCCGAGGCCGGCCGGGATCGCAAAGGCCGCCGGCACAATCCCGTAATACAGGAACGGGAAGAGAAACATTAGGCCCGCCATTCGATAGGTCTGGGCCCAGATGAGCCAGTGCGCTGGCATCGCGGCGTTGAGGTGGCGCATGGTCTTCGACGCAAACAGCACGGCGATGCCGACGAACATTGGGCCAAATCCCACGAGGAGACTGAACCACAGTCGGAGATCCTCACGTCCCAACGGAAAGTTGGTGCGGTCGCCCACCGTGATGGCGAGGCCGAACCACAGGGTCAGGTACGCGCTGACGAGCCCTGGAAGGAGGATTGGTTTCCGTCGCGCAAGAGGCGGTTGCTGTGCGGCCAGTGCGGCGAGAGCGGTATGCACCGCGACCATGCCAATCCCTAACGCTGAGATGAAGATCGCGACGCCGCGATGGAGCAGGTCGGGGAGTTCAGTCGCTGTCATGGTTCACCTCTGAGACAATATGTTAATCATCATATTCTCAGACGATCCGTATGCCAATCCTGTTCGCGGCGTCAAGCGCGACGGGTAGGCGGGTGTGACGGCTTCTCGAGGAGATCTGGTACACTTTATGATCATCATCATGTTCTGAAGAGGCGAATCATGCCCTGGCCCGACGACCACAAAGCGCGAACACGCGAGAAGATTGTGCAGGCGGCAGCGGCGGCGTTCCGTGCCGGCGGTGTCGCAAATGTGCGATTGCAAGAGGTCATGGCCCGTGCGGGGCTCACGCACGGGGGGTTCTATGCGCATTTCGCGTCGAAGGAGGAATTGCTGCGCGAAGCGCTGGAACACGCGAGCAGTCAGACCGTCTACATGCTGTCAAAGCCATTGGCGGACATGCCGTGCGAGGAACGCTTTCAGACTG
>JBKPCD010000040.1:0-14055 GCA_046727175.1 Acidobacteriota bacterium | reverse complement strand
GCGCGCTCGAAACGGCGATTCGCGAGTATCTGACCATGACCAACGAATCACCGAAGCCGTTTGTCTGGACCAAAACCGCCGACGAGATTCTTGCCAGTGTCGCGCGATATTGTGAGCGAATCTCTGACTCAGGACACTAGCGCCGACGGTTGACGAATCCGAGATCGACGCGCTCGGATAACGCCGCCGCTCTTCGATACGCACGCCTGGATCTGGTGGGTCGATCAGGACCGCCGGCTCGGCGCGAAGGCCATCGCCGCACTCGATCATCTGCCGCGGGATCAGCGCCCGTGGCTCTGCGACATCAGCCTCTGGGAGGTCGCCACGCTCGTCGAACGCGAGCGGCTTTCGCTCGACGTGCCGTTGCGCGAATGGCTTGAGGCCGCCGCGCACCCCCGATCGGTTCGACTCATCCCGATTACGCCTCAGATCGCCGCGGAAGTGGCCTCTCTGCCAACGAGCTTCCCTCGCGATCCGGCCGATCGCGTCATCGTGGCAACGAGCCGCGCGCTCAAACTGCCGCTGCTGACGCGCGACCGCCTGATCACCGGGTCTCGTCTCGTCACGCGCTGGCAGCCCGTCTGACGCTGTCCGACGCCTTCGTGATTCGCAGGTAGTGCTGCGTTACGCAGTTACTCGTGCCGCACGGCATCCATCGGATCGATCGAAGCCGCGCGCCGTGCCGGAGCAACACACGCCAGAACTGCAACAGTAACCAGCAGGAGGGCCACGCCGCCAAGGATCAGCGGATCGCGCGGACTCTCCGACACCCACTGTGACGCGAACGTGTCGAAGACCAGACACAAGAGCACGCCTGCCAGCAGCCCCACACCAACGTTCCAGGACGTACCTGAAAGCACCATGCGCACGACGTCAGGCGCCCGCGCCCCGAGCGCCATGCGGACGCCGAATTCGTTGGTCCTGGTCGCGACACCGTAGGAGACGACGCTGTAGAGCCCAACGGCTGAAAGCACGAGCGCCAGAATCGAGAAGATGCCGAACAACCGCGCAACCAACCGCTGCTGAGCGTACTCGGGAAGATTCGTGATCCAGCCCTGGAGATCCCGCGCGCGCATGACCTGCTGTTCTCGATCGACGCGAACGAGCTCGGCGCGCACATCGCGGAGGATGGACAGCGGAGGCACGCGGGTGCGCACCAGAATCTGTGTGAACATCCGCATCTTCAGTGAGTACGGCACATAGAACGCCGGCTTGATCGGGTTGCGCAGGCCATCGTTGCGCGCGTCGGCGACGATGCCGACGATCTCGATCCATCCGCCAGCGCCGACCGACGCGGGCGAATACGGCGGTTCGTCCTTCATGTTGACGAACCGGAACCGACGGCCGATGGCGTCACCGTTCGGCCAGTACTGCCGGGCCATGGCCTGGTTGATCACCGCGAGGGGTGCGCCTCGTGTCATCTCGTCACGGTTCCAGACGCGTCCCTGAGTCAGCGGAATGTGGAGGAGCGCGAAATATTCGGAGCTGATGAAATTGGCCCGCGCAACCGGTTTCTCGAGCGCCGTGCTGCCCAGAATCTCGATGGCGTTGTCGCCTCCGTTTGCGGGCGGCGTAGCGTTCGTCGAGATTCCTGCCGACACCACTTGCGGCATCGCGGCGACCGCGGCGCGCAGCCGCTCGAAGTACTCGGACCGCTCCTTCCATGTCGGGTACGTGCCGTCGTGGACGGGAATGGGCAGAGACATCGTGTTCTGAGGGTCGTATCCGAGATTCGCGTTCACGAGCCGCAGGAATCCCTTTTCCGCCGCACCAGCCGCGGTGAGTATCAGCAGCGTCAACGCGACCTGGACCGCGACCATCACATGATGGACACGCCGGCCTTGCGTGCTGCCCATCACCCGTCGACTGCTGGCCTGCGCGACGCGTCCGAGATCGGGACGCGAGAGCTGCAGAGCGGGCCACACGCCGAACACGACCGCGGTGACGACAGCCAGTGCCGTGCTGAACAGGAGGACCGGCAGGTTCATCTCGATCACCGATTCGGCCGCGAAGGAGTTGGTGGGTACCAACGCCACGATCAGCGCCAGACCTTTCCACGCGAGCAGCACACCGAGCGCCGCACCGACGACAGCGATCGCCAGCGCCTCCGTCAGCAACTGGCGCACGATACGGGCACGTCCCGCTCCGATTGCTGCGCGCACCGCGAGCTCCTGCTGGCGGTGGGCACCGCGTACGAGCAGCAGTATCGACACGTTGGCGCAGCCAATGAGCAGGAGCGACGTCACCGCGCCGAGCAGTAGAAAGAGTCTGGGGCCCATCGGTCGCGCATACATCTCGATGATGCTGCGCAGGTTCACTCGAAACGAGTCGGGGTAGCGTCCTGGTGTCTGCGTCGCGAACTCCTGCAGGATTGGCTGCAGTTCGGTATTGGCTTCTGCAACAGAGAAGCCCGGCCGAATCTTGAGGCTGACTCCGAGGTAGATATTGGGCTCGAACCTTACCTTGAGCGGCACGTAGATGTCCGCGTCCCGCCAGCGAAACCGCGGCGGCATCACGCCAACGATTTGATAGTTCTTTCGAACGAGCTGGAGCGTTCTGCCGACCACTGTCGGGTCGCCCGTGTAATACCGCTGCCAGAATTGGTAGCCCAGCACCACGACGCGCGCTGGATCCTGACCCGAAGGCGCATCAGCGGGAATGAGCCATCGTCCCATGAGAGCTGGGACACCCCAATGGTTCGGCGCGTTCGGCGTGATGTACGACGCGACGACATCTTCGGGGATATCGCCGTCGGTCGTCGTGAGGTTCCATCCATCTTCTCCCACGACGCTCTCGACTGTCCGTGCCTGTCGAAGCTGCTCCAACTGAGCGCCGGTCATGCCCGGATACCGAAAACGGCCGGCGTTGTCCCTGAGGGCGAGCTGCATCATTCGATCGGCGCCCACGTAGGGGAAGGGATCGATCAGAACGCCGTAGATGACGCTGAACACCGCGCTCGTGGCGCCTATCCCAAGGACCAGCGAGAGGATCGCGGTGATCGCGAACCCGGGACGGCGGCGCAGTTCGCGCGCTGCGTAGCGAAGATCGGCGATGACGGAGCTCATGACATCGTCTTGGACGAATCCTGAGACGCGGAGGTTGGCAACGGCGTGAACGCCGCCGCGGTTGACGCCTTTCGCGCTGGTGCCGGGGCCGAAACCGCGTTTCGACCTGGGTTCCGACGAGAACGGGAGTTGTTGCGCAGGAACCAGACATGCCGGTCAGCAGTTCAGCTCGAACGGCTGGATCTGCGGATCCTCGGTCAGGAACGCGCTGATAGCGCAGATCCCACGACGGTGATCGCGAGCGGCCACATCGTCATTCGCAAATGGAAATCGGACGCTTCAAAACGGTGATCGCCGTCGGCTCACGATTCTGTGCACGCTCTTACGGACCGGTCAGTCGCCGGGCGCCTCATTCCACGGGCGTCGCTGATTGACGGCGCTTTTTCATGCTGGTATCCGTCTTGCTGCCCCAGGGACCGATCGATCAGGCGGCGTGTGCCTGCCCGGAATCCACATGAATCGGCGGGTGGCGTATGACGGACTTGTTTCGACTGCTCGGCGGCATCCTGTTTCTGACGGTGGCGGCGCTCAGTCTCGTACCGGCAAGTGCGCCCGTGATGTGGGGCGCCAGCATTGCCGCGACTGAATGGGGATACTGGCTCGCCATTGCGGCCCTGCTGCCGCTCATTCCCAGCCGAACGCGTGCGCGGATCGGGAAGATCGGTGCGTTGTGCAGCGTCGGCGCGATCGGGCTGTTCATCTTTCCCGTTGCGAAGGCGAAGGAAGTCAACGACGTCCTGCCGTCCACGTTCGATGCACAATTCGGGACGGCGCGCCGGGCTCACACACGCTTCTCTGAAGCCCCGCGTCCGAGCCCGCTCGTGTTCCCCGATCTGATCAAGCCGCTCAACCTGCCGCCGGTGCGATACGAACAGCGGACGTTCGCGTCGTACGAGGGACAGGAGCTCACGCTCGACATCTACCATCCCGCGTACGTCCACGGGCCGCTGCCTGCGGTCATCGTCGTTCACGGCGGGAACTGGCACACGGGCGACAACACGGAATTCGCGGCGTTGAACGCCTATCTTGCCGGGCGTGATTACGTCGTTGCCGCCATCAACTATCGACTTGCGCCACGCTGGCCCTTTCCGGCGGGTCGCGACGACGTACTGTCGGCTGTCGCGTATCTGAAGGTGTACGGACCACAGATCGGCGTCGACACGAATCAGATCACGCTCCTCGGACGATCGTCAGGCGGCCAACTGGCGCTTCTCGCGGGTTACACCGCGATGGATCGATCGATTCGCGGTGTCATCTCGATCTACGGTCCGAGCGATCTGACGTTCGAATATCAGCATCCAGCTCCGAAGAACCTCCTCGATACGCGCGGCGTCCTCGAAAGGTATCTTGGCGGGTCCCCGACGCGGGTCGAGGATACGTACTTCTCGGCCTCGCCCGTCAATTTCGTGACCGCCGCGTCGCCACCAACGCTGATCATTCACGGCATGCGCGACAGCACGGTCTGGGCGGAGGAGAGCGCCCGGCTGGATGAGCGGCTGCGGGAGGCGAACGTCAAACACCTGTTCGTCCAGCTGCCGTGGGCCACGCACGGGTGCGACAAGAGCTTTGGCGGGCCATGCGGCCAGATTGTCAACTATGCTGTCGAACGATTCCTCGACGGCGTCACGACCGCGCCCACCGTTCAGCCGCCCGATCGGAAGCCGTCGAAAGGGAAGAAGCGTTCAGCCGGGTCCTCAGACCCGAAACGAGCGCCGAGGCACGCACGCCTCGGCTGAACTCCACGTATCATCGACGCCTCGCAACTTGGCGGTCGCCGTGCGCCAGGTAGTCCGCAAGCTCGTCGACCACTTCGCGCGCATCGTCTTCGATGCCGTGAATGAATGTCGATTTGCGCCGCCGCAACACAGGCAGACCGAGCGCGTACATCCCTGGCGCGTCCACCACACCACCTTCGTGTCGCAGCAGTCCTTTCTCGTCGACGACCGGCAGATGCAGCCAACTGTAGTCCGGCCGAAATCCGGTTGCCCACACGATCGACCGGATCTCGCCACTACGCAGATCGATCTGCAGCCGTGACGACTCCGGCACGCGCGTCGGCTCGAAACGCTCCGGCTCGCTCGCATCGCCGTCGCGGCTGTTGCCGCTTGCCCACTCGTCGAACGTATCCAGCAGACGGTCCATCTTGAGATCGGCGAGCGCAAACAGGTTCCGCAGCCCGCCCGAAAACAACGCGCGGCCATCGCGCACCGCTGACAGCCGGCCCACGAGCTCGACGTCCATCGCGCCGAGCGCATTGAGGTCGAGCGTCATGCGCTCGGGAGTGCCGACGAGCTGCGGCGACGGAAGCCGCCGCGCGCGCATCAGGTCGTCAACCTCGTCGTAACGCTGGTTCCAGACGCCGGACGCATCCATCCACCAGAGCACGTCTCGTCCGCGATACGTGCGTGGAAGGCGGACGTGCTCTCCGATGGAAAGCGTGACGGGCCTCCCGGAAAGCTGAATCTCGTAGGCGAGTTGTACGCCCGTGGCCGCTGCCCCGACGACGAGCACGCCGCCGTCCGGCAGCTGCGCGGGATTGCGGTAATCGAATGGCGTGAACTGTTCGATTGGTGCGGGCACGGAGTCGCGAAGGCGCGGCACGCTGGGCAGATTGCAGGCGCCGCTTGCGACCACCACGCACCGACACCGGAAATCGCCGTTGGTCGTCAGTACGTCGTATCCATCGTTCGCACGGGTCACTGACGTGACGTTCGTGTTCGTGCGCACCGGCGCGCTCGAAACGGCCGCGAACCTCGAGATGAACTCGACAACCTCGTCGACGCTCATGTAGCCGTCGGGATCCGGGCCGTCGTAGCGGCAGCCAGGCAGACGGCACTGCCAGTTGGGTGTGAGGAGTCGCAGCGAGTCCCAGCGCTCGCGTCGCCACGAGTTCGCGACTTCTCCCCGGTCCAGGACCACGTGATCGATCGAGCGGTCGGTGAGAAACCGGCTCGCCGCGAGGCCGGCGTGGCCGGCGCCGATGACGACGGTCGTGACGCGCTCGATCGGTCTGCTCTCCGGCTGTGGAGGGTGTTTCCTCAGACGACTTCGACGGTGACGTTTACGGGGTTCGTGATCACGTCGTACACTGCCGAGCGCTTCTGCGATTGCGCGACGAGCGCCTCGATGTCCTTCTTCGACGCATCGGCGTCGATCTTGAAGGTCACCTTGATGTCCTCGTAGCCGTTTCGCACGTCACTGTCTGCGCCCAGAATCCCGCGGACGTCCATCTTGCCTTCGAGCTTCGACTCGACCGAACGCAGCTGAATGCCGCGATTCTGGGCCACGGCCGCGACACCCGCCGTGAGGCAGCTCGCGAGACCAACGAGGACGTACTCGATTGGCGTGATGCCGTGGTCTTCCGACGCGAATACCTCCGGATGATCGGCGACGAACGACGTCTCCGTCTTGTGCTGCTGCTCCTCGCCGAGACCGAAGAAGCTGTGGACGTCCGTCGTGCTGTGCGTGCCGTTCACCCATTTGCACGAGGCGCGCCACGTGAACTTCGCGGCCTCCGGAGCGCCTTTCAACACCTCTCGCGCATCCAGCAGTGCCTGGACGTTGACCCCATTGTTGACCGTTGCCATAGCCATCGTGAAAACTCCCTCCCTCTCTATTGCTCGACTGTCGCCAGAAGCCTTCGATCATACAACGAGTGGGCCCTTCGCCACTTTGTCGTGTCCGCTGTCAGGCGGACTTCGCGGCCGGCTGAAGCCGGCGCCTACAGTGGTGACGCGGGCGAACCTGGTGGACGCGGGGGATATGATCACGCGGATGGCGTCACGAGCACCCAGGACCGCCGCGGGTTCGGTAGGTACGGTCGAAACGCAGTTCCTCGATCTGCCGAATCCGCTTCGTCTCGACTGCGGGGTGGAGCTGCACCCGATTCGAATCGCGTACGAAACGTACGGCGCGCTGTCCGCCGCGCGCGACAACGTCGTGCTCGTCTGCCACGCGTTGAGCGGCGACGCGCACGCCGCGGGCTTCGCGAAAACACCGCCGGCGGAGAGCACACGCGACGGGTTCGGCGCCGACGATCGCGATGGCACCATCGGCAAGGGACTCGGCTGGTGGGACGGCATGATCGGTCCCGGCAAGGCCTTCGATACCGATCACTTCTTCGTGGTCTCCACCAACCTGCTGGGCGGCTGCCGCGGAACGACCGGCCCGTCGTCCACCAATCCGGCAACGAGCAGGCCGTATGGATCCGACTTCCCGGTCATCACCGTCGCAGACATGGTGCGGACCGAGCGCGCATTCCTCGACGAGCTCGGAATCGAGCGGCTCGCCGCGGTAGCCGGCGGATCCCTCGGTGGCATGCAAGCGTTCGAGTGGGCAATCCTTTACCCCGATCGGGTCGACTCGATCGTTGCCATTGCGAGCACCCACGCCCTCCTGCCGCAGGGCGTCGCCTGGAACGCGATCGCGCGTAGCGCGATCATGAGGGATCCCGACTGGCAGGACGGGCACTACTACGGCACCGGACGCCAGCCCGATGCCGGCATGGGCGTCGCCCGGATGGTCGGGCACATGACGTATCTGTCCGCGAAATCCGTCGGTGACAAGTTCGGCCGGCGGCTGCAGTTTTCCGACGACATCCGGTACACTCTGCGGGAGCCGGAGTTCGAGGTCGAGAACTACCTGCGCCACCAGGCGGAGACGTTCGTCAAGCGCTTCGACGCAAACACGTATCTGTACACATCGCGAGCGCTGACCTACTTCGATCTCGCGCGCCAGTACGGGAACGGCAGCCTCACGGACGCCCTTCGGCAGGTGACGGCGCGAACGCTTCTGATTGCGTTCAGCTCGGACTGGCTGTACCCGCCGGCCGGTTCGCAGGAGCTGGCCGATGCCCTCGGTGCGCTGGGCAAGTACGTCGAGCTCCACGTGATCGAGGCGCCGTACGGCCACGATTGCTTCCTGCTGGAAGAGGCCCGCCAGACACCGATGATCAGGCGATTTCTCGGACTCGAGGGTGCGTGGTGGACTTGAACGATTCTCGCTGTCACGCGCCACGGGCGGCCGCACAAAGACCACCGAGACCACTAAGATCACGAAGGAAGACCACGAAGACCTATTAGGGCCCTTTTGTTTTTACTTCGTGGTCTTTGTGTCCTTTGTGAACTTCGTGATTTGCCGTGGGCCGTTTCTCTGGCGTATGTGACAGAGTAATGTCAGGAGACCAGCTCGATGGAAGAACGCTTCCGCGCCGAACAACCTCGCGACTTTGGATTCGAAACGCGGCAGGTGCACGCCGGCCAGCGCCCTGACCCGAACACCGGCGCGCGCGCAGTGCCGATTTACCAGACGACGAGCTACGTGTTCGAGGATCCGGAATCGGCCGCCGCGTACTTCAACCTCCAGGAGTACGGGAACACCTACTCGCGGATCATGAACCCGACCGTGGCGGTGTTCGAGGAGCGCGTGGCAAACCTCGAAGGTGGGTGCGGCGCCGTCGCGTTCGCGAGTGGAATCGCGGCGCAGGCGGCCGCGCTCTTCACGCTGCTGCAGCCCGGAGACCACATCGTCGCATCAGCCGCGCTCTACGGCGGGACGGTGAATCAGTTCAAGCACATGCTCCGCAAGATGAACGTCGGTTTGACGTGGGTCGATCCCGACGATCTGGACGCGTGGAAGGCGGCGATACGAGAGAACACGAAAGCGTTCTACGGAGAGACGATCGGCAACCCCGGCGGCAACGTGCTCGACATCGAGACGATCGCCGCCATCGCGCACGATCACCAGAGCCCGCTGATCGTCGACAATACCTTTGCCACGCCGTATCTCTGCCGGCCGATCGAGTGGGGCGCCGACATCATCGTTCACTCCGCGACGAAATTCATCGGCGGCCACGGCACGAGCATTGGCGGCGTCGTCGTGGAATCAGGTCAGTTCAACTGGTCCAACGGACGCTTTCCGGTCGTCGCGGAACCATCACCCGCCTATCACGGACTGCAGTTCCACGAAACGTTCGGCACCTACGGCTATCTGATGAAGCTGCGAGCGGAGACGCTGCGCGATCTGGGTGCGGCAATGAGTCCGTTCAACGCGTTCCTGTTCCTTCAGGGGCTCGAGACCCTGTCGCTGCGAATGTCTCGTCACGTCGAAAACGCGGTGGCAGTTGCGAACTACCTCGAGGCCCACGAGCTCGCGTCGAATGTCACGCACCCGGGCCTGCCGAAGAGCCGCTACCGGTCGCTCGTCGACAAGTACCTGCCCGGCGGCGCCGGCGCGGTGTTTTCCTTCGATTGCGTCGGCGGACGAGCGGCGGGCCAGGACTTCATCCGGGGCGTCACGCTGTGGTCACATCTGGCGAACGTCGGCGATTCGAAGAGCCTGATCATCCACCCGGCGAGCACGACTCATCGTCAGTTGAACGACGACGAGCTCAGAGCTGCGGGGGTGGGACCCGGGACCATCCGGCTGTCAGTCGGCACTGAATCGATTGACGATCTGATCTGGGACCTCGAGCAGGGCTTCGCTCGTGCGGCGGCGTCGGCGCGAAAGGCAGCGGCGGTATGACTCCTTCAGTCAACCACACTTCATTCGATCTCAGGCGCTACCAGGATCCGCTGACGATCCAGCGCGCGCTCCACAATTCGACGACGATTGCAATCGTCGGGCTGTCGAGAAACGAGCTGCGTGCGAGCTACTTCGTGGGGTACTACCTCAAGCGCCACGGCTATCGAATCATCCCGGTGAACCCGCGCGAGCCGGAGATCCTGGGAGAAAAGAGCTTCAAGAGCCTCGTCGACGTGCCAGTGCCAGTCGATGTCGTCAACGTCTTTCGCGCCCCCGACGCGCTGCCCGGCATTGCCGCCGAAACCGTGAAGATCGGCGCCGGAACTCTCTGGTGCCAGTTCGGCGTCATCAATGAAGAAGGTGCGCGAGTCGCCGAGGCAGGTGGCGTGTCGGTGATCATGGACCGCTGCATGAAGGTCGAGCACGCGCGCTACGTCGGGCGCATGCACTGGCTCGGGTTCAACACCCAGCGCATCACTTCCATCCGCGGCGGCCTTCAGTGACGATGGGCCGTAGCACCACGAGATCATCGACGTGGCACGCAGGCGGCGCGCAGTTGCGGACGCAAAGTGATCACGCGGACTCCACATGAGCGAGCTTCGCGCCCGCTACTTGCCGCCGAGCGAACTGAAGGCGGTGCCAGAGCTCGGCAAATCGGGCAGCTCTGTCTGCACGGCGGCTGTTCCGTAGTTCACTGCCCTCCAAGATTCGATCGTCGCCACCACGCTGACGCGGCGGATCCGTTTCGCCCACTGAGTCGCGGAACGGCGTCCTAACCTGACGCTGCGGCTTTCCGCAGCGGCTGTACGACAAGGAAGTCGGAACCCAGAAGCGGTTGCGTTCCCGAAGCCAGCATCGGTTCACGCCCGGCTGTCGGAGCGCCGATGCAGCTCGCCCGCAGCGTCGGCGCCGCAATCCGCGGCGTGAATCCGAAGCTGTCTTACAGCTTCCGCCTCCTGACGGATCACGTGCAGGCACCGGTACGGCAGGAACGTCTAGTGGCGATGCTCTCCGGTCTTTTCGGAGTGCTGGCGCTCTTGATCGCAGCGCTCGGTCTTTATGGGATTACCTCGTACACGGTGAATCGCAGATTCGCGGAGATTGGCATTCGGATGGCGCTCGGCGCGCGTCGCGCGCACCTGCTGAGGCTGGTGCTTGGACAGACGACCACGCTGACCGCCGCCGGCATCGGGCTCGGCCTGGCAGGTGCTGCGGCGCTGACCCGACACGCCCGCGGCATGCTCTTCGGGCTCACAGCGCTCGATCCCACGACATTCATTGGCGTCGCCGCGCTCTTCGCGATCGTGGCGACGTTGGCCGCGTCAATCCCGGCACACCGAGCGACCAGGGTCGATCCGCTCGCCGCGCTTCGTCACGAATAGAGGACCACCATGAACCGCGAGCCGACCCGTCTGAGCTTCGACACGCAGCTCTCAGCCGAGTGGGCCCGCTTCCAGCGGCAACCTGGCGGCCTCCCACGCCGTGATGCCGCCGGCAATCTCGCTGACCTCGGTGAATCCATGCCGCTGCAGCAGACTTGCAGCGATCGACGATCGATACCCGCCCGCGCAATGCACGATGAGCGGCCGATCGGTTGGGAGCTCCGGGAGCCGCTCGACGAGATGATTGAGCGGCACGCTCATGCTCCCGCTGATGCGTTTCTGCTGGCGCTCGGCGGGCGTGCGCACGTCGAGCGTCAGCGGCGCGCTGTCGCGCGGTCCCGCGCTCAGACGCTCTGACGCGACCTGCGCGCTCAAGCGCTCCGTCGATGTCGTCAGCGCGGGACGCGATGCGACGCTGCCAAGGCCGTCGCCAAGATAGCCGACGATGTGATCGAAGCCGATGCGGCCGAGGCGCGTCGCCGACTCCTGTTCGCGGCCAGGATCCGCGATGATGACAATGGGATGCTCGCGGCTCAACACGGTCCCTGCCCACGTGGCGTATTGCCCTCCCAGACCGATGTTGATGCTGCCAGCCAGGTGGGCGGCCGCAAACTCCACCGGGTCGCGCGTATCGAGAATCTGCGCGCCGACCGACTGCAGCGCGAGCACCTGGTCGAGCGTCAGTGGTTTAACGCGCTCGAGTGCCTCGTCGAGCGTCGGCCGCCGTTTGCTGTTCAACACGGCGTCGTACGTGAAGTACGGTGGCGCGTCGGGCTGATCGGCGGTCACGAGCTCGATGAACGCCTGCTTGGTCATCGGCTGGAGCGCGTAATTGGAGCGACGCTGCTCCCCAATCGTCGACACCGTTTCGCGGCTCAGCGCCTTGCCGCACAACGATCCGGCGCCATGCGCGGGATACACGCTGGTTTGGTCGGGTAAGGCGAGCAGCTTGTTGTGTACTGAGTCATAGAGCCGCTCGCCCAGCGCGCTGGCCGACCAGCCGAGCGCGACACGCAAATCCGGACGGCCAACGTCGCCGATGAACAGCGTGTCACCGGTAAGAACTGCCTGTGGCTCGGTCTCGCTGCGATCGAGATCGTAGACGGTCAGGGAAATCGATTCGGCTGTGTGGCCGGGCGTTTCGAGCGTCCGCAGCCGCACCCGCCCGAATTCCACGACATCGCCATCCCGCAGCGGCGTGAACTCGTACTCGGCCTGAGCAGCGGCGCCCAGATAGATCGTGGCACCAGTCTGATCACGGAGCTCGAGATGTCCCGCGATGAAGTCAGCGTGGAAATGCGTGAGAAAGACGTGCGCGATCCGCAGATCGTGCTCGGCGGCGAAGGCCAGGTACTGATCGATATCCCGCTGCGGATCGACGACAGCCGCGACATGCGTCTGCTCGTCGGCGATCAGGTACGAGGCGTGCGCCAGGCAATTCAGATAGAACTGTTGGAGAATCATGGGGCTGTTCGGGCACTCAGTATGGCTTGACAGCAAGCATGATGCGCGCGGCCGCCATCGTCAAGACCCGCCTCGGGGCTATAATCACGGATGTATGGAGGCGGCCACCATTACGATCGAAGGGCTCGAGATTCCGATGTCAGTCGGGACTTTCGAGGGTTTTCGCCGTTGGGTCGCGACACTCGACGAGCAGAGCCCGCGCGTCTCATTCGCGCACGGCGGGGTCCACAACGAACTGAGCCCGCCGGCATTCGCGAATACTGGATCGCCGCCGCCCGTGGCGCGTCGCCGTTGCTGCGCATTTTCAGCGCGAGCGACAGCGGTCGCTTTATCGAGAGCTCGCCCGATACCGCGGCATGGGCGTGCTCGGATGTCTTCGCGCGCGCGTTCCGCCTGATATCATTCTCGGATCGCGCCGGCCTTCCCGACTACCGCCTCGAGATCCGAAGGCCCTGAACCGTGGGCGTCGTTTGCGATCGGCCAGCCCTGCGGATCCCATCCGCCGGCTTGACAAACTATTCCTGTCACGGATATACCTGTCACAGGAATATGCCGCCGCTCACCCCAGCCGTCATCCACGTCCTGCTCGCCCTGGCCAGCGGCGAGCGTCACGGCTACGCGATATTGAAGGACGTGCAGCGCCAGTCGGCCAGCCAGCTTCGCTTTGGTCCGGGCACGATTTACGGGACGCTGCAACGGCTGATGGAGGCGGGCTGGGTGCAGGAAACGGAGGCGCCGGCGGGCGCGATCGACGCGCGGCGACGGTACTACAGGCTGACTCGCGGCGGCCGCGAGGCGCTCAAAGCCGAAATCGATCGGCTCGGCGCACTCCTCACGGTCGCGCGTGCTCGCCGTATCCAGCCCCGGGGGGCGAAGGGGTAGCTCTATGTCTCTGCCGCCCTTGCGCTCACTCGACTCTGGACTGTATCGAGCAGCACTCTGGCTGTGCCCGTCCGGCTTTCGACGCGAGTACGCGGACGAAATGAGTCGAGACTTCGACGAGGCGCGCGACGAGGCATCGACCCGTGGCGCTGGCGCGCTCTGGTGGCTGCGGCTGGTCATGACGGTCGATCTCGTGCGAACGGCGGCCGTCCAATGGGCACGTAGCGGCCTGCCTGTCATCGCCGTCATTTCCGTCGTCGCTGCGCTGGCGCTGGCCGAAGGGCTCGCGACGCTCGCCCGATACGCGACGTTCCAGATCCCTTCGGATCCGGCGCATGGCGAGATGATGGGCATCGTGCTCGTTGCGACGACATCGGTCTTCCTGATCGCGACGACGATCGCCCTCACGCTCTGGGCGGTGCGGCCGATCCGCCGCGGTCGCCGGTAGCCTATGCTGCGGGCACGCGGGCTGACGAAGCGCTATGCGGGACTGCTGGCGCTCGATCGTGTCAGCTTCGATCTTCACCCCGGCGAGATCGTGGGTTACCTCGGCCCCAACGGATCGGGCAAGAGCACCACGGTCAATCTTGTGGTTGGACTGCTGGAGCCGACCGCCGGCTCTATTTCGCTCGACGGCATCGTCGTATCGGACGACCCGATTGCCTACAAGCGTCGCATCGGGTACGTACCCGAGGAGCCTTCACTCTATGCACATCTGACGGCCTTCGAGTACCTGACGC
>JBKPCD010000039.1:0-33423 GCA_046727175.1 Acidobacteriota bacterium | reverse complement strand
AACGGTTTCCTCGTGGCAGCCGACAAACTCGGCGACCTCGAACGCGGTCAGCAGCCGGTTCGGCAGCGACCCGATTTCCGCCGTCGCGCCGGCGGCGAGCCGAGTGTCCGCGTCGGGGTGGTCTGAATGCGAGTACATGTTTCTTCTCATGACGTCCTCCGAACAGCTGTCGGCGTCGCACGACGAGCGTGCCGCGCCGGAGTTGAGTGAAGACGCGAGCCGGTGGATGCCGCCCCGAGTGAAGGACGCTATAGTCGTTCACTCGCGGGCGGCCGGCTCGGAGGACCGAGGCGATGCCGGCGTATAACCGCGCATGCCCTCGGGGTTCAGAGGCCGAACGCAGCGACGAGGTCTTGTCCCTGCGCAGCCTGGCAGACTAAGTCCGCTTCGATCGGCTCACGAATGGGCGAGACGCGCAGGAAATGTTCCGCGCACGTCGACGTCCCTTGCGACTACCGCCAGGCGCTGCCACGACGTCTCGCGAATAGGCCATACAACGTGTGGTTTTACCCGGCTGGTCGGCTGGCGCTCGGCATCGATGATGAGCGCCGATCGCTGCGTGCCGGAGCCTCGAGTGGCCTCAGGTCGTCTCGGGCTAGTCAGTACCGGCTGCGATCGTCCCAGGTGTTCGATTGCTCTCGCTGTGCCTCTAGGGCTACGAGCTCGAGCTCGGGCTCCACGTGGTCTGGACCGACGTGGAGGAGTGGCGATCGATCGCCACGTGAGATGAATCGAAGTTACGCGTGTTCGCTCGGCCGGTCAAGAGACTCCGTACAAACATGTCAAGACTCGTCCGCCGCGACGGTCGTCTGTCGTGTGGTGGTGCACGTCATGGCCGTGATGCATGAACACGTGGAAGATCGGACATGCCGCCAGGAGCAGATACAGCAGGATCCCGAGTACGTGCGCGCGATGCTCCGGCCACAGGAAAAACGCCGCAATCGCGACGAACACGCAGAGGCCCAAAGGTCAGCCGCATGCTGCGTAGCGGCGCATCATGCCGTCGGACACAGTGGCCATGGAACCCTCCTGTTTCACTGGCTAGAGGGCACCGGCCGTGCCAACGCTACTCACCGGATGCATACCCTCGAACGATGCTCGGCGTGCTCGTACAAACGAAGAGGTCGTCGGAATCCGACGACCTCTCTCTGTAAGTATCTTTGGTTGCGGGGGCTCGCAACCAGCGCTACTTGCAGTTGTGGAGCGCCGCGGGGTGATGCCTAGTTGCCGGTTGACGAATTGGTTCCGATAACAGCGCTTCTGACCCGGATTTCGCGAATCCGATCACGGACACCCTCAGCATTCCCGGCCAGGGCGAATCCAAAGTGAACAAGTGCACCATCCGAACTACGAAACTCGGCGTCAGCCGAGGCCCTCATCGGGAAAATCATTTCGGCGTGAGCGTGAGTCGATGATGGTTCGACTCGCAACGGATTCGCGGTACGTCACACTTCGACTGACGGCTCTCCGCTCGATCGACGGAGGGGCAGTAATCAACAATCCCGAGGAAAGCAAAAGTAACGGATCCGTCCCTGAGGACCGAGCCTGCGCCTTTGCCGTCGATGAACAGGTCGATATCCGGTGTCGGGCGCTCCCAGACAGGCGGATCGGTGGCGTTGACGTAGGCGCCGTCTCCGTCGAGTTTCAGAGACATCACGTTCCAATCTGCGCCAAACTCTGAGCCGCTCAGGTCCAAACGAAAGCCGTCGAACGAGCCCGCGTAGGTTCGGGTGCGAACGACCGGCGGCAGATCCGTACACTCGGCATCGGCAACAAAGACGACCTCATAGTTGGCCAAACGAACTGGCGTGGGGTTGACCGGTGGCGCGGGCGGAATTGTGGATGTCGGCGCAGTCGGGTTCTCGTGCCCGCACCCGATAGACAGCACGACCATGCTCGCGACAAGGATGTTACGCATGGCCAGCGATTCGCCTCCGGGCCATGACGCCCATAACGGATCTGCAATGCACTTCGTCCACTCCACATGTGGCTGCCGGGTTGTGCAACCGATGCCTTCGTGCTGAAATGCGCGATCCCAGCGCGAAAGGGGTAATCTCCAGCCAATGGACAAGCCTTCGGTGCGCCGGCCGAGCGCAGCCTCGCGCGACGTGACCCGGCTGTTGCAGGCCTGGAGTGATGGCGACGAAACAGCGCTGGAACGGCTGGTCCCGCTGATCGAAGACGAGCTGCGACGGCTCGCACGGGCGTACATGGCTCGCGAGCGGAAGGGACACACACTCCAGGCGACGGCTCTCGTGAACGAGGTGTTTCTGCGTTTTCCGGTGGCCGGGCGCCTCCGCTGGCAGGACCGGGCGCATTTCATTGCCGTCGCCGCACGGCTGATGCGCCGCGTGCTGATCGATCACGCGCGCGTGCGCGGCCGTCACAAGCGAGGCGGCGGAGTGGAGCGGGTCACGCTCGATGAGGAAGCCCTGACGGTCCGAGAGCCGTCCGTCGATATCGTTGCCGTGGATCGTGCACTCGAGGCCTTCGCGAGGATCGACCCCCGAAAAAGCCAGGTCGTCGAGTTGCGCTTCTTTGGCGGACTGAGCCTCGAAGAAATCGCCGACGTGCTACACGTCTCCGTCGAAACCGTCAAGCGCGACTGGCGCCTCGCGCGGCTGTGGCTCTCGCGGGCGCTGCAGGTCGAGGCGCAGCCGCGCGCACCCGGACGATCCGGCCGATGACCGAACGTTGGAAAGAAGTCGAGCCAATTCTGGATGCGGCGCTCGCGCGCGCACCGGACGAACGCGCGGCCTTCATCGCACAGGCCTGCGCCAGCGATGACGAGCTGCGCCGCCAGGTCGAGTCGCTGCTCGCACAGGAAGCTGCCGCGGACGGCCTTCTGAGTACGCCAGGATTCGTCCTGGAGGCCAACTCACTCGAGCCCCAGGCGTTCATCGGTCGTGTGATCGGCCCGTACACCATTCGCGCGCTGCTCGGCGCGGGTGGCATGGGCGAGGTCTATCGCGCGCGCGATGTGCAGTTGGATCGCGACGTCGCGATCAAGATACTCCCTTCGGCTTTCACGAACGATTCGGATCGGCTCGCGCGTTTCGCCCGGGAAGCGAAGATCCTCGCCGCGCTGAATCATCCTCACATCGCGGCGATCTACGGCCTCGAATATCTCGATGGCGTGCCGGTCCTCGTGCTCGAGCTCGTGGAGGGACCTACCGTTGCCGAGCGCCTGATCGACGGTCCGCTTCCTCTAAAGGACGCGATCGGTATCGCCCTCCAGATCGCGGAAGCGCTCGAGGCGGCGCACGGCCAGGACATCATCCACCGCGACCTGAAGCCCGCGAACATCAAGGTCACGCAGACGGGATCGGTCAAAGTGCTCGATTTCGGACTGGCCAAGAGTCTCCAGCACCAGGAGATCCACGAGGTGTCGGGCGCCGGGGACTCGCCGTTGACGACATCGAGTCCGGGAGCGCTGTTGGGCACAGCGGCGTACATGTCGCCCGAACAAGCGAGCGGACAGGTTGTCGATGCCCGTTCCGATCTCTTCTCGCTCGGCGCCGTCCTATACGAAATGCTCACCGGACAACCGGCGTTCACCGGAGAGACGGTGCAGCAGGTGCTTACCGCAATCCTTACTCAGCAACCGCTGTCGCCAAGGACCGTTCATCGCGCGATCCCGCCTGCCATCGATCTTTTGGTGATGCGCTTGCTGGCAAAGGATCGCGCCGCACGATATCAAACGGCCCACGACCTCCGTGTGGAGCTGCAGCGGCTTGCACGCGACCTCGAGCCCGGTTCACACGGCGCACGACGTCGACGGCCCGAGTGGCGTGCGGCCGCAGCGCTCGTTGTCGCGCTCGGAGCGGTTGGCTGGATCTCGTGGCGCGCCCGGTCGGCCGTCGCACCGGTGCAGCGGGAGTACACGCAAATCACGCACTTCGCGGATTCAGCGACGTGGCCGGCACTGTCTTCCGACGGGCGGCTGCTCACGTTCATCCGCGGTGCAAGTACATTCGTCGGTCCCGGGCAGATCTACATCAAGGCGCTGCCCGACGGTGAACCGGTCCCGCTCACGTCTGACGACCTCGCCAAGATGAGCCCGGTGTTTTCGCCGGATGGATCGCGGATCGCGTACACGGCGTCGACCAGCAATTTCGTCTGGGACACCTGGATCGTGGGGGTCAGCGATCGTGCGCCGACGTTCTGGCTCAGGAATGCATCCGGCCTGTCCTGGCTCAGCGACCGCCGGCTCGTCTTCTCCGAGATCACCAAGGGTCTGCATATGAAGGTGGTGACCGCAAGTGAGGGACGTGACGACGTCCGTCCGGTGTACGCGCCATTGAGCGAACAGGGGATGGCGCATCGGTCGTCCGTGTCGCCGGATGGCGCCTGGCTGCTCATCGCGGAGATGGATGCGGCCGTCTGGCACCCGTGCCGGCTGGTGCCTGCCGATGGAAGCTCGACCGGCCGGCGCGTCGGACCCGATGGCCAGTGCACGTCTGCCGCCTGGTCGCCCGACGGAAAGTGGATGTACTTCGCGTCGGACAGCAGCGGCAGCTTTCACATCTGGCGACAGCGGTTTCCCGAAGGCGCGCCGGAACAGATCACCGATGGGCCCACCGAGGAGGAGGGCATCGCACCCGATCCGGACGGACGATCGCTTCTCACCTCGGTCGGCAGCCGTCACTCGTCCATCTGGATCCACGATGAACGGGGCGAGCGTGAGATCTCCCGCGAGGGCTATGCCTTCATCCCGAAGACGCCGAACGGCGGAACGTCGCAGCCGCTGTCCGCTGACGGCCGTTTGGTCTACTACCTCGTTCGCCAGGGCGCGGTTCGTTTCGGGGGCGTGGGTGAGCGGGTGGGCGAGCTATGGGCGGCGGATGTGGCGACAGGCGCGAGCAAGCCCATCGTCACCGGCCGGAACGTGATTGGCTACGACAGCTCGCACGATGGCACGCAGCTCGCGTTCGCGGCGCTGGACGATCGCGGCGTTTCGCACGTGTGGTTGATGCGACTCGATCGCGCGGACGAGCCCCGGCAGATCTCAACGTTGGAGATGGACAGTCCTCGCTTCACCCGTGCTGGCGACGTCTTCTGCCGCAGTCGGGAGAACGGCCAGACGTTCGTCTACAGGCTGCGCCCGGGCGGAGCGCCCGAAAAGCTTCTGAACCAGCCAGTTGCCTTCTTCCTCACAGTCTCGCCGGAGGGGGATTGGATCATCGCCAAGGTGGAAGCAGACCCCGGCCGGTCCGGCAGCCTGATCAACAAGGCGTTTCGCACATCCGGCGCGGGAAGACCGCTAACGCTTTGCCACGGCTGCGAGATTGATTGGACGTCGAACGGCCGGTCGCTCGTCGTTCGGTTTTTGGGCGGTGATGCCTCGTCCGCAGAAACGCTCATCATGCCACTCGGACCAGAGGGGGCGATGCCTGCGTTCCCGGCGGAAGGGTTTCAGTCGAAGGCAGATCTCGCCGGGTTGAGCGTCGCGCACGCAACGAACGGCTGGGCGTATCCGATCGGCACCGGCTCGACCTATGTGTTCGCCCGCGCGTCAACACAGCGGAACATCTACCGAATTGCTCTCCGATGACGCATTACACCTTTCATCCGCCATTCGCGCTTTGGAGGACAGGAGGAGGTTCCCATGCGTCCTGTCCACCGTACGAGACTGGCGATTCCCTTGGCGATTGTGCTGGTCGCACCCGCTGCCGCAAATGACAGCGGTGAGATCTGGATCACCGCGCAGAACACAAGCGAGTTGAAGATCCTGAGCGGGAACGACCACATTGAAACCGTTCCCCTCCCCGCCGGCGCAGAGCCGCACACGATCACCTTTTCGCCCAACGGCACGTACGCCTACGTGTCCAATCTCGGCGACGGCGGCCTGTTGGTCGTGCGCACGCACGACCGGCAGATCGTCACGACGATCGACCTCGGTCCAAACTGGACGCACCACACGCAGCCGTCACCCGACGGGTCGATTCTGCTTTCGGCAAATCCCATGACAGGGATGCTGACGAAGATTGCCGCGGATGAAGAGGCCGAAACCTGGACCCCTGTCGCTGCGCTGAATGTGACCGCCGCGACGGGACTTGGGCCGGTGTGCGTTGCCTTCCGCCCGGATGGCCAGCGGGCGTATGTGTCGCTGTTCGGACCGGGCATCGCCGTGGTCGATGTGCCCACGATGACTGTGATCCGGCGTATTCCGCTGATTGGCGGCATCGCGTGCGGCCTTGTGAACTCGAAGGACGGCCGCACGATCTACGTCATTTCGGCGGGCAGCACGGGTCACTTCTATCGGCTCGATATGACGACCGACACGCTCACCGAAGATACCAGCTACGGGCCAATCGCGTCCGGCATTCACGGGTTGATCGTCTCAGCGAACGAGAAGCGTGCGTACATCACTGCCCCCGGGTCCGAACAGGTGAAGGTCCTCAATCTCAACGGCAGTGACGTCGGCACGATCTCGCTCGACTGGAGGCCGGGAGTTCCTGACGCGCCCGACAGCTTCGCGCGAAAGGGCAGCCACCTGTACGTGGCACTGCGGTTTGGAGGACAGGTCGCACGGATCAACACGCAGACCGGTGATGTGGAGTACTTGTACATCGCGCCGCCTGCAACGAGCGGATGGGCGCTTCACGGGATGGCCGTGCGGCCGTGAATGCACCTGAGGCTGGTTCACGAGGTCATGGCCGTCCGACGTCGATCCGCATGCCCACCACCGCGCGGCGTGGGTCGACGAACACGTTGGGCATTCCGAACCTCGGGACGCGCGGAATCGTTGCGGTGGTCAGCGCATCGGTCACGATGCCTCTTCCGTCGTGTCGTTCAACGCATTGAACCCGTTCGCCACCCTGCCTGGTGATCACATTGATCACGGCGCCCTGAAGATTGCCGTACTCGGCTGACGCGCCGACTGACTGGATTTGAATCTCTTGAATGAAGTCGATGCCAGGCTCGGAGCGCGTTTCTAGGGCGCCGTGCGTGCCAACGCTATTCAACGGATGCATACCCTTGACCGGCAGAAGTGCGCCGTCTTCTTCGTTGGGCGCTCCGCGATGAGTGGACCGAGCGGGGAATTTTCGCCACCAATTGGCGAAATTCCGCAAGCGGCACAGCGTTCGACCGGTGATGCGCCTGAACTCAGAGTTTCGGGCTGGCCCAGCTCTTGCCCTTATGTTTGCGCGAGTGGTCCGTGCTTCGAACCTCTGTCTTTTCGATCGTGCTGCTGTTGGCAGTCGGCCCAAACACGACTGTTCTCTGTGGGCTCTGGTGCCAGCCTAGTGGCGCGGCGATGGCGCACTGCCATGAGCAAGCCGGCAGCAGCACGTCCACCCTGCAAGATCATGGCAGATGTGGTGACATGGTTGCCGCCGGTGCCACTCTCATTAGAGAGGATCTGCGTCGCGTGTCGGATCACGGGACCCGTCACGCGGTTGTCGTCCCCCGCTATTTAGTCCCTGCTTCGCCAAGCAAGGTGCTCGGGGGAGCTGCGCTTCGACGGGCATCGCCGCTCGACCCTCAACCTCTCCGTCTCGCCCTCCGAATCTAAGTTTCGTCCGCCGCAGCCGGTCGATGTGACCGGGTGCGGAGCTGTCCCCAACAACCGAGATAGCGCCTGCGCGTTCGATTGCGCGCGTAGAGACAAACGGGATTCGATGTGACTTCGGCCACCAGAGAGAGGTTGGCCGTCATGAGAGCCGTCCATTTTCTTTCGGTTGCGATTGCCGCTGCGGCCGTTGTCGCCGTGGCGCGAGATGTCGCCAAGAGGCGAATGAGGCTGCCGAGATGCGCAAGTGGTTGCCGGGTACTGCCCATTGACCGCTGCGCCAACGGTCGGCCGAACATGAATCGCCTCACTGCTGCCATCGCGCTCCTTGTCGGGATCCTCATGATCCCGTCACGTGCAGCGATCGCCCAAGACGCGCAACCGCTGCCGTCTCCGCTCAGCATCGCGGACGTCATTCGGATCGCAGGCGAACGCAGAGACGAGATCCAAGCGGCACGAGCGCGCACGACAGCAGGGGAGGCACGTCCGACCATCGTTTCGGCGCTCTCGGACCCGATGATTTCCCCCTCACTCGATCACTTGCCCTTCATGCTGAACGGCGCTGACGTCAGCGTCACCATCGAGCAGCAGATTCCTCTATCGGGAATTCGGGGACATCGCCGCGCATCTGCACTCGCCGATCTGGATCGACTGCGCGCCGAGGCGAACCGCACGGCGCTTGGCGTGGGAATCGAGGCGGCCAACGCCTACTTGATGCTTCAGGAGCGTCGCCGGACGGCGGCACTCGTGAACGAGCAGACTGCGTTCGCTCGCGACGTGGTGAGCGCCGCGAATGCCAGATACGCCAGCGGAACCGCACCACAGTCAGATGTGCTGCGCGCCGAAGTAGAAGTGGCGCGTCTGGAAGCCATCGCGCGCGCACTCGTTGCAGAAGTGCGTGGGGCGGAAGCGATGCTCAACGCGAGTCTCGCCTTCGACGCGGAGACACCAGTGCCGCCACTTGCGGCGCTCGCGCTGACCCAGCCCGTCCCTTCCTGGCCGGCGATCAAGGCCGCGCTGACGTCGCGTCCCGAGCTCACGGCGGGCCGCGCCGATATCGCGCGTGCCGAAGCCGACGTGCGGGTCATGCGCGACATGTTCCGTCCGATGGCGACGATTCGCACCGGACCGTCGTACACGATGACCGATGGCCGGGGATGGATGGCCATGGTCGGTCTGAGTCTCCCCATTTGGCGAGGGAAGCTGCGCGCTGGTGTCGCCGAAGCACAGGCGATGCAAACGATGGCCGAAGCCGACCTCCGCGCGATGACACGGATGATCGAAGGCGAAGCAGCAGTCGCCGTCAATCAACTGCAGGCGGCACGCGATCGTCAGGCGGCGCTGAACGCCGACGTGCTGCCACGCGCGCGGATGGCGATCGAGCCGGCCGTGGCGAGCTACGCGTCCGGTCAGCTTCCGCTCGTGAGCGTCATCGAAGCGGTGCAAGCACTCTGGCTCGTGCAGTCCGATCTCATCGCCGCTGACACACAACTCGGTCTTGCTTGGGCGCGGCTCGGTCGCGCCATTGGATCGTACGAGGCGATCGTCCAATGACAGCCTTACCCACACTTCATCGCTTCGGAGTCGCGTCGGCATCGGCCGCCGCCACCGCCCTCGCCTTCACGAGCGTGCTGTGGGTGCAGCACGCTCGGTCGGGTTGGCCGTTCGACCGCGCCACGACCGCGCCGCAGGTCGAAAGCATGGCCGGCATGGAACCCACCGCTGGAAGGAGCACGCATAACCGCGTTCCCGTGGATGCCGTCGCCGCACGATCGCTCGACATTCGATTGGAGACCGTCGGGCGAGCGTCGCTGACGCAGTCAGTACGAGCCGTCGCCACGATTGTGCCGGACGAGTCGCGTATCTCGCATGTGCACACGCGAGTGGCAGGTTGGATCGAACACCTCGACGTCAACACGACCGGTGAGGAGGTGCACGCGGGTCAGCCGCTGGCGCACATCTTCTCGCAGGAGCTGCTGTCGTCTCAGACGGAGTACCTCGCCGCCAGGAAGAATACGGCCGCCTCGGGTATCACCAGCATCGTGATCGGCAGCGGTCGCACACGGTTGGGTGTGCTCGGGATGACTCCGGACGAGATCGATGCGATCGAGCAGAGCGGTGAACCGAAACGCCTCGTGACGGTCGCGGCGCCACGAAGCGGCGTCGTCGTAAATCGTGGAGTGACAGTCGGGACATCTGTCGATCCGTCCACGACACTCCTGACGATCGCCGATCTCTCGCGCGTCTGGGTGCTCGCGGAAGTGCCCGAGGCCAGCATCCCCTCGGTGCGAGTCGGTACGACTGCACAGCTCGATTTTCCAGCCTCCGGCCGTGCGCCGTTCACGGCACGCGTCGACTTCGTCTATCCGACGCTCACCGACCGCACGCGCACGCTGCGTGTCCGTCTCTCGGCGAGCAACTCCCCCGGCGCCCTCAAACCGGGTCTGTACGGTACCGCCGCGTTCGAATCCACCGGTCAGAACGTCATCACGGTGCCCCGCGACGCCGTCGTCGACACCGGCCTTCAGCAACACGTGTTCGTTGCAGCTGGGGATCGGTTTGAACCACGTCCGATCGTTCTCGGGGCGCAGCTCGCAGATCGAGTCGAAGTTCGCCAGGGCTTGAAAGAAGGCGAACAGATCGTTGCAGCCGGCGTGTTCCTGCTCGACTCGGAGAGCCGCCTCCGGGCGACCGGCGGGACAGGTGGTCACAGTCACGGTACGCCTTCTGGAAACCAACAACCACCGCCAACGCCGACGACGGACCCGCACGCCGGGCACAAGCAGTCATCGACCGAGCCGGCGTCTGCGCCGCACACAAATCACCGGGAGTAACGGCCATGGTCGAACGCATTATCGAACTGTCCGTTCGCTACAAGTGGGCCGTCTTCGGTGGGGTGCTGGCGCTCACGCTATTCGCCGTGGATTCCGTCCGCAAGACGCCACTCGACGCGCTACCTGACCTCTCGGATCCGCAAGTGATCATCTACACCGAGTGGATGGGCCGCAGTCCGGATCTCGTCGAGGACCAGATCACCTACCCGCTCGTGCGCGCCCTGCAGAGCACGCCGGGCGTTAAGACCGTCCGCGGCTACTCGATGTTCGGCATGAGTTTCACGTATGCCCTCTTCGGCGAGGGCACAGACATCTACTGGGCGCGCACGCGTGTCCTTGAACAACTCGGCCGCGTCCAGCAGCTCTTGCCGTCGGGTGTGGCACCGACGCTGGGCCCAGACGCCAGCGGCATCGGGTGGGTTTACCAGTACGTTCTGAAAGATACGACAGGCCGGCTCGATCTCGCCGAGCTCCGAGCGCTGCAGGACTTCACGGTGCGTCCGGCCCTGCAGGCGGTCACCGGCGTGGCGGAGGTCGCATCGCTTGGCGGCTTCGAGCGCCAGTATCAGATCGTCGTCGATCCCGATCGGTTGGTGGGCTTCGGGCTCACGCTCACGGACGTCACGAGATCCGTGCGCGATGCGAATGCCGAAGTGGGCGCTCGCGTGCTGGAGCTCGCGGGTCGCGAATACGTGCTGCGCGGTCGCGGGTACGTCAAGGACCTCGCGGACCTCGAGCGAAGCGTCGTCACCGTCGGCGCTGGAGGCACGCCCGTTCGTCTGGGCGACATCGCGACCGTGCGGTTCGGTCCGGACATCCGCCGCGGGGCCGCCGACTTCAACGGCACCGGCGAGGCAGTCGGCGGCATCGTTGTGATGCGCATCGGCTCGAACGCCCTGCAGGTGATCGAGTCGGTCAAACGGCAAATCGCGGCACTGCAGTTACCCGAGGGGGTGCAGCTGATCCCGACGTGTGACCGATCCGAGCTGATCCTCGGCTCGATTGGAACCCTCAAAGACACGCTCGTTCAACAAGCGGTGATCGTCACGATCATCTGCCTCGTGTTCCTCTTCCACGCGCGGTCGGCGCTCGTCGTCATGTTCGTGCTGCCGCTGTCGGTGCTGTTCTCGTTTATCGCCATCCGGTATCTGGGGTTGTCGTCGAACATCATGTCGCTCGGCGGGATCGCCATTGCGGTGGGCGAGCTCGCCGACGCCGCCATCGTGCTGATCGAGAACGCGCATGTGCGGCTCGCCGCTGCCGTCCCAGGCTCTGACCGGAAGCAGATCATCGTCGAGGCCTGCAAGGAGGTCGGACGTCCCATCTTCTTCTCGCTCTTGCTGATCACAGTCAGCTTCTTGCCGATCTTCACGCTCGCCGGGCAGGCCGGACGCCTCTTCACGCCCTTGGCCTACACGAAGACCTTCGCGATGTTCGCGGCGGCCATCCTGTCGATCACGCTCGCTCCGCCGCTCATGGTGCTGCTGCTCAAGGGGCGGTTCCGGACGGAGGCCACCAATCCCGTCAGCCGCATTCTCGTCGCGATCTATCGACCGATTGCCACGCTTGTCGTTCGCTACCGCGTCGTGGTCGTCGCCGCGGCAGTAGCCCTGATGATCGCCACGGCGCCGGTGTTCCAGCGATTGGGCTCGGAGTTCATGCCTCCACTAGACGAAGGCACCCTGCTCGTGATGCCGACCACGTTCCCCGGCATCTCGATCGAGGAGGCACGCCGAGCGCTTCAACGGCAGAACCAGACGATTACGAGCTTCGCTGAAGTGGCGTCCGTGCACGGGAAAGCCGGCCGGGCGGAAACAGCAACTGATCCTGCGCAGCTCGACATGATCGAAACGGTCGTTACACTGTGCCCGCATGACGAGTGGCCGACGCGACACACACATCGCTGGTACAGCGACTACGCGCCGAACTGGGTGAAGCCGGTGCTTGCGACCGTCTGGTCCGAAGAGCGGACCCGCACGCTCGCCGAACTGTCGCGCGACCTCGACGCGGCATTGCGGATGCCGGGATACCAGATGGCGATTGCCCCGCCGATCCGGACGCGCATCGACATGCTGACGACGGGCGTTCGGACGCCGGTCGGAATAAAGGTGTTCGGCACTGACCTCAGTGAGATCGAGCGGGTCAGCATCGGGCTCGAAGGTCTGCTGCGCCAGGTGCGGGGTACGCGCAGCACGTTCGCCGAACGCCAGACGGGACGTGAGTACGTCGATATCGTGCCGAATCGCGACGCGATTGCGCGATATGGCCTCACAGTTCGTGACGTTCAGGACGTGGTCGAAGCGGCCATCGGCGGCATGCCGGTTTCCACCGCGATCGCCGGACGCGCACGCTTTTCGATCAACCTCCGATACGCCGCCGATCGGCGCTCGGATCCGCAGGCGCTTCGCCGCATCCTCGTCCCGGTCCAGTCCACCGGTGCTGCTGTCGATTTCGGCGGCGCGAACGCCGGCGGAGGGCTCTCGCCGCAAAGCGGCGGAATGGTGTCAGCCGCCTCAGCGTCCGGCGGTGGTATGGCTGCGATGGGCGGCAGCAGGAGTGCCTCGGCGGCGATGCTCTCCTCTGGGGGAATGTTTAGCACAAGACAGGCGTCACCAATGGGTCCCACCGCAGGCTCCTCCGATCTCCTCGAGCAGTGGCGTCAACCGGGTGCGGCGGTGCCGCTGGGCGAACTCGCGGACGTGCGGGTCGTTACTGGCCCGCCCATGATTAAGGACGAGAACGGCGTCTTAGTCGGCTACGTGTTCGCCGACATCGATCCGACACAGCGCGACCTGGGCGGCTGGGTCGACGACGCCAAGGCGCTGGTTGCGACGCAGTTGAAGCTGCCCGCCGGATACCGCTTGCAGTGGACTGGTCAATACGAGTTTCTCGCGCAAATGGAGGCGCGGCTTCGCTACATCATTCCGCTGACGCTCGTGCTCGTTGTGGCGCTCCTCTATCTCTCGATGCGCGGGTGGCCACAAACACTGCTCGTCCTCTCCAGCCTCCCGTTTGCCGTCGCCGGCAGCATCTGGCTGCTCGCATTCATGCACTACAACCTCTCGACGGCGGTATGGGTCGGGCTGATCGCCCTCGCGGGTGTCGCCGCTGAGACCGGCATCGTGATGGTGGTCTATCTGGATGAAGCCTTCGAGCGGTACATGCGGGAAGGCAGGATTCAAAAACCAGAGGACGTCGATGCCGCGGTCGTCGAAGGCGCAAGCGCGCGTGTGAGGCCGTTGCTCATGACAGTTGCCACGACGGTGCTCGGTTTGTTGCCGTTGCTGTGGGAAGCCGGTGTGGGCGCTGACGTCTCGGCGCGGACGGCGGCTCCACTGGTCGGAGGCCTATGGTCATGCATGTTCCTGACGCTGTTGGTGTTGCCTGCCGCGTACGCGATGTGGCGGCGCCACCACGTACGGCCCACGGTCGCGGTGTCGTTGCCTCACGATGCCGGCACGACATCGGAAGGTGTCGCATGACTCGAATGAAGCTCGCAGAGCTGACGTCCGGAGTCGGCGCGTTGGTCCTGGGAATCGGCCTCGGCGCTCTCTTCAGCACATGGATCGGACGCGCAGCTGGAATCGTTGCGTTCGCCGGCATGCTCGTCCACGCATTCGGCATGTGGGACAAGCACCGGCTCGAAGCAAATACAGCGACGAATGATGGTCCGTTCGTCACAGCTCTGTATTGGGTCTGCTGGCTGATGCTGGCCGGCGTCCTCGTGTTCTTGATCGCGTGACGAGAAGGAGATGGCATGGCGACCATGACGTCATCTTTAGCGTCGCAGACGATTGTCGTGGCAATCCGGCCACCGTCGCACGCTCCCCGATCAGGGCTGTCCTCATCCGAAGCGAAACGCCGACTGACCGAGTTCGGGCCCAACGAGATCCGGCGCGAGGAGGCGACGAGTCCGCTGATCCTGCTCGCACGCCAGTTCACCAGCCCAGTGATCTGGTTGTTGCTCGGCGCGAGTGCGGTGTCCGTTGCCCTCGGTGAGTTCCTGGACGCGATTGCGATCGGCGTCATCGTCATTCTCAATGCTGCGATAGGGTTCCTCCAGGAGCATCGCGCCGAGCGCGCGGTCATGGCTCTGCGTTCGATGACCGCACCACGCGCCCGCGTCCTGCGAGACAGCCAGAGTGTCGTCATTCCGGCCAGCGAAATCGTGCCGGGCGACGTCCTGGTGCTCGAAGCGGGCGACGTCGCGGCCGCCGATGCGAGGCTCTTGACGGCGCATACCCTGCGCACGAACGAAGCGGCATTAACTGGCGAGAGTACTCCGGTTGACAAGAGCACCGAGCCGACCGCATCCGATACGCCGTTAGCAGAGCGTCACGACTTCGTGTTCATGGGGACCTCGATCGCGACCGGTACCGGGCTGGCCGAGGTGACCGCCACCGGAATGCGCACCGAGCTGGGACGGATCGCGCATCTCTTGGCGACCGCTGAAGACACCGTTACTCCGCTCCAAAGCCGTCTCGCTCGCGTCAGCCAGACGCTGCTCTACATCTGCAGCGGAATCGTCGGTGTGGTTGCGATCGCTGGTTTGCTGCGTGGCTGGCCCCTCTTGCAGGTATTTATGGCCGCCGTGTCACTGGCCGTGGCAGCGGTGCCCGAGGGACTCCCAGCCGTCGTCACCATCGCCCTCGCAGTCGGCGTGCAGCGGATGGCGGCACGTCATGTCCTCATCCGGCGCCTCCCTGCCGTGGAGACGCTCGGGTGCGCCACGGTGATCTGCACGGACAAGACAGGAACGCTCACCACCGGCGTCATGACCGTACGCGAGTTGTGGGGACGCGATCACACGAACCTCCTGTATGCCGCAGCCGCGTGTTGCGACGCTGAGCTCGGCCCGGACGACCGCGGTGGAATTGGCGATCCCACTGAACTGGCCATTCTCGCCGCTGCGGCGGAGCGCGACATTCGTCGGGCGGTCATCGAACACTCGGCGCCTCGCGTCTCGGAGATCCCTTTCGATTCAATCGAGAAACGAATGTCCATCGAGCGCGCCGATGGACAGACCTATATCAAAGGTGCTGTGGAAGCGGTCGAGCCGCTCTGCGCCGACGGTGTTGACGGTGCGCTCGAAGCGAACGTGCAAATGGCCGCTCGTGGACTACGCGTGCTTGCGGTCGCCGTTGCATCGGCTGAGACGGGAGAGCCAGCCGTTCTGCTCGGTCTCATCGGAGTCGCCGATCCTCCACGGACCGAAGCGATCGAGGCCGTTGCCGCCGCCCGTGCCGCAGGCATTACGACGGTCATGATTACTGGAGATCACCCGGTGACGGCTCACGCGATCGCCCGGGAGCTCGGCATTCTGACTGAGTCGGGCGAAACAGATCTGGTTCGCGCGCGCGCCACGCCGGAAGACAAGATCGAGATCGTCCGAATCTGGAAGGGACGCAACGCTATCGTCGCAATGACGGGCGACGGCGTGAACGATGCTCCCGCTCTCCGGGAAGCCCATATCGGCATTGCCATGGGTCGAACCGGAACGGAGGTGACGCGCGAGGCGTCGGACATCGTGCTTGCCGACGATAACTTTGCCAGCATCATCGCGGCCGTTCGCGAAGGTCGCGGCATCTTCGACAACATCCGGAAAACACTCGTCTACCTGCTATCCGGTAACACGGGCGAGCTGGCCGTGATGCTCGTCGCCGCGCTTGCCGGCTGGCCTTTGCCGCTACTGCCGCTGCACCTGTTGTGGATCAACGTAGTCACCGACGGCTTGCCCGCGCTGGCATTGGTTGTCGATCCACCTGAAGAGGATGTTCTCCGCCGGCCGCCGCGACATCCAGACGAGCCGATGCTCGGTCGCAGAGAGTGGCAATGCATTGTCACCACCGGTCTGTTCCAGGCGGCCACCACCCTTGCGGTCTTTATGTGGGCGTTGAACGCACGGGATCTGGTCGAAGCGCGTAACCTCGCGTTCTCCGTCCTCGTTTTCGGCGAGTTGTTTCGGGCGTTCGCAGCACGGAGCACGACGCGGCTCTTCTGGGAGGTAGGCACATTCACCAACCTGCGGCTCCTCGGCGTCGTCGTCGTCTCGGTACTGCTGCAGATCGGTATTCACCACATCCCAGCGGCGCAGGCCGTGTTCGAAATCGGTGCGTTGTCGGCAGCCGATTGTGCACTGACGTTGCTCGTGGCGGTGGTACCGGTCACGGTGATCGAACTGGCGAAGCTATTTCGCCGGTGGACCCCGCGCGGAGCGGAGCGATGGATCTGAGGAGTCACGCTGCGGAGGCGCAATGGATACGGCAGTAGCGCTGGTTCAGGCGTATCTTCACGTCAACGGGTACTTCACGGTCGCCGAGTACCCCGTGCTGGAGGTCTATCGCGGTGACCGCGCCAGAACCGCCACCGATCTCGACATCCTTGCGGTTCGATTTGCAGGTGCTAGTCACGACGTAATCCGTGTACGTAGCAGGCGCGAACCCGTGACGCGAAATCCGGAGACAGATCCATTGCTGCAGTGCCCAACTAATCGGCCAGACATGATCGTTGGCGAGGTGAAAGAAGGTGCTGCTCGGTTCAATGCAGCGATGCGGGATCCAGCCGTATTGACGGTCGCGCTGACGCGGTTTGGCTGCTGCCAAGAGGAGCATGCTCGCGGCGTAGTCCAGCAGCTTCTGACTGCAGGACATACGCTCGCACCGAGCGGGCACTCTGTTCGAATGATTGCCTTCGGAGACGTCACGGAGGCCGAGCGACCGGGGCCATGGATGACGGTGTCGATGCGGCATGTCGTCCGGTTCCTGCAGCAGTATTTGCGTGAGCACTGGGACGTCCTGAGGCACGCGCAGATTCGAGACCCGGCGTTTGGCGTACTCGCGCTCCTCGAAAAATGGGGCGAAGCGAGAGACGCCGAGCGTTCGATCAACCAGCAGCTCCCAAGGAGGAATCGTGGTGGCATGCGAATGCGCTGAGACGCATGAGCGGCGACGCGTCGTGTTGACCGGGGGCCCTGGGGCTGGCAAGACAGCCGTCCTCGAACTGATTCGGCAGTCGTTCTGCGAGCACGTGAAGGTTCTGCCTGAAGCGGCTGGAGTCGTCTTTGGTGGCGGTTTTCCACGCGAAGACGATCCGGAGTGCAAACGTGCGGCCCAACGCGCCATCTTCTACATCCAATGCGAGCTCGAAAACGCAGCTGACAGCCACAACCCGACGATCGTGCTGTGCGACCGCGGAACGCTGGACGGTCTCGCGTACTGGCCTGGCTCGGTGGATGACTTCTGGTTGTCGCTCCGTACCACGCTGGCAGAACAGTTGGCTCGGTATCACGCCGTGATTCATCTCCGCACTCCCTCACCGGAGGACGGATACAACAGGCAGAATCCACTCAGGACGGAATCCGCGGTCATGGCCGCCAAGATTGATGGTCGGATCCTGCAGGCGTGGCAGGCGCACCCGCGTCGCTTTGTCGTCGAGCCCACATCGGACTTTCTCGACAAAGCGGCAAAGACGCTCGAGATCCTGCGCGCCGAAATGCCCGAGTGCTGCAAAACTCATGTCGTTCCAGGGATTCGTGAGCGACTAGATCTACCGAACAGGAGCGCCTCGTGACGCCTCATCCCAGCGAGGACGAGCCCCACCATCACAGACCTGCTCCGCACTCAAACGATGCGATCGCCGAGTCTCACGCCCACGCCGCGGCGGCGGGAGGCAGTGCGCACGCCGAACACGCCGGGCATGACCGACACGCAGGCCACAGCGTTGCCATGTTTCGGGACAGGTTCTGGATCACGCTTGCGCTCACGATTCCGACGCTCGCGTGGAGCCACATGATTCAGCAGTGGTTCGGCTTCCGTGCGCCATCGTTCGCTGGATCTGAATACATTCCGGCTGTGTTTGGGACGGCCGTCTATCTCTATGGAGGTTGGGTATTCCTGGCTGGCGGCGTCAGTGAAATGCGCGATCGGCTTCCCGGCATGATGACGCTGATCTCACTGGCCATCAGTGTGGCGTTTCTCTTCAGCCTGGCGGTGACGCTTGGGTATCCCGGCGACGCGTTATGGTGGGAACTGGCCACGCTCGTCACCATCATGCTGCTCGGTCACTGGATCGAGATGCGGTCCATCTTTCAAGCGAGTGGCGCCTTGCGTGAGCTCGCGAAGCTCTTGCCGAGCACCGCCCAGCGGATCGTCGGAGACCAGATCGAAGAAGTGCCCATCTCAGCGCTTGCTGAGCGTGATTGGGTACTCGTGAGACCCGGTGCCAGCATCCCGGCAGATGGAATCGTTCGCAGCGGGAAGAGCGACGTCAACGAATCGATGATCACGGGTGAGTCGGTGCCCGTGCAGAAAACTGAGGGAGCCAAGGTGATTGCCGGAACGGTTAACGGCGCCGGTTCGCTCCGCGTCGAGGTCACGGGAGCCGGTGAACGCACGGCTCTGGCGAACATCATGCGGTCGAACAGGCGCAGATGTCCCGCTCACGCGCGCAGGCCTTGGCCGATCGCGCCGCGTTTCTGCTGACCGTAATCGCAATCGCCGCTGGCGTTATCACGGTGGTTGTCTGGGTCACAGCAGGTGCCTCAGGGGCATTTGCCATCGAGCGCGTCGTCTCCGTGTTGGTGGTCGCGTGCCCTCACGCGCTTGGCCTCGCTGTGCCGCTCGTGATCGCGATCTCCACGACGCTTGGTGCGAGATCCGGCCTGCTCGTCAGGGATCGTCGTGGACTCGAGGAGGCGCGGCAGTTGACGACGGTGGTGTTCGACAAGACGGGCACGCTCACGCGTGGCGAGTTCCGAGTGGTCGATATCGCGACGGATGGAAGTGTGGATCCCAAGGAGGCTTTGCAACTTGCCGCAGCCGTCGAGCGCGACTCCGAGCACACCATCGCGCAGGGCATCGTGAAGAGCGCAGAGGAGCAGCAGTTGCCGATCTCGAAGGCCGAACAGTTCGAAGCGATCCCCGGATACGGCGTTCGGGCCGTCGTTGACGGTCGAGAGTTCTACATGGGCGGCCCCGCAATGCTGCGGCGCTTAAACGTAGCGCCTAGCGCGTCAGTTCGAGATGCGGCCGAGCGGGCAGCCTCCCGTGGCCAGGCCGCGGTCTACCTCCTCACCGCCACCAATGCCGTCGCCGGCTTCGCAGTAGCAGACGCCGTGCGTCCGGAGTCACGAGATGCCATTCAGCACCTGCACGATCCGGGGATCGGGGTCGTGATGCTGACGGAAGATTCAAAGGCGGTCGCCAACGCGGTCGCTCAAGATTTGGGGATCGACACCGTCTTTGCCGAGGTATTGCCTGGAGACAAGGTAGACAAGCTCAAGGCGCTCAAGGCTCAAGGTAAGCGTGTGGCGATGGTGGGTGATGGCGTCAACGACGCGCCGGCGCTCGTCACTGCGGACGTCGCGATCGCCATCGGCGCCGGAACTGACGTTGCCGTCGAGGCAGGTGATGTCGTCCTGGTCCGAAGCGATCCGAGGGACGTGCCACGCATCATCGCCCTCAGCAGGGCAAGCTACCGGAAGATGCTCCAGAACCTTTGGTGGGCAGCAGGATACAACGTGTTCGCAATCCCTCTTGCGGCGGGCGTCTTGGCCCAGCAAGGCATTCTGCTGCCACCCGCATTCGCCGCCGTGTTGATGTCTGCGAGCACCGTCATCGTTGCGATCAACGCTCAGCTCCTCAGGCACGCCAGGCTGTGAGCGGAGAACTCTGTGGTGGTCGCCGAAGCCGCATGACTTCTCACAGCGCGGCGGGCGGCGATTTCACCGCGCGGGGCTTCTCACCGCCGCACGCAATTCCGTGCGCGACGTGGCTCGCTTGAACAGGCTGGCTCGCGCAAGCGAGATCCCCTATCCGAGCAACCGCTCAGCCGATGGCTCGCCTGGACACGACCAAAGCCTTTCTGCATCGTCGAGCTTCTCGACGGTCTCATGCGCGCCCAGGCGATGTGAACGGGACCCGAGAAAGGAGCGTGAGCACAGCGATGGCTAGCCAGCGTTACATCGCGGCGCTCGGATGGCGGGCCGTCAACCGGCTCTACGACCCCGGATTCCGGCTCACAATGCCGGAACGCCGATTGCGGAGGATGGTTCTCGACCGGGTGAATGTGCGGGACAGCGACGACGTCCTGGACGTCGGGGCCGGCACCGGATCGCTCCTGATCCTGATCGCTGGCCGCGGATCTCGCGCGCGGCTCGTCGGCGTGGACGGGGATCTTGGGATGGTTCGTCTAGCGCGCAACAAGGCCATCCGCGCGGACGTGGAGTGCGCATGGATGACCGGCATGGCCTTCCAGCTGCCTATCCGATCCTCAACCTTCGACAAGGTGCTGACGACGTTCGTTCTGCATCATCTCACCACTGAAAACAAACTCGAGGCGCTGGCGGAGATGTACCGCGTGCTCCGTCCGGGCGGCGAGCTGCACATTGCGGACTAGGGCAAACCGCACACACGATTGATGCGCGTCGCGGCGCTCGCGTTGAAAACGTTCGAGGCGGTGGACGGCACGGCGGCGAATCTGCAGGGACTACTGGGCGAGTTCTGCGAGCGCACGGGTTTCTCCGACGTTCGGTTGACCGCCAATGTCAGCACCATTTTTCGGCACCGTCGCGATGCTCCGCGCCATTCGGCCCGCCATTGGTCCATTCGCCTGTAGGCGTCCAGTGAACGCACGCTAAGGGCTGGAAACGCGGGGTCGCCTCGTGTGCCAGTCTGTCCCTTGCTCGTACGCGTGCGCGAGCGCCAGTACCGTCGCCTCCCGGAAGCGCGGCCCGCTGATCTGCATACCGATAGGCAGCCCGGCGCTGGTGATCCGCACGGAATAGAGATCGTCGGGAGGCCACTGCTTGTCGACGTGGCATGCCACGAACGCGACTCTTCCACGTCATTGTCGCTGCATCTATCAACAAGGATGAATGTCGCATGACCTAACAGCATGCACAACGGATGTGCCACTCCGAGGCACCACCGGCGGGTGGCAGTCCCGGCGCGTTTCTGATTGGCGGTGCGGCCGTAAGGATGGAAATCCAGCGCATGTCGGCCGACGTGTTTGAGGTTCTGAAGGTCACGCCCGTGATTGGCCGGGTCTTCAACAATGACGAGGACCGCGCGGGCGCCGTAGGCCGCGTGGTCGTGTTGAGCTACCAGGCTTGGCAAGAACGTTTTGGTCGTATGCGGGTCGTCGGAAAAAGCGTCAATATGAACGGTTTCGCGTACACCATTCTCGGAGTGATGCCGCCTGGGTTCAGTTTTCCGTACAACGGCGTGGAGGCTTGGTTGCCGTTAGGAGGGATACCGGCTCCGCCACGGACCGCCCGCACCGGTCACGCGGGCGAGAATCTCGGGGCGATTGCGCGGCTCAGGCCAGGCGTGACTTTGGAGCAGGCCCGAGCGGAAATGGCGACGATTACGGCGGGGTTGGAACAGGCCTACCCGGATGCCAACAAAGGTTGGAAGAGCCGGGTCGAGCCACTGATGAACGTCGTAGTCGGCGATGCCGGCCGGCCCCTATGGATCTTGTTTGGAGCTGTCGGCATGGTGCTGCTCATCGCCTGCTCCAATGTCGCCAACATCCTGTTGGCTCGTGCGGCGGTACGGCGGCAGGAAATGGCTGTGCGCGCGGTGCTTGGCGCGAGCCGCGCGCGGATTGTCCAGCAGTTACTAGTGGAAAGCCTCGTCCTGTCCTTCATCGGCGCCGTGCTCGGGCTGTTGCTCGCTAGCGCGGGCATTGATGTTTTCGTCGTTCTCGCGGCGAATGCGATTCCACGCTCCGCCGAAATTCGGCTCGATTCCGGTGTGCTGGCTTTCGCTGCTGCCCTAGCGGGATTGACCGCTGTCGTTTTCGGCCTTGCGCCGGCGTGTATGAGCAGCGGGACTGGATTCCATCAGTCCTTACGGGGAGCCGGCGATCGTGGCGGTGTCGGCGAACGTCGGCGTATGCGACAGGCGCTCATCGTCGCCGAGGTGGCGTTGACCATATTGCTCCTCACCGGCGCCGGCCTGCTGCTGCGCAGTTTCCAGCGGCTCCAGTCGGTCAACCAGGGCTTCAACAGCGAACACGTCCTCAGTTTCGACGTCACACTACCCGGCGTAAAGTACCGAACCCAGGAACTCCAGAGCCGGTTCTTCGAGAGCCTGATCGAGCAACTGCGAACGCTGCCGGGTGGGTGGAGGAAGCCGGCATCACGTCACGCGTTCCGTTGCAGCAGAAGAGGGGAGATGCGGTGCCGGGCGTTCCTTACTCGGTCGAAGGCCAGGAGAACCGGCCCGACAGTCCGCCGGATGTGATGGAGGCTATTGTCGCCAGCCCCGGATACTTCCGCGCCCTTGGGATTCAACTTCGCCGAGGGCGATTCTTTACAGAACAGGACGGCCTCCACACTGACAACGTGGTTATCGTGGATGAGGAGTTCGTCAAACGCCACTGGCCCGGCGAGGACCCGATCGGGCGTCGTATCCGATTTGAAGCCGGTCCTCGCAAACGCCTCACTGTGGTTGGCGTCGTCGGACGCGTGAAGTTGAACTCGCTCAGCGAACAAGCCGGATTTGTCCAGGGGTACTTGGCCGCCCGACAGTTCCCGGACATCAGGGCCTCGGTTGTGGTGAAGAGCAGACTTACCCCGGCAGCGCTAGTCGGTTCTATATGGGAGCAGGTGCGCAGCCTGGACCCGGCGCAGCCGATCCACAATTTGCGCACGGTCGAGGAGATTCGCGACAGCTCGCTGGCCACGGAACGACTTAGTCTGAGCGTGCTGGGTGTGTTTGCGCTGGTGGCCCTTAGCTTGTCTATCGTCGGCCTCTACGGCGTGCTTGCCTATTCGGTTGCGCGAAGGCGCCGCGAAATCGGCGTCCGGACGGCTATGGGAGCCCAACGGGGCGACGTGCTGCGTTTGGTTATTGGAGAGGGCATGCGGCTGACGTCGCTCGGGATCTTAGCGGGAATCCTGGGGGCGCTCTAGCTAACACGGTGGCTCTCCAGTCTGCTGTTCGAAATCAGGCCCTCTGATCCTGCGACGTTCTCCGCTGTGTCGCTGCTTCTGCTCATTGTGTCGCTCACCGCCTGCTGGATTCCTGCGCGCCGCGCGGCGCGGATTGATCCGATACTGGCATTGCGCGAGCAGTAGATAGAGCGAATGGCTTGATCTCTGCCGTGAACGAGTAACGGCAGCGAGCAGCCTTCAGCAGACCGACGAACGAGTGCTGGCCCTTCGTAAGTTAGGCGGATGGTTCGCCGCCAAAGACGGCAAACACTGCATCAGGCTGGCCGCCGTTCGGCCATTGCCGCGATGGTCATACTCGGTCCAATTCCAGGAGAACGCGGGTACACCGAGCCGTCCGCCGCGACCAGACCGGATCGCGATGATCGGTGAATCCTTCTGCAGCGGTTCTCCCGTCGAACAACCGCAGAGCAGCTGCACGTATCGAGAGGCCCTCTCGATCTTTGCCGGTGAGAGGCGTTGAAAGGAGACGCCGCGCGTCATAGTGGGTCGCCATGCGTCTCACGGTCTTCTCGATCTGATCGTACGTTGTCGGATCGAACGCACAACCAAAACTTGTCAATCAGCCCTCTCCCATCGAAGCCGATCGTGCCACTCGACGCATTGCGTCCCATACCAAACCGCAGTGTCGAGCGGTGAAGAGGGAGCCGCAGGAAGGTCGTACCGCAAGCGCGTGTGCCGGCAGCCGATCGGCGTATCACACGATTGACCTCACGACGCGTAGAGCGAGCGACTTTTACGAAATCGAGCTCTTCCGGTTTGAAGGACTGAACGACATCCAGCAATGCTGTTCTGAAACGGGCGCGCGAACGAGATTTCGTCTTCGATGTTGATCGGGCGCGGATGTCCTCGGGTCACAACATGCATCACCGGTTCATCGCAGCCCAGCCGTCAAGGGCATGAATAGGATCGACCGGGGAGTTTCTCGCGCGCGATCCATCCTCACGCATGAACGTCATGTACAATATGCGTCTTCCAGCCGTTAGCGTTCGTCACCTGGAACCGATGTGCAGACCTTGTACACACCCCAGCAGGGAGGAGCTCGTATGATCCGACTCTCGCGTGGAACTTTCGGTCTTCTGGCCGTCGCACTTACCGTTCTCGCATTCCAGACATCTCCGTCCGCGAATCATTCATGGCGCAAGTATCACTGGGCGAGAACGGCCAACCCGCTTAACCTCGACCTTGGTGACAATGTCTCGAGCGCCTGGGACAACTATTTGGGTGTCGCGTCCACGGATTGGAGTCAATCATCCGTCCTGAACACGTCCGTTGCCCGGGGTGGAACGAATGGGTCGGACTGCACGCCGACTTCGGGGCGCGTGGAGGTCTGCAACGCCACATACGGAAGCACCGGGTGGCTCGGGGTGGCACAGATCTGGATCGCGCGCGGCACTCATATCGTGCAAGGTACGGTCAAGGTCAACGACACCTACTTCAACCAGAGCAAATACAACACACCCGCCTGGAGGCAACTCGTCATGTGCCAGGAGGTAGGTCACACATTCGGCCTCGATCATCAGGACGAGAATAACAACAATGCGAATCTTGGTACGTGCATGGATTACACGAGCGATCCGGATGGCCCGCCTAGCAACGAACATCCCAATCAGCACGATTTCGACCAGCTCGCGTCGATCTATAGTCACCTTGACAGTTTCACAACGGCGGGCGCCGCAACGTCCTTGGCGGGGCCGGCCGCTCTTAACAACCCATCTGAATGGGGTCAGCTGATGAAGGTTGCGCACGGCGGCAAGACGCAGATCTTCGAACGTGAGCTCGGCAATAGCATGCGCCTTGTGACATTCGTCATCTGGGCGTAACGTTTCGAAACTGAATGGGCGAGCCGAAAGCGCGACAAGCGTTTTCGGCTTGTTTCACCTCCGGCGTCCGAGATGCTCCCAGCGTTTTCGCTTCGGCGTGTCGCCGCATCATCTTTCTCGGGGCCGGTCGAGTCACGTTGACGGGCAAGCAAAGTGGTTTTTGCTATGCCGTCTCTGATGAGAGGCGCCACGTCAAGGTCCACCCGAGCGACGTGGCTGGAATCCTGGTTGACCGTCGGTTCATGACCGCTCCGTAGCGTCGCGGCTGACAATACGAGTTGATCGACTGCCGGTCGATTGACTTTGTGTCGCGTTCCCAGCATCCTGAATAGGTGCGGTCCCTGACCATGCGTCTTGCTGCTCTCGTCGCGATCATGACCCTCGCGTTGGGTTCATGGGTGCAGTGTGCGGGCTGGCAGCGCACGGCCGCACAGCGCATGGCGTGCTGCGCGCACGAGCGTCAATGTCCGATGCGGCATTCGACTCCGCCTGGTGGGCGGGTCGGCAGCACGATACTGACCCAGGCGCAGGCGGACAGCTGCTGCGCTCGTTCCGAACGCAATCCGTCGACTCCCTCGAATTCATCCCACGCCGGAACAGTCGCGCTGGTGGTCTTGTCCACGCTCGTTTCGGTTCCGCCGCCGGACGCTCCGCGCGTGCATGAGGCTTGGCGGATCGTCATCCCGGTTTCCGTCAGTACGATTCCGCGACACCTCGTTCTCTCCGTCTTCCTGGTCTAGCCACCCACGCTCGTAGTGTGTCCGTGCGCACGCGCCACGGACATGGGTCTCTCCATCGATTGATCTGCTCGTCGGTTGCTGCGTTCCTGGACATTTCTCGACCAGTTCTCGGCGAGCGGTTGGTGGACATGAGTTGTGACTACATGAGCATGTGGGGTTTCGATGAGGAAGACACTTCTCGCGACGATTGCCGTCTTATCGATCGGCACATCGGATGTCGCTGGCCAGGTTTCGAGTTCAGGAGGCGCTCAACATCCTCAGCAGTACCGGCACTACGAAGGGCCGCCCGTGTCGCTGGCTGACTTGCTGCGTGAGGCGATCGAGAAGAATCCGAACTTGAAAGCGCTTCGGCAGCAGGTTGATGTCGCCCGCCACCGGCCGGCGCAAGAACGCGGCCTAAGTCCACCGGTAGGCCAGGCTCAGATCTGGCAGTGGCCGATCAACTCCATTAATCCGGCGAACACGAACATGTACATGTTCATGATCAGCCAGGAGCTCCCCGGACGCGGCAAACGCGACCTTCGGGCGACGGTCTCCGACAAGGACATCGCGTTAGCGGAAAACGACGTCACCGCGCGAACAAGACAGATCCTCGCCGAGATCAAGCAAGCCTACGCAACGATCTTCATTGCTCGGAAGGCGATCGACGTGCACCTGGAGAGTGTCGATCTCCTTCGGCAGATCGCGGACATCTCGCAGGCAAAGTACACGACCGGCCGGATCTCGCAGCAGGACGTGTTGAAGCCGGTCCTCGAGCTTTCCAAGCTGCACGCGGACATCGTGAACTTCGACGAACAAGCGAATCTCGCGACCGCGCGGCTGAATGTCCTCCTCGATCGCGCCCCTGAAACGCCACTCGGTCCGCTCGTCGATCCACGAGAAGAGACGCTCTTGCCGGCAACCGCCGACTTGCAGCAAATGGCCGTCGATCGACAGCCCGAACTGCGACGTGCACGCCTCGAAATCGAACGGGCCGAAGCGCAGGTCGCCGTTTCCCGAGCGGATTACAAGCCCGACTTCACCATTCAGGGCGGCTACATGCTGACGCCCGGGATGACCGACGCCTGGCTCGGAAGCGTAGCGGTCAGCTGGCCAAAGGCGCCGTGGTCGCGCAGCAAGGTCGATGCGCGGGTGGCGGAACAGAGCGCCTCGGTCGAAGCGATGAAGACGAGAGCCCGCGCACTGGAGAACGCCGTACGTCTCGCCGTGCAAGAGGCATACGTGCGCGGCAAGGCTGCACAGGAGCGGGCTGCCCTCTTGCGGACCACGATCCTGCCACAGTCGCAGCAGACGCTCGAAGTCTCGCGAGTGGCGTACCAGACGGACCGCGTCGATTTCCAGGCCCTCATCGACAGCGAGCGAATGCTGCTCGATGCACGGCTCGAGTATTTCCGAGCGTTGAGCGACTTCAGCCAGGCGCTCGCGGACCTCGAGCGAGCCGTTGGTGATGACCTTCCATCGGGCACGACCGCAGCGGTGTCCATCCAGGAGAAGCAGCGATGAAGCGCGTCCTCTATCTCATCGTCGCGCTGGTTCTCCTCGGGCTCATCGCCGCAGGAGGCGTGTATGCCATTCGCAGTCGTGCCGGCCGCGCGCCCGCAGCTGCGGCTGATGCTGCGCACAAAGGTATGCCCGCAATGCCAGCCGGGAACACACCACCAGTACCTGCCGCACCTACAGGAACCCCCCGAGGGCCCGTCACGATTGATCCTCGCCGGCAACAGCTGATTGGGGTCAAAACCGTGGCCGTTACGCACGCCCCGATGTCGCAGACGGTGCGAACCGTTGGCGTCGTCCGGTTCGACGAGACGCGACAGGCCGACGTCAACCTGCGCGTGGAGGGATGGATCCGCGATCTGTGTGTCGACTACACGGGCCAGCAAATTCAGAAAGGCCAGCCGCTGTTCACGCTGTACAGCCCGGAGCTGCTGAACACGGCGCAGGAGTACCTCCTCGCCCTGAAGACTCGCGACCAGGTGCAGACTTCAGTGATTGCTGACGCGCGAGAACGCGCGGACCAACTCGTGGCGTCTGCGCGACAGCGCCTCGCGTTGTGGGAATTGCCCGCAGAAGAAATACGTGCGCTCGAGGAGAAGCGACAGGCTCCAGAACTCGTGACGTTCCGATCGCCCGTGGCCGGCGTCGTGGTCGAAAAACAAGCCCTCAAAGGGCTGCACGTCATGCCGGGACAGAGTCTGTACCGCGTCGCGGATCTTTCGGTGGTATGGGTGGAAGCTGACCTCTATGAACGCGAGCTCTCCGCGGTTCGAGTCGGCGCACCGGCGACGGTCACCGTCGATGCGTATCCCGGGCAGCGGTTCACCGGTCGCGTCATCTACGTGTACCCGTACCTCGATGAGAAGACGCGAACGAACAGAGCTCGGTTTGAGTTCGCCAACCATCGCGGCCGGTTGAAACCCGGCATGTACGCCACCGTTGAACTGCAAGGTGCCGGCGGCACCGCCTTCACCGTTCCAACAAATGCAGTCCTGGACTCGGGTCAGGAGCAAGTCGTGTTCGTCGCGCAGGGCGAAGGGATGTTCGAGCCACGCAAAGTCAAGGTCGGACGCCGCGCCGGCGATGCCATCGAGATTCTCGAGGGTCTGAAGGAGGGTGAACAGGTGGCAACTGGAGCGACGTTCTTCCTCGACTCGGAGAGCCAGCTCCGCGCGTCGCTCCAGGCGTTCGAAGCGTCCGCACCGAGCACCGCCGGTCCGACCGCCGGTGGCACAGAGATCACGTTTCGTACGGTGCCCGATCCGCCGAAGGCCGGCGAGAACCAGCTCGAGGCGACCGTCAAGGATGCTGCCGGCAAGCCAATCGAGGATGCCGAGGTCACGGTGCAGTTCTTCATGCCGGCGATGCCGACGATGAACATGCCGGCGATGCGGAGCGAAGCCAAGCTTTCGCCGGCAGGTGCCGGCGTGTACCGCGGAACCGGCCAAGCGATGATGGCCGGCCGCTGGGATACCACAGTGACCGTCACGCGGGGTGGGCAGCGCCTCGGTACGAAGCAACTGCAGGTGGTGGCACGATGATTCACCGAATCATTGAGTGGTGTGCCTCGAATCGATTCCTGGTGTTCACGGGCACCGTCGCGCTGACGGTGTGGGGCATCTGGGCGATGACGAAGACGCCGCTCGACGCGGTTCCCGATATTTCCGACGTCCAGGTGATTGTCTCGACAGAGTGGATGGGCCGCAGCCCTGATTTGATCGAGGACCAGATCACGTACCCCATCGTGACGGCGCTGATCTCGACACCGCGCGTGAAAGCGGTCCGCGGGTTTACCGACTTCGGCATCTCGTACGTCTACGTCATCTTCCAGGACGGTACAGACATGTACTGGGCACGCAGCCGCGTTGTGGAGTACCTGCAAGGGATCCGCGGCCAGCTCCCGGAAGGCGTGAACTCAGTCATCGGTCCCGATGCGACGGGCGTGGGCTGGGTGTTCGAGTACGCGCTGGTCGACGAGACCGGGCAGCACAATCTCGCCGAGCTCCGCAGCTTCCAGGATTGGCATCTCCGCTACTGGCTCGCGTCGGTCCGAGGTGTGGCCGAGGTCGCGAGTATCGGCGGATTCGTCAAGCAGTACCAGGTGAATCTCGATCCGAACAAGCTGGCGGCGTACAACCTCGGCGTGAAACAAGTGATCGATGCGATCAAGATGAGCAACAACGACGTCGAGGGTCGGCTGCTCGAATTCGCCGGTCGCGAGTACATGGTCCGAGGGCGCGGCTATCTGACATCGGTCGCCGACATCGAGCGCGTGTCGCTCGGTGCCGACGCGCGCGGCACGCCGATTCGTGTCGGCGACGTAGCGAACGTCCGACTCGGGCCCGATATTCGTCGCGGCGTCGCGGAATTGGACGGCAAAGGCGAGGTCGTCGGCGGGATCGTGGTCATGCGCTTCGGCGAGAACGCCCTACGTGTCATCGACCAGGTGAAGGCTAAGCTCCAGGAAGTCCAGCACTCGATGCCCGCCGGCATGAAAATCGTGCCTACCTACGATCGTTCCTGGCTTATTGGCGAATCGATCAACACGCTCCGTCGTACGTTGATCGAAGAGGCGATCGTCGTCTCGATCGTCATCATCATCTTTTTGTTTCATTTTCGATCGGCACTGATTCCAATATTGGCCCTGCCGATCGCAGTCCGCGCCTCGTTCATTCCGATGTACTACCTCGGCGTCACGTCGAACATCATGTCGCTCGGTGGCTTGGCGCTCGCCATCGGTGTGCTTGTCGACGCGTCCATCGTGATGGTCGAGAACGCGTATCGTCATGTCTCGGAGCCCGAGGCGTCCGTGGATGAACCTTCAGCCGGCGGTGAGGTCGACGGCTCGATCGCTTATGCCAACCAGCCCCATGCCATCCTGCGCGCGGCCAAGCAGGTCGGGCGCGCCATCTTCTTCTCGCTCGCGATCATCATCATCTCGTTCGTGCCGGTCTTCCTGCTCGAAGCGCAGGAAGGCCGCATGTTCCGGCCGCTCGCGTTTACGAAAACGTTCGCCATGCTCGCGGCCTCGATTCTCTCCATCACGTTGGTGCCCGTGCTGATGATCATCTTCATCCGCGGTAAACGGCTGAAACCAGAGTCGCAGAATCCGATTTCGCACTTCTTTGCCTGGATCTACGAGCCCATTATTCGGTCAGCACTCCGGTTCAAATGGACCGCGCTGCTCGTGAACTTCGCGGTCGTGCCGCTGACCATCCCGTTGCTGTTCATGATCGGTAGCGAATTCATGCCACCACTCTACGAAGGATCGCAACTCTACATGCCGACGTCGCCGCCTGGCCTCTCGATCACCGAAGCGACGCGCATCCTTCAGGTCCAGGACAGGATGCTGCGCCAATTCCCGGAGGTGCAGACTGTCTTTGGGTCCGTGGGTCGCGGGACAACGCCAACGGACAACACACCGATGGGAATGGTGAACACGACGGTGACGCTCAAACCGCGCGAGCAGTGGCGCCCGGGCATGACGCTCGAGCAGCTGCAGGCCGACATGGACGCGCAGTTGCAGTTTCCAGGCTTCCCGAATGTGTGGACACAGCCGATTCGGAATCGCCTGGACATGCTCCTCACGGGCATCAAGACTCCGGTCGGGATCAAGATCATGGGCTCTGATCTGAATGAGATTCAGCGGATCGGGACCGAAATCGAGCAGATTCTGCAGAGTATTCCCGGGACGCGGAGCGTGTACGCCGAGCGGGTCGCGCAGGGCTACTTCACGGATATTCGGATCGATCGGGAGGCCATCGCGCGCTACGGCCTGATGGTGCGCGACGTGCAGGACGTCATCGAATCGGCGATTGGCGGCCAGAACATCACGCGGACGATCGAAGGTCGCGAGCGATATCCGGTGAACGTCCGGTACGCGCGTGAATTTCGTGACAACATCCCGGACCTGCAGCGCGTGCTAGTGAAGACCGCAACGGGAGCGCAGATTCCGCTTGGCCAACTCGCGGAGATTACGCTCACGCCGGGGCCAGCGATGATCCGCGACGAAGATGGTCAACTCGCCGGCTACGTGTACGTCGATACGGCGACAAGCGACATTGGCGGCTACGTCGATCGGGCGAAACAGGCGATTGCGCTAGGCCTCAAGCTCCCCGCCGGCTACACACTTGTGTGGACCGGCCAGTACGAATTCCAGGTGCGTGCCCGCGAACGGCTGAAGATTCTCATCCCACTGGTGTTCTTCATCATCTTCATGTTGCTCTACATGACGTTTCATTCGGTTTCCGAAGCGACGATCGTAATGCTCTCCGTGGTGTACGCGATGACCGGTGGAGTCATCCTGCAGTGGCTGCTCGGGTACAACTTCTCGGTCGCGGTCTGGGTGGGGTACATCGCCTTGTACGGCGTCGCGGTACAGACCGGTGTCGTCATGGTGGTCTACCTGCACGAAGCGCTCGACAAGCGGCTCCGGCAAGGCGGGACTCTGACGGAGGAAGATGTCCGCGAGGCGACGATTGCCGGCTCGGTTCTCCGCCTTAGGCCGAAGCTGATGACCGTCAGTGTGGTCATGGCCGGACTCGTGCCGATTCTCTGGAGCACGGGCGTCGGCGCGGACATCATGAAACCGATCGCGGCACCGATTATCGGCGGCATGGTCACTTCCACCATCCACGTCCTCATCATCACGCCGGTGATCTTCTACATCATGAAGCGGCAGGCGCTGAGGAAGGGCACACTCAAGGTGTCGGGGATGATCCTGTAGTCGGGATTCCAGGACGTGCTCCTTCGACTCGGACATTTCTCGCGTCCTTAGAATCAATGGTTGATTGGTCGGAGTGTTCAAACGCGCCGCCGGCGGCAGCCTTTGCTTCAGTCCCGCGTCACATTTTTCGCATTCCCTCGAAATCTTGCACGCGGAAATGCCCGATTACTGCAAAGCCAATGTGGCTCCAGCGTTTTCGTCGTTGAAATGTCTTCAACCAACTGTTCTGATTCTCACAGTCGGACTCTTTCTCGGGGCGAGACGTGGCGCCCGGACCGAGCGGCTCCTTCAGTGCGCCGGGCTTACGGCAAGACGGACTGTCGCCAGCAACACAACAAGGCCGAGTGCGCCCTTGATGGTGCCGCGATCCGCATACGGTACCAACGCAGCGCCCATGAGCACGCCGACCGCTGACGCGAGCCCCATGACGACGGCAATCTGCAGGACGGAATTCGGAATGCCGCCCATTCGGCGGTCGATGAGGGCGCCGGCGGCGACGGTGGGAACGGATACCGCCAGACTGAGCGTGCCCGCCTCGACAATCGGAATCCCAAACAGATACAGCAGCACAGGAATCCGCATTTCGCCACCGGCAACACCCAAGACGCCGCTGATCACCGCGATGATGAACGCCATTACGGCCGCCAGCGTCCAGCGGCCGATGCCAGTCGGCTCGATGAGTACGTGCTCCGCATGCGCGATGGATTCGTACAGCATCCATGTGCCCACTCCGATCAGGTACACGCAGACGGCAATTCTGAGCGGCCGGACCGACATCTTCTCTCGCCCGACGACGCCTATTGCCGCACCCGCCAGCGACACCACGCCCATGATCGCTGCGAGCACAAGAGCGTCCGGCGTCAGCGACTGTTGCCCCCCGCGACGGACCACGCCCAATGCGACGGTGAACAGTCCGACGACGAGATTTACGCCGCCTGCCGTTTTCAGCGAAAACTTTAGAAGATTGACGAGGACTGGAATGCGAAACTCACCGCCACCAACTCCGATGAACCCTGCAGCGATTCCTGTGAGCAGGCCAGAAATACCGGCGATGGCGCCCTGGCGTCCTGTTGTTCCTGGCATGACGTGCGGTTGATCGATGGGTACGACCCGTTTCGAGAATGTCCGAAGCCGCCACAAAATCTAATGCACTTCTCGAAAACATCCGAACGAAACGCTCTGCCATGTCTCGTTCGGATGGATGGTGACCACGATCGACGCCGCCCGCTCGCAAGCCAGCGTCCCCTTGACCCTGGAATCGTTCCAGGGCGTACGGTACAGAATGGAGGGTCGCATGCGTGTTCTGAGTGTTCTCTGCATACTGTTCCTGTC
>JBKPCD010000038.1:0-28914 GCA_046727175.1 Acidobacteriota bacterium | reverse complement strand
TCGCTCATCGCCGCGGTAACGTTCGGCACGGGCCTGTTGCTGTGGGCGGCGGCGGCCGTGCAGCCGGACGGTGACGGCCGTGCGATCAACGTGGCGGCCGGTTTCGCGCTGGCCGTTCTTGCCGCCGGCCTGTGGCTGCTGCACCGAAGGCTGACACACAGTCCCGCGATCGCCGTCTCTGTTGAGTAAGGCGAGACAAGCATGCGGTTGGCGACATTCGAGATCAACGGTGTGACTCGGATCGGCGTGGTAATCGATGGCGATCCAGGTCTGATCATCGAAGTGTCGGACAAAAACGGCGATCGGTCCGATCTGATGCCGATCGTAGCGGGCGGCGAATCGACACGCCAATCTCTCGAACGCTTGCTGATGTCCGATGCCCGGGACGACGGAAGAAAGCTTCGTCTCGACGACGTGCGTCTGCTGCCGCCGCTCCTCCGGCCCGGGAAGCTGTTGTGTCTCGCAGGCAATTACCGAAAACACATTGTCGAGAGCGGGTATCAGGCGCCGGTCGAAGCCGACTTGGTGACGCCTCAGTTCTTCCTGAAGCCTTCGTCGACGTTGACGGGGCCGCATGACGAAGTCCCGCTTACCACCGAAAACGTCTCCGTGGGGTGGGAAGTGGAGCTCGCGGTGGTAATCGGACGTCCGGGACGCCATATCCCCGCATCATCGGCCATGCAGCACGTGTTCGGCTACACGGTGCTCAATGACATCTCCGAGCGCGGTCTTCATTCACGGATGCAAGGCCGGCGGGTTCGCGAAAACGATCAGTTCTTCGACTGGCTTGCGGGGAAGTGGTTCGACGGCTTTGCGCCGTGCGGGCCGTGGGTCATCACCGCGGACGAAATACCCGATCCACACGCGTTGGGCATTCGCCTGTGGGTCAATGGCGCGCTGCGACAAGAGGGCACTACGGCCGAGATGGTCTTCCGCATCCCGGAGATTGTTGCGTCGGCCTCTTCGATCATGACGCTGGAAGCGGGCGACATCATCTCGACCGGAACGCCTGCTGGCGCCGGTGTCGGCGGAACAGCCACGCTCGGCGATGGAGACGAGGTCGTCTGTGAGATCGATCGCATTGGACGTCTGAGCAACCGCGTCAGGCAGCGTCCGTGACGGCCATCGATTGGGCCGTGGTCGCAGCCTACTTCATCTTCATGCTGGCGATCGGCCTGTACTTCACGCGCCGCGCCAGCCGGAGCGTGGTCGACTACTTCGTGTCAGGCCGGGATCTGCCGTGGTGGGTGATTGCTCTCTCGGCGGTCGCCACCTACACCGACGCCGGCCTCGCGCCGGCTGTGACGATGCTGACGTATCAAGGCGGACTACTCGGTAACGCCGTGTGGTGGATTCCATACGTGATCTGGATGCCGCTCGGCGCGGTGCTGTGGTCGAAGTACTGGCGGCGGCTCGGCACCGTGACGTCGGCAGAACTGCTCGCCGTTCGCTACAGCGGGCGTTTTGCCGCAACCTACCGCGTCGTCTACGCCGGGTTCATGAGTTTCGGGTTCATCGTGGTGCTCATGGGATACGTCTCGGGCTGGCTCGGCGCTGCGCTGGGACCAATTCTCGGTTGGGAGCCGCTCGAGTTGATGTTGATCGCAGGCGTCATCACCGCTGCCTACACGACGACGTCAGGTCTTTACGGCGTTGCGTACACCGATGCCTTACAGTTCGGCATCTTTCTCCTCGGCAACATCATCCTCGTGCCGATGGTCATCGCCCACGCCGGCGGCATGGACACCATCCACCAGACGGTGCTCGCTTCGCGAGGCGAAGGCTTCTTCAATCTCCGGTTGCCGGCGCCAGGGCTCGACGCGTTGACGATTGCGGCGTTCGTGGTGCAGGGGCTATTCTTCGCGGCGTCACCGACCGGCGGCGAAGGGTTCACCGCGCAGCGCTTCATGGCCGCGCGGAACGAGTTCCACGCGCAAGTCGGACAACTCTTCAACACCATCCTTACTTTGATCGTGCGGGTCGTACCATTCCTGTTCTTCGGATTGGCGGCAGCGGCGCTCTACCCGCCAGGATTGCTCGCTGAACCTGGTGAAGCGTGGGCGCGTCTGGTGCGCACGTACGCACCTGCTGGTCTGCTCGGCGGGCTCGTCGCAGGTGTGCTGGCCGCCTACATGTCGACGATCAGCACCGAAATGAATTGGGGCGCCTCGTACATCGTGAACGATCTCTACAGGCCTCTAAGAAAGCGCGCGCATTCCGAGCGGCACTACGTCTGGGTCGGGCGGTTCGGTTCGTTGCTTCTGTTCGCGCTGTCGATGCTGGTCGCCTACTTCTTCGTTCACGGGCTTCGCGCCTGGTTCCTGTTCATCAATTCGGTTGTCTTCGCCTTCATCCTTCCGCTCTCGTGGCTGCGTTTCTTCTGGTGGCGGCTCAACATCTACGGTGAAGCGGCCGCCCTGATCGTCGGCCTGCCCCTGAGCTACATCGTCTGGTTCCCACTGGGATTTTCTGACGAGCGGAATTACGCGTTCTGGGAAGGCTTCCTGCTCCTCTTCGCGCTCGGCGCGGCGGCGAGCATCATCGTCAGCCTGGCGACGAGGCCGGAGCCGATCGAGACGTTGCGCGAATTTCACCGCCGCTGCCGGCCGCCCGGCCTGTGGGGTCCTGTCGTGGAAGGGTTGTCGAACGACGCCCGGCTTGCCATTCGCCGCGAGACGGCCGCGGATCTCGTCGACTGTGTCCTTGGGGTCGCGTTTGCGGCGGCGAGCATCATCGTCGTTGTCAGCTCCATCGGCCGGCAGTGGACGCTGTTCGCTGTCAGCGGCGTGGTGCTGATCGTGGGCGGGGGACTCTTCATGCGGCGTTGGGCACAGCGTGGAGTGTTCCGGGAACTTCAGGCCCAACCGGTGTTTCGGCGAGAGGAGACGTAATGACGGAGCGATGGCGCACACGATCGATCCGCGGTGAGGCAAGCCTGGTCGCCGCCCTCATGTTGATTGCCGTCGTGTCGGGGCACGGGTTCGTGAGGACGCCGCCGGAACAGTCGGTGTCGGCGGAACGGCACTCGTTGTGGGTGCATCCGCCCGACATCGGAACGACGCAGCAAAGCGTCCAGGCGTTCGTCGAGCGTGCGCGCCGCGCGCACATCGAAACGATCATCGTCCTCGTCAAGGGGATGTCTGGGGAGATCTATTGGACCAGTCGGAAGTTTCCGCAATCGGTGGTCAAAGGCTACGAGTCTTTCGATATGCTCCGCGAACTGACGAAAGAGGCGCACCGTGTCGGCATCAAAGTCCACGCCTGGTTGTGTGATTTCGTCGAAGGCGCCAATGGTGCCGCGATTCGCACGCACCCAGAGTGGGCCGCAATCAACCCGGCGGGCGGAGCCACAACCACCGAAACTCTCGGACCGAGGCGTCGTCCCTATCCCTATCTCTGGATGTGTCCGGCGCGACGGCCAGGCTACACGGACCAGTGGCTGCTGCCAATGATCGAAGAGATCGTCCGCTCGTATCCCGTTGACGGCATCCATCACGACTACGTTCGATATCCGGGCGACGTCGCCCCCGACAGCTTCTGCTTCTGTGACTACTGCCTGAAGAACATTCCGCGCTACGCGATGCTGGCGTACGAAACTCGCGCCGGCGAGCGCTACAGCGTCGATCCACGGCAGGAACGTATCGAAGCGAACTGGTGGACTGATCCGACGATGTTGCCGGCAGACTGGAACGAGCGCGACCGTCGGGAGCGTGCGGACTTCCTGCTCAACGGACGGACGATTCCCGGCGGGTCACCCGACGTTCGCTACTTCTTCTACGACTATCGCATCGCACAAATCGCGCGGTTCGTCCGTGAAGCGCACGAACGGGTCAAGGCGGTCAATCCGAGGGTCGAGCTCTCGGCTGCGGTCTTCAGGAATCCGGTTCAAAGCGGGCGCTTTCTCGGCCAGCAGTGGGACCGCTGGAATCAATCGATCGACGTCTACACGCCGATGACCTATCGCAGTCATTTCGCCGGCAGCTTCGAAGCCTACCTCGATCACCTGGAAGAGACGACGCGCCGGCAGCTCGAGTGGATTAGCAAAGGGCGGCCGCTCGAAGCGGGAATCGCGACGACGTACCTGTATCGCGAGGAGCTGAAGCCGTTCGATGACATGACCAATTCGATCGACGTCCTCAAGGATCTGCAGCAGGCGGGCGATCAGATTGCCGCAGCGAACCGGCAGTTGAACGCAGCCGTGTATGTGTTGAAGGATGCGGCGGCGGATACCGGCGCTGCGCGCGTAACCGCCGTGCAACAGTTGAACGACGCACACGACCACCTGCAGAAGCGGTTGTCGAGCCTCGATCCGAATCGCGGCAAGGCACTCGCCACGCTCGTCGCGGCCGTCGGCAAGGCCGACGACGCCCGCGCGCCAGCGGTGCTCGACGAACTGGCCAAGTCTGTGGCGGCGCTGCGCGCTGATTTGCCAGCCGGTTTCTGTCCGCCGGAGAAATTGGCCCTGGCGATCGAAGCCGCCCGCCGCGCGCATCCTGACGGGATCGCGGTGTTTGCCGCGAGCAGCATCACCCGCGAAAAACTCTGGCCTGGTCTCGAAAAGGCTTTTGCCGGTAAATGAAACCGTTCTTGATCCTCGGAGTTGCGTTAGCGGCACCCGCGATGCCGCAGCCGCCGGCGGCCAGTCGGCAGGCGGGCAATCTCACTGCGCCGTTCACGATGCGTGACGACTTCCAGGGTGACAGCCTCGGCCAGTGGGCGAGCTACCCGCCGCCGCAGGATGTCGGGTACGAACCCTCGCTGACGCCGACGACGATGTACGACGCGCGCGGCGGCCGGTCGCTCATGCGGGTCGTTCGGCCAACGGCCGCGGGGCCGCTCCGAATCGGCTTCATCAAACACGTCCCGTTCATCGCGGAACGTGGTGCACGCCTTTCGTACTCCTACCGCCTCGAAGCGCCTGGCAGCGCCGCAACGATCGAGACCGGTCTGGCGGGCACATCCGGGCGTCTGTTTCTCTCCCGGCAATCGGCAACAATCGGATCATGGGTTGACGTGGCACTTCGCGGCGCCGATTTCCGAAGTGACGCATCGCCTCTGTCTGCAAGAGAAGACTTTCAGGCTGTCTACATCGTCGCCAACATCGCTGCGGCGAGGCCCGATGTGACCTATCGGTTTCTCCTCGATGACGTCAGTCTGAGCGCTTCGCGGCACGCGGCGTTCACCGTCATCGCCCCGGTGGTGCGCCAATACAACCCGTGGCCGGAGCTGGTGACCACTGTGGGGTATCGCGCAGGGTCGACGATCGCCGTCGAAGTCGCAGCCCCAGTCCGGATGAATCGTGTCGAAAGTCGCTTCGCTCCGCAAGGCCATGAAGCCAACGGACTGACGAAACCGCTCTATGACGATGGGACACATGGGGATAGGACGGCTGGCGATGGTCGCTGGACCAACGATTCCGCGCTCGTCCTGAAAGCCGACGATCCTCCCGGAACGTGGATCGCCCAAGTCAGTGGCAACAGCGCAGACGGAGCCGTCGTCGAGACGACATTCCGCTTCATGGTTCATGCGACATCGGCAGCACACCCTCGGCTGTACTTCACCAGGGCCGATCTGGCACGGTTGACGGAGAGAAGGCGGCATGCGCGATTTGCGAAGCTGTGGCCACAGATCGAGCAACGAGCCAAGGCCGCACGCGACAGCGGCTCGCTGGCCGACGGCGGACGTGTGTTCGAGATGCTGGATCGCGAATACCTGCTTCCATCTCTGCTCGGCTACTTCGACGTCCTGAACCGCGGTCGCCAACGCATTGCGGACAACGCGATCGTCGCTTTCGTGAACGGAGACAGCGCAGCGGCGGCGTCCGCGCGTGAGGCACTGGTCGACGTGGCGGGCTGGAGCCGCTGGGCGCCGCCGTGGTTCGAGGCACACGGGCAGCACACCTACTATCCCGCAGGGCAGCTGGCCGCCGCCGTCGCCCTCGGCTACGACCTCCTCTACGACCAGCTCTCCGCCGAGCAGCGCAGCTCCATCCGGAAGACGCTCATCGACCGATCGATTCTGCCGACATGGCGCGAGTACGTGCTCGACAACCGGGTGATGGCGCACACCAGTAATTGGATCGCCCACACCGTTGGCGGGGCGTTGATCGCCGCTGCCGCAATCGAGGGAGACACGACACCTGACGAGCAGGCGCTGCTGGAGCCGGCCGTTCTGGGTTTGCTCCTCAAGATGGAGAGCCACATCGGTGCCAGCTTTCTTCCCGACGGCAGCTACGGCGAGGGCATCAGTTATCAGGAGTTCGATCTCGAGACGCTGGGCCCGATGCTGCACGCGCTCGAGCGCGTGTTCGGTGTCGATTACTGGTCGCGAACCCACGTCCTCCAGTCGCTCGCGTATCCGCTCTCGATGCTGGCGACTCCGCCCACCGAATCGCTGGATATGGGCGATACGCACCCGCCCGCCGGTCACGGCATCGCCGGGGTCGTCTATCGATCGAAAGATCCGGTGATGCGCTGGTACGCGTCGCGCTTCGAGGCGCGGACGATCGAAGACTTCATTTTCTTCGATGACGCGATCGCGCCGACCCCGCCGCCATCGCCAGGATCGCGTTTCTTTCCGGACAAGGGCAACGCCGTGTTCCGCGGCGGCTGGGGACCGGACGATCCCCTGGTGCTGTTCCGGGCAGGACCCACCTTCAATCACAACCACGCCGACCAGGGTGCGTTTCTGTTCCGGGCGTTCGGCGAGACATTGGCCACCGAGGCGGGATGGTCCGACTACTACAAGGATCCCTACTACGCCACGTTCTTCACACAGGCGGCGGGACACAACACCGTGCTGGTGGATGGCGATCCCGAGAGTCAGGCCATCGCCGACACGGCGCAGTTCAAAGCGCTCGCCGCGTATCCGAGGATCAGCGACGTCGTACTCAGTGAGACCTACGATGCTGTGACAAGCGATCTCGCATCGGTCTACAAGGGACGTCTGTCGCACTACACCAGGCAACTGGTGTTCATGAAGCCCGGCTATCTGCTCGTGCGCGACGATATGGTCGCATCGGGTGAGCCGGCCCGGTTCGACTGGCGGCTGCACGTAGCGAAACGCTCCGGGCTGACCGCCAGTGGTGAGAAAGCGACATATGCGGGATCGCAGGCTGCCCTCGCTGTTCGATCGCTGTTGCCCGGTGCGTCGTTCAACATCGGGGACGGACGGCTCCAATACGCGACGTTTGCGACGCGCACGCCGGCGCCGGTTCCCCCGCTGCCGGCTTATCTCGATCTCCGAAGCGCGAAGCCTGCTGCGGCGAGCGAATTCCTCGTCGCACTCGTGGCGGCGCGGACGCCCGAAGCGGCAAACACTGCCGCGGATCGATTCACCACGGTGGACGACGGGTCGTGGAGAGGCATAGAAACGCCGAGAGGAAACCTCCGCGACATGGTGCTCTTTCGCGCGCGGGGGGCCGTCGGTGCTGCCCGTTTTCGCGACTGGAACGTCGATGCCGACACCTGGAGCACCACCCGCGAGGGCACAACTCTCGTGCAGGTCAGCGGCCACCGCATGACCAGCATGGCGGAGGCGGGCCGACTCCTCGTCCAAGCCGATCGGCCGGTGTCCCTCATCGCGCGATATCGGCCGGATGGCGTGACAGTCACATGCACGGCGCGTGACGCGACGGCGTTGACGCTTGCCGTTGGCGGCGCGCCGTCGACCGTAGAGTTGGACGGCCGCGTCCTTGCCGCGCGCAGTGTTCGCACTGATGCGGCGGAACAAAGGGTCACGATCGAGTTGCCAGCCGGCCGGCACCAACTGCGGATGGTTACGTCGAAGGGATCGCCGGCGTTCGCAGGGATGGCGCGATGAACCGACGAGAGTTCCTGGAGGTGCCTGGGCTCGCGCTGACGGCTGCGCCGTTCTTCAGCTCGCAGCGTCCGCGGCCGAAAAGTGAGTTCGATTACGTGGACTGGAGCTGGCAGCGCTGGCGAAGACTGACCGGCGAAGCCAGGCCGGCGGTTTCGAGCGATCAGGCAGGGCGAGCAGAGCTCGTCGAGCTCGCCGATCGCTCGTCTTCTTTAACACTTACCACCTGGCCGACGCGACAGTCGCTCTTAAGGAAGATCCTGGACGTGTTTGTCGGTAAGCCGCCGGCCCAGAAGGCGGCGCTGAACGCCACGGTGGTCGATGAGTCGCTCGAGGGCGACATCGTTCGCCGGACGGTCGAATACGACGTCGAGCCTGGCGAGCGAATTGCCGCGTACGTCCTGCTGCCGTCGAAACCTCGCGGCCGTGTGCCGGCGGTGCTCTGTCCACATCAGACGACACAAGCCGGCAAGAAGGAGCCGGCTGGATTGGCAGGGAATCGCGAGCTGCACGTGGCGCTGCGGCTCGCGGAACGCGGATACGTCACGCTGACGTACGACGCCCTGTGTTTCGGAGATCGTCACGACGGGGCAAGCGGTCACTACGGCGACGCCATTCCTTTCTACCGGCGTCGGCGCGAGTGGTCGCTGCTCGGCAAGATGGTGTGGGATCTCTCGCGCGGCATCGACTACCTCCAGACCCTCGACGTCGTGGATGCGGACAGAATCGGCTCGATTGGCCACTCGCACGGTGGAATCACCACCTTGTGGGCGATCGCACTCGACGGCCGCATCCGCGCCGGCGTCAGCAGCTGTGGCTACGACACCTTCCGCCTGGACGGCAACACGTTTCGATGGTCGCATGCGACGGCGCTGCTGCCACGGCTCGGTTTCTATGTGAGCAGCCCCCACATCACGATGGATCGCTATCGTGCGATGCCAGACTCGGAAGTCGTGGAGGTCCCGTTCGATCAGCACATGATGCTCGCGCTCATCGCGCCGCGGCCTCTGCTGCTCTCCACCTCGGACGATGACTTCGTGTTTCCGAACGCCGGCTGGAGCGTTCGGCGATCGCTGGGGCGTGTGCGGCCGATTTACGAGGCTCATGGTGCGGCCGAGCAGATCGACGCGTATTACTTTTCGGGCGGCCACAGCTTTCCCGACCATGCCGCCGCCCGCGCCTATAACTGGCTCGATCGCTGGCTCAAGAGCTGATCGGCGAACCAATGGCTCACGAAATCATCCTGGCACTCGACAGCGGCGGAACCCACACGCGATGCGTGGCCTTCGATCGCGATGGCCGGATCCTGGGACGTGGGGAAGGAGGGCCATCCAATCACCTGCTGATTGATCATGGCCGCGCGCGTCAGGGGCTGTCCGCCGCCATGGATGCGGCGCTGACGGATGGAGCGCTGTCGCCATCAGCCGTACGGTGCGTGGCCGCTGGCCTCGCCGGCGTCGACTACGACGGTGCCGGTGCGGAAGTGGGTCGCACACTGATCGGCGACGTCGGAACGTCCGTGATCGCCATCGAAGGAGATGTCGTCATCGCCCATCTCGCGGCATTGAGTGGCCGGCCCGGTGTGGTTGCGCTGGCCGGGACCGGTTCGAACGTGCTCGGAGTCGGTCCCGACGGCAGGCGAATCAAGGTCGGTGGATGGGGCCCTCTATTTGGCAACGAGGGAAGCGCCCACGAGATCGCGCGTCAGGCGCTCGCGGCGGCGGCGAGGGCTCACGATGGTCTTGAACCCGCCAACGGCCTCATACGCGCTTTCCTGGATCGATTCGGTCTGCGTGATTTTCGCGAGATGCTGAAGGCCGTCTACGGTGCGGGCATGGGGATCGCGGACATCGCCGCACTTGCTCCGATGGTCGAAACGGTCGCTGAAGCTGGGGACGGGACTGCTCGCGGTATTCTCGTTCGCGCCGGAACCGATCTGGCGCGAGGCGTGGCGGTCGCCATCGATCGCCTCGGGCTTCGCGATCACGATCGGCTCGTGTCGTATCAAGGTTCGGTGTTGGCCGAATGTGTGGTTGCGCGTGAAGCCTTCGTGAGCGAACTGAATCGGCTCGTCCCAGACGTGCGGGTCGAGCGGCCACGATTCGCGCCGATCATCGGCGCGTATTTGCTGGGACGTCTCACGCTCGGCTGGCCGGTCGTGGCTTTTCAGTCGGCCGCTGCCGCGGAGGGTCACTGAGCGATGGCGTTCGCCGAATATCTGGACGCGCTGCTGGCACTCGTCACTCGCATTCGTCGAGAGCAGTCTGGCCAGATCCGTCGAGCAGCGGAGCTCGTTGCCGACACGCTGGCCATCGACGGCCTCGTCCACACGTTCGGGTGTGGCCACTCGCATCTGCTGGCGGAGGAGGCGTTCTTTCGCGCCGGCGGCCTGGTTGCGGTCAATCCGATCCGCGATCGCCGGCTGATGATGCTCGCCGGCGCCGTCGCCAGCACCCACGCCGAGCGCGAGCATGGCCTCGCGCGTTCGATTCTCGAGCGGCATGTCATCAGGCCTGGCGACGTCGGGATCATCGCGTCGAACTCCGGACGCAATGCCGTGCCAATCGAGATGGCGCAGGAAATGCGCGCGCGCCCGGCGAAAGTGATCGCGATTACGAGCCTCGCGCACTCGCGAAGTGCAACCTCTCGACATCATTCCGGCAAGCGCCTATTCGAGCTGGCCGACGTCGTCCTCGACACCGGCGTTCCGGAGGGTGACGCACTCGTCGAAATCCCTGGGATCGATCGGCCGATCGGCCCCGCATCGACGGTCTGTGGCGCCGCGTTGGTGAACGCGGTGCTCGTCGAAGCGGCAGCGATCGCGTCGGCGCGCGGCCTGCGCGTGAGGGTGCTGCGCAGCGCCAACGTGGACGAGGGTGATAGGGAGCTGGAGGCGAGCCTCGAACCATACGTGAACCGCATCACAGCGTTGTCGAGTTCGCTATGCGACGAGTGAGGGTCCGATCCTCATGCCGCTGACACGTCGAGCATTTTGCGGTATGCCGCTGGTCCTTGCCGGGGCAGGTCTCGACGTGAGGCGAGAACAGACGCCGCACCCGCCGTCACTGGCCCGGCCGCTTGATGCCATCCGCGATCGATATCGCAGGTATCTGTTCGACGATTTCCTGCCGTTCATGGACCGCTTCGTGATCGATCATCGATATGGCGGCTTCATGTGCATCACGGACTACGACGGCGCGCGCGCGAGCGACACGAAGGATTGCTGGTTCGAGGGCCGCGGAATCTGGATCTACGCGTTTCTCTACAATCATCTCGCGCGCGAACAGCGGTTCCTCGACGTCGCGCGGAAGTCCGCGGCCTTCATTCTCAGTGCGCGACCCGCCGACGGCAGCCTCTGGCCTCGACAATTCAGCCGCGACGGCAAGGCGCTCAGCCTGCCGGACACCGCGATCTACGGCGCGCTCTTCGTTGCCGAAGGGTTGCAGGAGCTCGCGCAGGCGACGGGCGAGCGTCAACACCGCGAAACGGCGAAACGATTGATCCTCGACTGCGTTGCGCGCTACGACCGCGACGACTACGAGCCGGCAATCGGCCAGACGTATCTGGGACCCGAGGCGCGTCCCTACCCGGGCGCCCGCATTCAGGGCGTCTGGATGGTCCTGATCCGTGTCATCACGCAGATGCTGACGCGGGAGGCCGACCGTGAGCTCGCGGCTGTTGCGGACAGATGCATCGACGCCGTGGTTCGATATCACTACAACCCGCGGTTTCGCCTCAGCAACGAGTTGCTCAATCACGATCTGTCGAGACCCAACAACGAGTACGAGCAGCTGGTCTACCCCGGGCACGCCATCGAGACGCACTGGATGCTGATGCAGGAAGCGCTCCGGCGGAACGACGGTGCGCTGTTCGACGTGCTGTGCGAGCGATTCCGGCGGCACGTCGAGGTGGCGTGGGACAACGTGTACGGCGGTGTGTTCCGCAACCTGGTGCACGTCGACAACAACACATGGACGCTGGACAAAGTTCTCTGGGCGCAGGAAGAAGTGCTGATCGGTTCACTCCTCGTTTACGAGCACACCGGCGAGGCCTGGGCGAAAGCCATGTTCGACCGGACGCTCGACTACGTCGAAGCGACCTACCCGCTGGCCAGGCATGGATCTCCCATCTGGATCTACGCGGGCAATCGCACGGTGGACTTCGCAGAATTCCGGAAGCGGCCCAAGAGAATCGAGCACTATCACCATCCACGCCACCTGATGCTCAACCTGCTCGCTCTCGACCGGCTGATCGCGCGCGGAGGCAAGCCATCAGGCGTTCCGGGTGGACCGCGAATGAACTATTAGGCGCGCCGAAGGCGCGCCCGAAGGAGCGGAGCGGGGCGCAGGGGTCCCAGCGAGCGACGGCGATGGGGTGCCGGCGGGGCGAAGCCCCCCGGTCTACTTCGAGGAGATCTGGGAATGAAGACCGTAAACCATGAAGCGCGCGAAGCGTTGGCGATCTTCGGCGGCCGGCCGGCCGTCGAGCAGCCGCCACCTGCCTGGCCGATCGTCGACGACGACGATCGGGCCGCGCTGCTTAGCGTTCTCGAGAGTCGCATTTGGGGCGGTTACCATCCCGTCGTCGGCGAGCTCGAGCGGCGGTTCTCTGAGCTCCACGGTACAACTCGCGGTATCGCGACGGCCAACGGCACGGTCTCACTGGAGATCGCGCTGGCCGCGGCGAGGATTGGCACCGGTGACGAGGTCATCGTGCCGCCGATAACCTTCGTCGCCTCCGCCACCGCAATCTTGCGCGTGGGCGCTGTGCCGGTGTTCGCTGACGTCGAGGCCGACACCTTGAATCTGTCGCCAGCTGCCGCCGAGCGCGCGATCACGTCCCGCACGCGCGCGATCATGGCGGTGCATTTTGCCGGCCATCCCGTCGATCTCGATGCCGTCGTCGATCTCTGCGAGCAACGCCGTCTGATTCTGATCGAGGACTGTGCGCATGCACCGGGCGCGAGCTGGCGCGGACGCCCTGTCGGCAGTTTCGGCGCGTTCGGATCGTTCAGCTTCCAGGCGTCGAAGAACCTGACGGCAGGCGAAGGCGGAATCCTCGTGACCAGTACGCCGGAACTGGCCGATCGCGCGGCCAGCATCGCGAATCAGGGGCGCCGCGCCGGCGGCGCCTGGTACGAGCACGTGAACCTCGGGACGAACGCGCGAATGACCGGCTTTCAGGCGACGCTGATCCTCCGTCAGCTCGAACGTCTGCCGGCACAGGTCGCCGTCCGTGCCGCTCGCGCCGGGCGTTTGCGCGATGGATTGGCGGCTGTGGATGGAGTCGATGTCTTGCCGGCGGCCCTGGATCGCCGGGTGTCGGCACACGGCTATCACCTGTTTACGATGCGAGTGGACGGCGGACGCTGGAAGGATCTGAACCGCGAGCGCCTGGCGGAGGCCCTGCAGGCGGAGGGAGTACCCGTGAGTCTCGGATACCCCTATCCTATCTATCGAAACGCGCTGTTCGAGCGGCAGCGGCACATCGTTCGCGACTGTCCGAATGCGGAGGACTACTGCGCAAACGGGCTGTGGCTGCCGCACAACGCGCTGCTTGCCGACGAGCCATGGATCGACTCGGTGCTCGAAGCCATCCAAAAGGTTCGACGCAGCGTGGCGTGACTACCGCTGCGACGCGCAGCCTTGCGAATCTCGAGTCTGAAGATGTGAGACACGCGGGTGCGACGGCATCACAGCCGGACCCCGCACGCGAGTGCGCAGTATCCGGTCACGTCGACCCGTACGTGCGGGGGGTGAAGCTGACGACCAAGTATACTTCTGGATGAATCTGCAGGCTGCTTACGATCTCGATCTGACCACACGAGCTTCTCGATCGCGTCATCGAGAGTTGCGTCCGCAGGAAGCTCTCGCAGAATGTCGGTGATGCGATCGCGCGTGAGGCGTTCCACGATCAGATTCTACGCCTCGTTGCCATCGCTCGCCGTGAGCACCGACGCGTGGCCACAAAAGCGCCACACAAATTTTCGAACGCGGCAAATTGCTCGGAAAATAGTAACGGAGTACCGTTCAGGACCGGTTCAGGCGCAAATGGTATCGTTCCGGCATGTTCGATTTCCTCACCTACGATTTCGGGTATAGCTGGTCAGTGCGCTACGCGATGGTCGTCCCGCTGATCCTTGCGGGCGGTGTCGCAGCGGTTGCCGTGTGGCGGTCCTGGTCGCGCTGGGTGATCATCCCGACGGCCGTCGTGGCCGTGTGGGCCGCCGCGGCGGTCGTGATCCTCAACGCGATGCTCAATCGCCCGATGCCGCTGCCAAGCGAGCGCTTCCTGACATCCGGATCCGGACACATCCTCGATGTCGGCGCCGGCTCAGGGCGCGCGGCCATTGGCGTGCTCCTCGCCAGGCCGCACACCACCGCGGTGGGCGTCGACATCTACAGCGGCTACTGGGGCATCGACGAGAACACACCGGAGCGATTCATGCGGAACGCGCGGATTGCCGGCGTCGCCGAGCGCGCAGCCGCCCGCGTTGGCGACATGCGGGAGCTGCCGTTCGGCGACGGCGAGTTCGACGCCGTGGTCAGCTCCTACGCGATCGATCATCTGCGGCGAGCCGAACGCCCGAAGGCGATTGCCGAAGTCGCGCGGGTACTCAAGCCGGGCGGCGAGTTCCTGCTGATGATCATCCACGTCGACTGGAGAACATGGCTCGTCTCACCTCTGCTCGCACACCACCCGTCGCAGGATCCGGAACCATGGCGCGCACTGCTCCGAGAGCACGGGTTCAGCCTGGAGGAGGAAGGAACGCCGTTTACGACGCTGTATTTCCTGGCGAAGAAGCAGGGCGTCCAGTGAAGCGTCCGGCAGCATGAGAGTGGAAGAGCAAAGTGTGGCACTTGTCCCTGCCGTTGAACTGTGACGTACGTTGTGACATAACGCCGCTAAACCACGGCGATCGTTCATCAGTTACGGCCAAGTATCACGGTCGCATCGTTTTGACTTCAAGCGCGTAAATCACAGATTCTCGTCATCTTCATCGCGCTTCGTGGTATTCGCCCTCCGGGCTGCCGAAGAAGAACGCGTTGGCTCCCCGCTTGGCTCGACGCCTGTTCCCCGTCAGCCGCTCCTTCATTGCGCCTGGCTGTCCGCGAACTGACGCTCCAATGTTCGCTGCAGGCGCGCGAGCTGGTCTGAGACGGTCGAGCGGGCCCTCGAGCTCACGATTTTTCGTGTGATGCTGCCGAACAGTCCGTTGAACACGTCGAGCCGGGAACGATTCACATACACGAGGTACATGGCGGATGCGGACGTCGAGCGGTCGCGCAGGAGAATGGTGAGTCCCAGCGAAGCGTCGAAATAGTGGGTGCCATAGAGATGCTTCGATGCGATGGCGTACTCCGCAGGTGACTCACCTGCAGTTCGTGAGATCGCGAGATGCGTGACGCTCACCACACCCTTGTGAGCGATCCTTTCCTTCGACCAATACAGCAGATCGGTGAAGTCCGCTTTCTCGTTGACCGGGTAATCGAACAGGTGACGATGCAGATTGGGGAACCAGCGCAAGCCGCCGGAATCTGAGTCGGCGAGCGCAACGAATTCGCGCGCGAGGTCTATGGGTTCGGATTGATCTGCGTACGACATATAGGCCGCGACCCCGGACTTGCGGTACTTGGCGACGTACTCGACGAGCATTTCGCGCATGAGGGCGTTCGCCTGCCGCGGCGCGTCCGCCCGGTTCCAATCGACATCGCGCCGGAATCGTTGGATCGCTTCGGCAGACAACTGGACACCACAGTTCCCCACGCGGCATCCGCGAAGGCTCCGGATATCCGAATCGTCGAGAGTGAGCGCCGCAACGTCTCTGGCATCGGGTGGATTCCCGAAAGTTCCGATCTGGAGGACCGCGTCGTCGCGTTTGAAGTTCGCGATGTCCAGGAGGCGCTCCACGTAGAATGCCGGTGTGATCGCGATGCGGACGATGCCGACGGTTGCGACCTCGCGCTTGTCGCTCGCGTCGATGGTGCGGGCAAACACGTGGCCGGCGGCGATTCGCGAGATCTCGTCATTCGTGAGGTTCACGGCAGCGGAAAGGAATGCTCGCGGTTCGTCCTGTGTGGTCGACTGCGCCGCGGAGAGCACCCGACCCGCGGCGAGTAAAGGCAGCAGGACCTGCGCCACCACTCTGAAGATGAACGCATCGGACGACCGACACGACCTGTTCGCCATCGCGAGCATAACTCTTAATAATTTAAGAGTTCGTGGTTGACGGTAGCATCGCCGAGGTCGCAATGTCAATGAAAGAATTAAGAGTCAGCTGCGGGAGCGCGCGGACAGAGAATCGTTGCAGATGCGATCGTCAGGAAAACGGACCGTCGGTACGAAGTCATTTCATCGATGAACGTCTGATTACCTACTCCGATGCGCGTACTGCTGTCGACAATTGGATCACGGGGTGATGTCCAGCCGCTGGTCGCGCTGGCGGTGGAGCTGAAGGCGCTCGGTCAGGAGGTCCGGCTGTGCGTGCCGCCCGACTTCAAAGACTGGATCGATGGCCTCGACCTCCCCGTCACATCGATCGGCCCGGAGGTGCGCAAAGCGGCCGCCAGCCTACCGGCCGCGCCGGCTTCACTCCCGCCCGAGCAGCTGCGTCGGATGAGGGAAGCCACGGTCGCCTCCCAGTTTGAGACGATCGCGGCGGCAGCACGAGGCTGCGACGTCGTCGTGGGAGCGACGGCCCTGCAGATCGCTGCTCACTCGGTGGCGGAGCGGACGGGGATCGCGTACATCTTCGCCGCCTACTGCCCGACGGTTCTCCCATCGCCACACCATGCGCCAATTCCATTGCGCATGCTGGGAGAGACACCGGCCCCCGCAACGGCCAACAACGGCGAGCTCTGGGCGCAGGACGCACGACGCTGGAACGACTCGTGGAGTGCCATCCTCAACTCCCAACGGGCATCGCTCGGCCTGCCCCCGGTCAGCGACGTACGCAGCCACATCTTCACCGACCGGCCCTGGCTGGCCGCCGACCCGATGTTGGCGCCCTGGCCCGATCCCGGAGACCAGGCGGTGTTTCAGACGGGCGCCTGGATCCTGCCGGATGACCGTCCACTCGCCCCGGAGCTGGAGACCTTCCTCCAGACCGGCGAACCGCCCGTCTACTTCGGCTTGGGCAGCATGCGCGCGCCGCAAGACATCAGCCAGGTGATGGTCCAAACGGCACGCGCACTCGGGCGCCGTGCGATCGTGTCCCGTGGGTGGGCCGACCTGTCGCTCGCGGACAATGAACCTAACTGCCTGGTCATCGGCGAGGTCAACCAGCAGGCGCTGTTCAAACGCGTCGCAGCCGTCGTCCACCACGGCGGCGCGGGCACCACAACCACAGCGGCGCTCGCCGGCACGCCTCAAGTCGTCATCCCCCAGATGTACGACCAGCACTACTGGGCACAACGAATCCACCACCTTGGCATCGGAACCGCGCACGCACCCGGCACACCAACTACCAACTCGCTGAGGAGCGCTCTCGAGCGCACTCTGCTGGCCGATGTGGCTGCCCGTGCGCAATCCCTTGCCAAAGCGATGCGCAGCGACGGCGCACAGATCGCCGCCCAGCGCTTGATAACCGCCGATCCACCGAACTCATTCTGATCCGATCCCACGATCACGTGTCCGCCGATCGGCGACCCCTGCGGCCAGTGCCGTTCCGCGAACGCGCGGCTGATGATCGCCACGCGCCTCGTCGACTCGCGTCAGCCAAATCGAGCGCGGAGAACGGCGCGCGGTCCCGCTCGACCCGCGCATTCCACATCCAGACCAGCTGCGCCGGATCGTAAACGGGAAGGGCTCGGACAATTACCGCGTCGACCACGGCGTACACGGCCGTCGCGCGGCAACCCCGAGCGCAGCGGTCAGGACGACGGTGAGCGCAAGGAACAGGTGCCCGCGCCAGTAACGAAGAAATCGCATCCGGTGGATATTAACTATGTTATGAATATTACGTCAACAAGTTATGTCTGTTACGACACCCGTGGAGCGAGGTACCGAGTGGCTGCTGCTCCTGTTCTTCCTTCCGGCCAAACACACGCACGCGCGTGTGCAAGCCTGGCGGAGGCTGCAGCGGATCGGTGCGGTTTTACTGAAGAACTCCGGGTACGCGCTGCCTCACTCCCCGGAGTCCCGCGAGGACTTCGAATGGATCAAGCGCGAAATCGTCGCCAGTGGCGGCGAGGCGATGGTGCTCGGCGCGCGCGCGCCGGATCAGGCGACAACGGACGAAATCGTGCGTGCGTTTCGTGCCACCCGTAGCCGGGACTTCCAGGCGCTCGCAGCCGCCGCATCACAGATGCTCAAGAAAGCGTCCGCGGGAAACGCGCGCACCACGCGCCGAGCGCTCACGCAAGGGCTGCGGCGGCTGCACGAACGGTTCGAAGAGACGGTGCGGCGCGACTTCTTCGTCGCGCCAGAGCGTGAGGAGGTCGAAGCGCTGTTGATCACGCTCGACCAGCGTACAGGGAAGACACGCACGATGGCATCCACGAATGCGCGCGCAGACATCGCAGACTATCGCGGCAAGGTCTGGCTGACGCGGCCGAGGCCTGGCGTCGACCGCATGTCGTCAGCCTGGCTGATTCGGCGCTTCATCGACCCCGACGCCACGTTCGTCTTTGCCGATCCCGCGAAAACGCCGAACGCGATCCCGTTCGACACGTTCGAAGCGGAATTCGGCCACCATGGAACCCACTGCACGTTCGAAACGTTCTGCGAGCGCTTCCGCATCAACGATCCGGCCGTTCGACACATCGGTCGGATCGTGCACGACCTCGACTTGAAAGCAACGACGTACGGCGAGCCGGAGACGGCGACGATCGGGCGCCTTGTCGAGGGATTTCGACAGGCTCAACACGACGACGAGGCGCTGCTGCGTTCGGGCACCGACATGTTCGAAGCGCTGTATCAGTCGCTTGTTCCAGTCGTAGGAACGGGATCGTCAAGGTCGGGCAAGCCGTCGAAGCGCGACTCGCGGACGAGGGCGGCTCGTCGGGTATCGAAGCGGCGCTGAGTTGTCGTAGCTTTGCCGCGGGCTCGACTGAAACCACGGCACACCGGAGACTTGAGCCTGCGTTTCCCACTCGACGTTGTCGTCAAGCTTGTCGAGGATCGCCGGCGCGTCGCGCCGGTCGAATGGCTTCGTCTCGCGGAACGTCGTCCGACCGGCTAGTCCCCTGGAACCGTGATGACTCACACAATTCCCGGGCGGGGCATCCCCGCCTGGCTGCGTTGCTCATCGCTCACTTATGCCCAATAAACTCGCTCTTCGCGCCTTGCCATGCGGGCGCCGCGCTCCGGGACTTGTGCAAGTCATCACGGTTCCAGGGGACTAGCGTGGCAGATGCACGGTCCACCACTCTCGGGCGCGCGCGTCAGTCCAGGGTTGCTGGAGTGCGATCGCGTCGAGTCGCTGGAGCAGATCCCGGGCCGACTTCGGCCGATGTTCGCGATCTTTGGCGAGGCACGAGAGCACCAGCGCATCGAGGGCCGGTGGAATCGCGATCGTGGTTCTCGAGGACGGCGGTTCCGGCGTCGTATGCGCATGCGCCAGCAGCGTCTTCATCGCCGTGTCGGCGGTGAACACGAGCTGACCGGTCAGCAGCCAATAGGCCACGCAGCCAGTCGAGTAGATGTCGGCACGTGCGTCCACATCTGCGCCGCCCAATACTTGTTCCGGTGCGATGAACGCGGGCGTACCCTGGATCACGTTGCGGACGGTGATGGCTGCCCGGGTCTCCGACGACGTTTCATGCACGACCTTCGCGAGCCCGAAGTCGAGGACTTTCACGAAGTCGTGATCCTCCCCATACCGGGACAGGAAGATGTTTGCGGGCTTGATGTCGCGATGCACGAGGCCGCACGATTGTGCCTCGGACAGCGAATGGCACATCTGTTTGAGAATGTAGACGACCCGTTCGGCGGGTATCGGGCCGAAGCGTTTGATCAGTGCATCGGCATCGAGCCCGTCGAGCAGTTCCATCACGTAATAGAACGAGCCGTCCTCAGCGATGCCGAAGTCGAACAGCGTCACGGTGTGGGGCGATCGGAGTTGTGCGATCACCTGCGCTTCCCGCTCGAATCGTTGCCGTATGTCGTCCAAGTAGTCGGCGGCCATTCCTGGCGCTGACGAGCGGATCAGTTTGATCGCCGCCGGCCGCGCGAGCAGGCGGTGGCTCGCCCTCCAGACTTCGCCCATGCCCCCTTCACCCAATCGATCCTCGAGCCGGTAGCTTCCCAGCTCGCGAGCGCGCGTAACCTCGGTGCCCAAGCTGTAGACGACACGAGCGCCGACATAGGCCATGATCACGACCAGCATGTACGGGAACCCAAACGCCCAGAAGATCATCAAGCCGTCTGGCCGCGGCACCGGCGGGAACACCGAGATCGACAGCAGCACCATTGCCGGAACCGACGTGACAGAGACAACCGCAGCGATCACGGCGTAGCGAGGCACGGTCGGCACGGCCACATTGAAGAGCAACACCCACACTGAGACCCAGGACAGACCGATCCAGGACGGACCGACGTTCAGTCCCCGTGGCTGGAGAAACTCGGCTGCCGCGATGCCAGAGCTGCTGACCACTTCGAACACCAGCGCGAGAAACGTGACCGCCGCAGGCCGCAACTTGGCCAGGCGGATGGCCAGCGCCACCGACAGCGCCACCGTGATTGAAATGACTCCCGGCGCCCAGTTCACCGCGTGCTCGAAGAGGGTCCGCCGTCTGCTGGGAGTGAGGAGCGACGGAAAGAACGCCGCCATGAAGAATGTGAAAGCGTAGAGCCACGCGAGAATCTGCAGGCGAGTGGCGGCGCGATTCAGCAGGTCTGGCGGAAACCCCGTGGTCGCGCGATCGACGATGGAGGTACCGCGGTGTTTCGGGACGAACAGAGTCGGCCAGTCGGCTGATGGGCGCATGGACTGGACAAGAGTAGCAAGACAGAGCCAACCGATGAGAGCACTCTGACGATTGCGCCGTCCCGAAGATGGTCAGCGCCGCAGCCGTGTGTGCATGGGTGGCTGGAAACGTCCGGATAGGCAAGATGGTGGGATCACTCCCGGTCTCGCCGTGGCACGCAGCGCGAGATAGAACGAGAAGCGTCACTCCCGACGCAGCGCGACCAGCGGATCGAGCCGCGTCGCCTTGCGTGCAGGCCAGAGGCACGCGGTCAGCGCCACAATGGCCAGCAGCGCGGCGATCGACACGAGCGTGAGCGGATCTCGTCCGCTCATTCGAACGAGCAGGTCGCTGCTCTCGAAGATCTTGCCGATACCAAATGCGGCGGCGATGCCGAGCGTCAAGCCGATGCTCAGATGAAAGAGCGCGCGCCGCAGGAACAGCCACATCACATGCGTCGAGGCGGCGCCGAGCGCCATCCTCACGCCGATTTCCTGAGTGCGCTGTGTCACGGAATACGCCGTCACCGCGTACAAGCCGACTGCCGAGAGCATGAGGGCGATGAAAGCAAAAGTCCCGAACATCGTGCCGAAGACACGGAATGGCCATCGCTGCCGCGCGAGGTTTTCCTCCATCGACCGAATGTTGAACAGGGGCAAATCAGGATCGACCGCGCGCACTTCCTCGCGGAGGACTGAAATCACAGCCGCCGGATCCCCCTCGCTGCGCGCGAGCAGCACCATGAATCCTCTCGGATCGATCCGATACGGCAGGTAGGCCACCGGATCGGTTTCCGTCTCGTCGAAGTTCGCCTGTCGCACATTCGACACGACGCCGACGATGGTCGCGGTCAGGGATGTCGGAATACCGCCGGTCGGCGGCGCACCGCCCGCAAGATCGATGCTCAACACGATCCGCCGGCCGATCGGATCCTCTTTTGGAAAGTGCACCTGCGCAAATCGTGTGTTGACGATCGCGCTGCCCTCCCCCGCAGTGCCATCCGCGTCGGTAAACGCTCGTCCGCGAAGGATCGGCAGGCCGATGGTGTCGAAGTAGCGCGGGTCGCCAGTGACCATGGTCACCGTAGGAGGTTGTTCGCCGGAGACCGCCGGCCGGCCATCGACAGCGAGGAGTCTGCGAAAGCCGCCCATCATGGGAGCATTGCTGGCCACGCTCACCGCCCGGATTCTTCCGTTTGCCCGCAGACGTTCCTGGAGTTGCTGATAGAAGGCCAGGCGCTGCTCGATCGCTGGATACTTGCGCTCCGGCAAGGCAAGCGCCATGGTCAGCAGGCGCGACGTATCGATCCCGAGATCGCTACGGTAGAGCGTGAGAAAGTTGCGAATCATGAAGCCGGCGCCTGCGAGGAGAGCGAGTGTGAGCGCGAGCTCCGCAATGATGAGGCCGCCGGTCCACCGGCGAGCTCGAATGCCGCCCGTCCCCGAGCGTCCCCCTTCTTTCAGGACTTCGTTCACGTCGGTCTTCGACACATGCAGCGCTGGCGCGAGCCCGAAGATCACTCCGGTCCCGAGGCAGACCAGCGCGAGGAACGCGAAGACGCTGGGATCCATCGTGAACTTCATCCAGTACGGCTTGCCCACGTCCTGAGTCGCGGCGTCGAACCAGCGCACACCAAAAATCGAGAAAGCGAAGCCGAGCGCGCCGCTGATCAGCGCGAGCACGACGCTCTCGATCAGCAGTTGCCGGACGATGCGCCAGCGGGTGGCGCCCAACGAGACGCGCACGGCGATCTCGCGAGACCGGGAAGCGGAGCGTGCCAGCAGCAGGTTCGCGACGTTCGCGCAGGCGATCAGAAGAACGAATGCGACAGCCCCCATCAGCGAGAGAAAGATCGTCCTGATGGGTCCGCCGGTGACGCGCTGGTTGTAGGTCTGCACCCGCGGTTGGATGCCTTTGTTCGTGTCGGGGTAATCGTTCGACAGCCGCTGGCCGATCGTTTGAAGCTCGGCCCTGGCCTGTTCGAGGGACGCGTTGGGTACGAGCCGCCCCATCACCTCGAAGCCCCGCGAGTTGCGCTTTTGGCTCTCCAGGTCCCGAATAGTCGAGAGCGGCTGCCACAAGTCGGTATTGAAGGGAAACTTGAAGTCCTCGGGCATCACGCCGATGACGACCGACAGCGCGTCGTTCACCCGGATGGTCCGGCCAACAACGCCGCGATCGCTGCCGTATCGGTTCTTCCACACGCCGTTGCCGAGCATCACGACGCCGGCTGCGCCCGGACGATCGTCTTCCGGCAGGAAGTCCCGCCCGATCATGGGTGACTGGGCGAGCAATTTGAACGCATTGGCCGATATGTACACGCCGCTGAAGCGCTCCGGCGGCTTGCCTTCGTCGCTGAGGTTCATGGTCGCCCCGGTAAAGGCAGCCAGGGCGGTGAAGGTCTTGGTTGCCGCGCTCCAGTCCTTGAAGTCGAGGTAGGACACGCCCATATTGCGGTCGCGCACCGGATCCCGCGAGCCCAGCGCAATGATCCGGTCCTGATCGGTGAACGGCAGCCCCCGAATCAGAACGGCGTTGACGAAGGTGAACACCGTGGCGTTCACGCCAATGCCGAGAGCCAGTGCGGTCGCGGCAACCAGCGTGAACCACTTCTCCTTGAGAAGAACCCGAATCGCGAACTGAAAGTCCTGCCAGAGGCCCATGTCGTCTACTGCGGAGACGCAGAAATCACCGTTGGAAACCTATTACGCAGAAGCCTTCAGAAGGTTCACAGCGCAGGGCGAGAGACGCGGCCCAGGAATGTGCAACGGAGTGTCGAGGCGCTCACGTACCGACCATGCCGGGGGAAGGTGTCAGCAGTGTTGAAAGCTGGCGATGTTACGGTGCCGGAGTGAGGCCGTGCCGGCGCATGATTTCGGCCATCCTGACCCGGTCCGGCGGACCGCCAGCCGCCGCCTTCAGCACCTCGAATGCCTCGCGGAAATACTGGGGACCAATCGCGGCGGGCGTAATCACGCAGAGCGCCTTCGCGTCCTGGCTCCCAAGATTGTCAAACCGGTGAATCGCGCCGCGCGGGATACACAGCGCCTCTCCCGGTCCAACCTCGATTGGGCTCCCGCCGACGGTCCACGTCAAGACACCGTCGAGGCCGTAGATTGTCTCTTCATAGTGGTCGTGACTATGCGCCGGCGCCGGCAGGCGTTGACCGCCGCGGACCATGAGCTCGAAGGCCGCGACGTTGCCGTTCGAATTGTCCCCGGTAAGCAGGAAGCGGACCACGAGCGGCCCGAACCCGATGGTTTCATCTGAGGGATTGATCGCGAGATGTATGGTCTGGGCAGTCATGGAGCGAGTCCTTTAGTAAATATAATTTACGTTTGGGATGGTAAACTATCTTTACCGAAGCTGTCAACACGCTCTGGTCGCCGGCTGCTGGTTGGGCGAGAACGGCGGGCGTCACCAGGCCGTGACGCGTGGCACATCCGCGTGGCAGGCGCCACGTCAACCGCCGATCGCCGGCTGCCGCAGAATGGGTGAGAACCTCCAGCGTTCGCCCAGGAGCTGCCAGCCCGAACTGCTTTTCATCGTCACGTTCACGTCGACCATCTCTTCGAGCGAGTCGATGCGAGTGCCGTCGAGTTGTCCCTTGAACGTCACGAGGACGTCGAACTGGTCCGCCGCTCGTCGTATGGGCCCTTGAAAGAATACCGAGCCCACATCACGGGTCCCATAGCATGTCCCCTGTGCCGCTGGCACGAAGGCGGTGACGGTGATCCGCAAATCGGCATCAGGCACTGCCGTATCAATCTGTTCGATGTCCAGCATCAGCGGTTCCGTCCGCCCGCGACGTGCGTCGCAGGGATCGGGGCCGTCACCCTGGTTTCTCCAGCAGTCGGCCACTGTGATTGCGCCACGCCACACACCGGCAACGTTCGGTTTGGGTCCCGGGCTCTGTGGCGGAGGTGGAGGCGGCATCGGCTCCGTGGGAGCTGGCAATGTGCATCCCCCGAGGAGGATGAGACCCATGACCGCAGACACTCTGCCGAATGTCTGGCTCCTGCGGCGCTCGGGGCGCGCAACACATATCAACAGCGAATGCAACGGCATCTGCGAGTCCGCGACCGCAGATGCGCTGCCGGAATCATGCCAGCCGCGCACGCGCGAGGAACCAGGCAGCTCACGAACGCCAGGTCGAATTCCGTAAAGCGAGCAACGGATCTGATACCAGGCTTCGCCGGGGGCGTTTCGCTGACGTTCACGATCGCGCGGTGCCAAACGGCGTGGTCGGCGCAGAAGCGGAGCGGATCGCGACTCACCGTCCGGCCGTCGCGCCAGCCGTCGACCGTGCCCAATCGAGAACGGGATCTCGCCCTGCCGCGAAGTCCGCCGACGACGCCGGTACGAATTCCCGGGGCGAGATGCCGACGTCCTCGATCACCTGATTGTCCGCCGTATAAGCGATCCATCGCGAGACCGTATAGGTCCAGCCGCCCGGCGAGCGGAAATGTGGCGGGGTTTCCTGATGCACCCCCGGTTCGATCGCCGACCAGCGTCACGTTGGGGAGTTCGCGCATGGCACTGATGAACGATTCGTTGCTGCTTATGCACCGTCGGCCAATCAGCAACAGAACGGGTCGCGTGTACCGCCACGCTCCTCGCGGGGACAGCGTACGAGCGATCGGCGGCCCGAAGCTCGAATGCAGCGGTCCCATCGAAGCTTCACATATCCGGTCGTCACCGAGCTCGTGGCGAAGCGGCCTGCAATTTGGAACGCGAGCTGGTCTTCGCCGCCCCCGTTCATGCGCACGTCGAGAATCAGGATCGGAACCGTCCGGAAGCCCTCGAACGCTGCATCGAATTCATCGGCCCGCATGCTGGTGCTGTTCCAGCCGCCAATCGCGATGTAGGGCTCATTCACTACCGTTCATGGTGACTGGCGGTGTCAACAGCCGGCCCGCGGGGGCGGAGGTCGGCTCGCGCTGATAGCAGCCATCAAGGCCATGTCCGATCAGGCGCGTTTGACCCATTGGCGCCACTCCTTCTCGACAACGTCCGCCATCCGAACGGCGGCGTCCCGGAGCCACCGCGCCGGGCGCGCCTTGAGGTCGGTTCGAATGCCGGCGCGTCGCGCGCCGAGATGAAAGTTGGCGATTTCCCATCCCATCGCGCGCAAGAGCCTTTCCTCATCACGAACCTGCGGCAAGTCAGTCAACTCGATGCGTGAGCAATCGGGGGCGAGTCGACGGACGATCCACTTATCGTGAAGCTTGAGGAACGGATCGGGGGCACGCACGGCCCGTTCGAGCAGCGATGCGGCATCGACGCCGACTGATGCGCGGCCGGTCGCCCACACGGCAGCCGACGGCAAGCGTGCCTTGGCCTCGCGCGCGACGCGTGCGCCGCACCACTCTCCGAGCGCGACGATCCGCCGCCGTCCGAGACTGCCAACGCCAGCCACGCGCTTCAGGACGCGATATCTGACGCGTGCGTCTGGAAGTGCCGCCCTCAGGACATCGTGTGGGATGTGACCCGTCGCGGGCTTGAGCGCGTCGAACTTTGACCAGTACTCCGCCGGGTCGCGCAGTTCGTTGAGCGCGGTGCGCTTCAGCCAGCCGCGACGCTCCGCGAGCACGAACGGACTGCCCTTCTGTTCGAGCGACGTGGTGTAGCCATCGAGGATGGCGTCGCACAGATCGCGCGCGCTCACCTTGAATCCATTCTGACGCGTGGCCAGCGGGGCGCTCGTTGCCAGGCGAACGAGATCGTTGGTGTACGAGAAGAGGCACGCCTCGTCGACGTCGTTCACGCCCCAGATGAGACGTCCTTCGAGATCGCGCCACGTGCCGAAATTCTCTACATGCACGTCCCCGACACTCGGGATCGATGGCGCATCAGCGAGGGAGGCGCAGACGGTGGGCCACAACTGGGCCCATCGATAGAACGTGCCGCGCAGAAAGACGAACGCGCTCTCCGCCATTTGCTGATGCTTGTGCGCAAGATTGGGTTTGACGATGGAGATCTGCCGTGCCATCCACCGTTCGTACGAACGGGTGGCATCGACGATATTCATAATCGAGTATAGGCTCCGGATCGAGTGACGGAACGATCAAGCAGATCCGTCACGCAATTGCATGAATCGCATGCCGGAAAGATCATCGAGCGATACGTTGACTTTGCCAACCGACGTTCCCAACCGCCTCGTCGAGTGGGGCACAATGGCGCTTCCGCGTCGCATCACGATTTCACCGATTCTCGACATCCGAACGGGCTTTCCCTACTCGGTACGCGACGGCCAACAGCAGTTCGTCGGACTCCGCAACTCAAATGCGACGCGCTTTCCACGGTTCGTCGTCCTGGATGCGGAGCTCGCAAAGGCATTCCAGGTGACGAAGAAATACACGGTGCAGCTGTCTCTCCGCGGCTTCAACGTGATGGACCACTTCAATCCGCGCGACGTGCGGGGCAATCTGGCCGACCCGGCGTTCGGTCAGTTCCTCGCGCCCTATCGTCGTCATTTCTCAGGAGGATTCGACATCCTGTTCTGACCGGCTGCTGAACGAGCACACCGCTTCATTCTTGGTACGAGCCGGATCGATCGCTCCTCCTGTGGCGCGGTTGTCGTAAGGCTCACCATGCCCGGGCACGATGATGCCATCGAACGTGCTGATGCGCTCCCTGGACCGGTGGTACGTCGCGAGGTCGCAGGGCGGCATGAGCTGCACCGTCGCACGATCCTCCCCGGCGAGCATCAAGGCGTCCCCGCACACGAGGACGCGGCGGCTGGCCGCGATGACGAATGAAACATGGTGAGGCGAATGTCCCGGCGTGTCGACGACGGTGATCCCGTCCGGAGGGGCGTGGTCCTCGAGCCATACGGTGTTCGCCGGATCTCCCCACCGCGACTGGTCCCACACGAGGTTCTGCAGCGCCAGCACCTTCCGAATGACGGCAGGATCGTAGCCGGCGCTCACGACTTCGGGGTAGAACGGCAGGAGGTCGTGTTCGGTTGGACGAGCAACCCTGGTGAGCGCGACGTGCAATTGGCGCGTCCATTCGCGATCGTGTGCGGAGCAGTAGATTCGGGCGCGGGGAAAGAGGACGTTGTTGTGCGAGTGGTCGACGTGGGCATGGGTATTGAAGACGCAGGTCACGTCGGCCGGCCCCAGACCTTCATGAGCGAGTGCCAGCAGCAGGGACGCGGCGTGTTGCGCCAGCCCCGTATCGAAGAGGGCCACCTCGCGTCCGCACCGAGCGAGTACCGTGCTCGCACGGAGCAGGCCACCGTGGACCAGGACGGTGACGGTCCACGCGTCACGCAACCGTGCCTCGGCAGGCCTCGCGAGATCCGACAGGAGTAGGTCGTTATGCTCCGGCTCAGCCTTCAATCGAGGCTCCTCCTTCTTGCCGGCGGCGGGATGATGCTCATTCTGGTGCTCTCCGGTTATCTCCACCAGTCAATCACCCAATCCCTTATCGAAGACGACCGATACAACAACGCCGTCGCGCAGACCATGGCCATCGCCGAGCGCATCGCCGCCGGACAGCTGTTCAAGAGTCCCGACGTGTTGCAGGCGCACATCCTCGGCGTCACGGGCGCACGCCGCAGCTTCAAGCAGATCGACGTTTATCAGACCGGGCCGACCGGTCTCAGGCTGTCGGCAACGACAGGACCTGCCGGAGAACGCCTGCCGGCGCTCGACGAGCACTCCCCGGACAACGAGCTCGGAGAAATGGAGCACCCGCTGCCCGAGGTGGTCACGATGGAGGTCGTCCGCCAGAACGCGCGGCACTGGCTGATTTCGATCGCGATTCACGGCCAGGATGCCGACGGGTATGTCTCGGCGCTGGTGCTGAAGAACCCGTACAGCCCGCTTGTCCGTCAGCTCCAGATTCGGGACAACCTGGTCATGGGCGGCGCGATCGCCGTGTGCGTCGCCCTGCTGTGTCTGATGTTCAACTATTTCTTCCGTCGTCCGGCGCGCGACATCATCAACGCCATGACGCACCCTGGTGACCGGAGTCTGGCGGCGCGGGCGGAGGTGCGCCGCAACGATGAACTGGGGGCGATCGCGCGCGGGTTCAACGCGATGATGGACGACCTCAGCGCACGTGATCGGGAGCGCGAAGCCCTGTTGACGAGGATCAAGGATTTCAACAGGGAGCTCCACGCGAAGGTCGAGAGCGCCACCAGCGATCTGCGACGCGCGAACGACGCCCTTCTGAAGAG
>JBKPCD010000037.1:0-167165 GCA_046727175.1 Acidobacteriota bacterium | reverse complement strand
GTCCCACCCGGCCGCAGTTACCTCGTCGCGGTTCTCGTCGCTCGTCGCGATGCCCCGCTCGACTCCGTGAATCCTGCGGAGGTCCTCAACGAATTAGTGCCTTTTGCCGCGCGCGTGTTCGTCGGCGAACCCGGGAAGTTCATCGTGAACCTCCCGGATCCACGGCGATAGTGTTCTAGTCGTCGCTCGGTGGCTCGCTGTCCGACTGCGGAGACCCTGCCGCAGGAGGCGCGTCACTCGATCCTGAGGATTCCCCGTTTGTCGCGCCTTCCTCGTCTTCCTTCTCCGCGAGCCGAGCGACCGACACGACCTGATCTCCTTCTTCCATTCCAATCAGACGCACGCCTTGCGTTGCCCGACCGATCGCGCGAATGGCGCTCGTCACCATGCGAAGGATCTTTCCCTGCTGGCTGATCAGCATCAACTCGTCGTCGCCGTGCACGTAGGCGATGCCCACGACCTTGCCGTTGCGCTCGCTGGTCTGAATGTTGATGATGCCGACGCCGCCGCGCGATTGAACACGATACTCCTCGAGCTCGGTGCGCTTGCCGTAACCGTTCTGCGTCACCGTCAGCATCGTGCCACCCTCGCGTACGACCTCCATCGCGACGACCTCGTCGCCGTCACGCAGGTTGATGCCGCGGACGCCGTATGCCGCCCGTCCCATCGGCCGAACATCCGTCTCCTCGAACCGGATGGCCATGCCGTCGCGCGTGCCGAGGAAGATCTGCTCTTTGCCCTCCGAGAGTTCGACGGCGATGACGGAATCTCCTTCCTCGACACCCATCGCGATGATTCCGCCGGCGCGCGGATTGCTGAACGCGGAGAGATCGGTCTTCTTGACCACGCCTCTGCGCGTGCCCATGACGATGAACTGCTGGCCCTCCTCGGTGGGCCAGTCCTTCACTGCCAGAAGCGCGGCGATCTTCTCGCCGTCTTCCATGGACACGAGATTCGCGATCGCCTTGCCCTTGCCACCGGGACCAACATCAGGGATCTCATGGACCCGGAGCCAGTACGCCCGGCCGCGGTCCGAGAAGATCATGATGAAGGCGTGCGCCGATGCGACGAAGAGATGGCTGACGAAGTCTTCCTCGCGCGTGCGCATGCCGATGCGACCCTTTCCGCCGCGGCGCTGCATGCGGTAGGTCGATATCGGCGTGCGTTTGATGTAGCCGGTGTTCGTGACGGTGATCGCCATGTCTTCGTCGGCGATCAGGTCCTCGATGCGGAACTCCCCGCGCTCGTCGATGATTTCGGTGCGCCGTTCGTCGGCGAACTTGTTCTTGACCGCCTCGAGCTCGCTTAACACGAGTTGAATCAGCAACTCGTCGCTCGACAGAATCGCGCGCAAGCGCTCGATGGTCTTGAGCAGATCGACGAGCTCGTCGACGATCTTCTGCCGCTCGAGACCGGTCAATCGCTGGAGCTGCATGTCCAGGATCGCCTGCGCCTGGATATGCGTCAGCTTGAAATTCGTCATCAGGCCGTCGCGGGCCTCGGCGGGGCTCTTCGATCCGCGAATCAGCTTGATCACTTCGTCGAGGTGATCGAGCGCAATCTTGAGTCCTTCGAGGATGTGTGCACGCGCTTCCGCCTTGCGGAGCTCGAACTCGGTGCGACGCCGGACCACTTCGCGGCGGAAGTCGGCGAACCGGTCGATGATGTCGAGCAGCGGCAGCACTTTTGGCCGACCGCCGGCGATCGCCAGCATGATGATGCCGAAGGTCGTCTGCAGGGGCGTGTGCTTGTAGAGATTGTTGAGAATCACCTCGGGCACTTCGCCGCGGCGCAGCTCGACGACGATCCGCATGCCTTCACGATCGGATTCGTCGCGAAGATCCGCAATCCCCTCGATCGTCTTTTCGCGATGGAGCTCGCCGATTTTCTCGAGCAAACGCTTCTTGTTGACCTGATACGGAATCTCCGTGATGACGATCGACACGCGATCGCCCTTCCTGTTCTCCTCGACCTTGGCCCTGGCGCGGACGGTGAGCGCGCCGCGGCCCGTCAGATATGCGCTCGCGATGCCCTCGCGACCGACGATGAAGCCTCCTGTGGGGAAGTCGGGGCCTGGGATGGCCTTCAGGACTGCGCGTGTGCGCACCTCACGCGACTCCCCGCGATGCTGGATTGCCGCAATCACGCCGTCGATGACTTCGCGCAGGTTGTGCGGCGGAATGTTCGTCGCCATTCCGACGGCAATCCCGGCAGATCCGTTCACCAGCAGATTCGGGAACGTCGTCGGGAGGACCGTCGGCTCTTCGGTGGTCTCGTCGTAGTTCGGGACGAAGTCGACGGTCTCCTTGTCGAGATCCGTCATCATCGCTTCAGCAATCGCTTCGGGCCGCGCTTCCGTGTAGCGCATCGCCGCCGGCGGATCGTCGTCGATCGAACCGAAGTTCCCCTGGCCGTCGACGAGCGGATAGCGCATGTTGAAGTCCTGCGCCAGCCGAACGAGCGTGTCGTAGATCGACGCGTCACCGTGCGGGTGATAGTTGCCCATCACCTCGCCAACGATCTTCGCGCACTTGCGATACCCGCGATTCGACGCCAGTCCCATCGTCCGCATGCCAAACAGCACGCGCCGATGCGCGGGCTTGAGGCCGTCCCGTACGTCGGGCAGCGCGCGCCCGATGATCACGCTCATCGCGTAATCCATGTACGAGCGCTTCATCTCGTCTTCGATATTGACGGGGACTTTGTTCAGGGCGAAATCGGTCATAAAAACGGTGCTGACGGTGCTAAAAGTGCGAACGGTGCCGTCGACTGCCGACCCGCACCGTCAGCACCTTTAGCACCGTCAGCACCTTCTCTAGATGTCGAGGTTTTTCACATCGAGCGCGTTGTCCTCGATGAACTTGCGCCGCGGCTCGACCTGGTCGCCCATCAGCGTCGTGAACATCAGATCCGCGACCGGGTGATCCTCCGCTCTGACCTGGAGCAGCGTGCGCTTCTCGGGGTCCATGGTCGTTTCCCAGAGCGTGTCCGGGTTCATCTCGCCGAGACCCTTGTACCGGTTGATGTCGAAGCCCTTCTTGCCGGCGGCGATGAAGAACTCGACCAGATCGTCGATCGTCTCCACGCGGACTTCGGCGTCCTTGCCCTTGCCCGCCGGCGCCTTCGGCATCGAGCTGACGTCCGGCGACTTCGGTTCCGCGGCGAGCTTCGTCGCCTCGTCAAGCGGCGCGCCGCCGATTGCCGTCTCGTTGGCGGTCGCACCCGCCTGGTCGCCGTCGGCCAGTTGCGCGTTCGCGATCGTGCGCACGATCATCGGCCCTCGAATCTCCTTCACGTCCTGGTAGCTGCCCGCGAGCGCGCGGAATTCGCTCGTCGTGACGAAATCCAGATCGACACGGTGATGCCGAGGATAGCCGCCGCTGCGATCTTCGACGACAACGCCGTACGCCTGGTGCTCCTCGTCGGCCTGGACGCTTGCAGACCGCATCGGCGCGTTCAACGCATCGGCCAGAGCCTGGACCTTGTCGTGATCTGCAAAGAACGTCTTGTCCCGAGCGCCGCGATCGAGAACGGCAAGGACGACGTCGCGCGTCGGACCGCGCCGCTCGACGATTTGCAGGTACTTGCGGAACGACATCATCTTCTCGAGACGTGCCTCGAGATCCGTTCCCGAAACCTGGGTGCCATCCGGCAGGAGCAGGACTCGCGATTCCGCGGCGCGGCGGATCAACCACTTCTCCATTTCGCGCTCGTCGCGAATGAAGAACTCGCTCCGGCCGCGCTTCGCTCGGAAGAGCGGTGGCTGGGCGATGTAGACGTAGCCGGACTCGACGAGCTCGCGCATCTGGCGGTAGAAGAACGTCAGCAGCAGCGTGCGGATGTGCGAGCCGTCCACGTCCGCATCGGTCATGATGATGATGCGGTGATACCGCAGCTTCGCGCGATCGAAGTCCTCGTCGCCGATGCCGCAGCCGAGCGCGGCAATCATGGTCTTGATCTCGTCGCTGCTGAGCATCTTGTCGAAGCGCGCCTTCTCGACGTTCAGGATCTTGCCCTTGATCGGAAGAATCGCCTGGAATCGCCGGTCGCGGCCCTGCTTCGCCGACCCGCCGGCCGACTCACCTTCGACGATGTAGAGCTCGCTCAGGGCGGGGTCGCGTTCCTGACAATCAGCCAGCTTTCCCGGCAGGCTGCTGCTGTCGAGGGCCCCCTTTCGACGCACGAGGTCGCGCGCCTTTCGGGCAGCCTCCCGTGCGCGCGCAGCTTCGACCGCCTTGTTGACGACTCTTTTCGCGACGGTCGGGTTCTGCTCCAGGTATGCGCCGAGTTTGTCGTTCAGAATCGCTTCGACAATGCCCTTCGCTTCGGTGTTGCCGAGCTTCGTCTTCGTCTGCCCTTCGAACTGCGGACGCGGGATTTTGACGCTGATGACGGCAGTCAGTCCTTCGCGGATGTCGTCACCGCTGATGTTCGCGTCCTTCAGGTCCTTCACCAGGTTGTTCTTGGTCGCGTAGTAGTTGATCGTGCGCGTCAGCGCCGACCGGAAGCCCGAGAGGTGCGTCCCGCCTTCGTGCGTGTTGATGTTGTTCGCGAAGGTGTAGACCGTTTCCGTGTAGCCGTCGTTCCACTGCAGCGCGATCTCGACGTCGACGCCTTCCCTCTCGCCGTGCATGTAGATCGGCTTGTCGTTGACGGCGGCCTTGTTCTGATTGAGATACTGTACGAACGAGTTGATGCCTCCCTCGTACAAGAACTTGTGGCTCTTGCCGTCGCGCTCGTCGTCGATCGTGATGGTGACGCCGCCGTTCAGGAACGCGAGCTCACGCAGCCGTTGCGCCAGCGTGTCGAAGCTGAACTCCGTTGTTTCGAAGATCTGCGTATCCGGCTTGAAGGTGATCTTCGTTCCGCGCTTCTTCGTCGTGCCGGTGACTTCGAGGTCTCCGATCGCATTTCCGCGCTCGTAGCTCTGCTTGTAGACCTGGCCGTTGCGCCAGATTTCCAGATCGAGCGTTTCCGAAAGTGCGTTCACCACGGACACACCGACACCGTGCAAGCCGCCGGATACCTTATAGCTCTCGTTGTCGAACTTTCCGCCGGCGTGAAGAACCGTCAGAACGACTTCTGCAGCAGAGCGACCGCTGACATGGCGATCGACCGGAATGCCGCGCCCGTTGTCGACCACCGTCACCGAGTGGTCGATATGGATCGTGACGTTGACCTGATCGCAGAATCCGGCAAGCGCCTCGTCGACGGAGTTATCGACGATCTCGTAAACGAGGTGATGCAGCCCGGGTGCGCCAGTCGACCCGATGTACATAGCCGGGCGCTTCCGCACCGCCTCGAGCCCTTCGAGGACCTTGATCTTGTCGGCGCCGTAGTCGTCCACACCCGCGCTGTTCCCGTTGCCGGACACAGACGACTGCTGTTCGGCAACCGGTTCCCTTTCATCGGGCGGCTGCATCTGGTTGGTCTGAGGTTCTGGTTGAGACATGAATGCTGCTTGAATAGTGCATCTGAAGTGCCGGATCCGACACGGCGCACCTCGAATGCGCCTCGTCATCGGGCGCTGAGTCGCCCGACCGACTGATTCAGACTCTCATCGGCATGATCACGTAGGTGTAGTCGTAATCCTCCGCGCCAATCGGCTTCATGACCGCCTGGCTCATTTCGTCCTTGAACTCGAGCGCAACAGAGTCGGTTTCGACGACGTTGAGGAAATCCATGACATACTGCGCATTGAAGCAAATCGTCACGGGTACCGCCGCGTAGTCGACGACGAGGACTTCCTTGGCCTCGCCGAACTCGGGGCTGCTCGATGCGATCTCCACCTTGCCGCCGTCGATCTGGAACTTCACCGCTCTCGATCGCTCGTTCGATAGGAGCGCGACGCGGCGGACGGCGCTCGTCAGGCGGTCGCGATCGAACTCCACGCGCTTGTCGTTGCTCTTCGGGATCACACGCTCGAATGCGGGGAACTGCCCGTCGATCATCCGCGAGATCAGGAGTCGCCCACCGATATCGAAGAAGAGATGGTTCTCGCCACGCTCGTACTGAATATCCCCCTCACCTTCAGCAAGAAGTCGTCCCAGCTCGAGAAGCGTCTTGCGCGGCAGGATGACGCGTACCTCGTCCTCGGCCTTTCCCCTGCCCTTCGACTTGTCGCGCGCGACCGTCACCAGCGCCAGCCGGTGGCCGTCGGTCGAGACAAGGCTCATCGAATCCGAACGAAGGATGAACAGCGCGCCGTTGAGGAAGTAACGGGTGTCTTCGCCTGTAATCGCAAACTGCGTCTTCGCCACCATCTGCCTCAGCACGTTGCGGGGCAGCGTGGCGCTGATGGTCCCGGTCGCTTCCGGCAGCGTCGGAAAATCCTCGCGAGGCAGCGTCTGCATCCGCGAGTCGAACCGATCTGCGGCCACCTTCACGCCAGACCGATCCTGCTCAATCCGCACATCTGTTTCCGGTAGAGCCTTGATGATCTCGTAGAGCTTCTTCGCCGGGAGCGTCAGCGATCCCCCTTTGGACACGGTTGCCGTACACCGGCTCCGCAGACCAACTTCCAGATCCGTGGCGAGGAGCTTGACCTCGTCTCCGTTCGCCTCGATCAGCACGTTCGCCAGGATGGGAATCGTGTTCTTGCGCTCGACGATTCCCTGGAACAGTTGCAATTCACGCAACAGATCGGTCTTGCGGACGACCAATTCCATGGTTGTGGTGACCTCGCGGGAAGGCGCCGGTGCGGCGCTTGGATCCCTTCACAGATGAGGGGGATCTAGGAACGAAGAATTATATCAAGAAAGAGGTGCTGTTGGAAACCCCAAACCGCGAAATTAATCCTTCTCTTTCTTGCACTTACGCTGTGCATTCCTTGGCTGAATCAGTGTGGGCTTCAGCTATGGTTCCGGTCGAAAAGCTCGAGATGCGCAGAATCCACAAAGCCTCCGCAGGTTCCGTCCACGTGCCCTGTGGAGAATTCTGAAAATCGGCGCAAAACTCACCTCAAGGACTCGGTGAAGCTGTGGATAAGATTGTTGAAATTTCCATCGCGCTGTCGGAGCTCTTCAATCTTCCGAATAGAGTGAATCACCGTCGAGTGGTGTTTGCCGCCAAAGCTCTTCCCTATTTCGGGAAGTGACGCGCTCGTCAGGGCCTTGCACAGGAACATCGCGATTTGCCGAGGCATCGCTATTGACTTCGAGTTGTTGCGTGATTTCAGCTCGGCGAGCTTCAGCTGGTAGTAGTCGGCGACGAACTTCTGAATAATCTCGATTGTGACTGCGCGCTGATCGTGCTGCAGGATGTTGCGCAGCACGTCCTGCGCGAGTGGCAGCGATATCTCCCGACCCGTCAGGGAGGCATAAGCGATCAGACGAATGAGCGATCCCTCGAGCTCGCGGATGTTCGACTTGATTCTGCCGGCGATGTAGATCGCGACGTTGTCTGGAATCGGAATCCCCTCGGCCTCGGCCTTCTTCTTCAGGATGGCAATCTTCGTCTCGAGGTCGGGCGGTTGGATGTCCGCAATCAACCCCCATTCGAATCGCGAGCTAAGCCGCTCTTCGAGGGACGGAATCTCGTGCGGCGGACAGTCGCTGCTGATGACAATCTGTTTCTGCGCGTCGTACAGCGCGTTGAACGTGTGGAAAAACTCGTTCTGCGTGCCTTCCTTGCCCGCGATGAACTGGATGTCGTCGACGAGGAGAACGTCGACGCTTCGAAACCGCTCCCGAAAATCGAGAATGCGGTCGTATCGAACGGCGTTGATCATCTCGTTCATGAACCGTTCGGACGAGATGTAGGTGAGCTTCAGCGTACGAAGGTGGTTCAGGAGGTAATGGCCGATGGCGTGCATCAGGTGCGTCTTGCCGAGACCGACACCGCCGTAGATGAACAGCGGGTTGTACGAGCGTGATGGCGCTTCAGCAACCGCCCGGCAAGCCGCGTGAGCAAACTGATTCGACGGCCCAACGATGAAGGTGTCGAACGAGTAGCGCGGAGCCAGGCCGCCTGTCTGGGAGGCTTCGATCTCCAGTGGTTCCTCGACGGGCGGCGCTTCTGGAATCGTCGGCAACGCCCGAGGGACTGCATCATCGGTTGTGAAGGCCACAGCACACCCCCGACGGTTTACCTCGGCGAGCGCTTCGTCGAGTACAGCTGAGTAGTGTTTCGTCAGCCAGTCGCGAAAGAGAGCGGTTGGAACCCTGATGTGAACGGTCGTGCCGGTGTCGGCGATGAGCGACGTCGGCTTGAACCAGGTGTAAAAGCTGTGCCGATTGACTTTGGTCTCGACCCGCGTCAAAACCTGGTCCCAAATATTGCCAGCGCCGATCATCGTTCCCGCCATGCTGCAGCCGACTCCTCGAACCCTTTCGCCTGCCGAGCCCCTTTCGTCACGGCCTGTTTACGCTGACGACACGCGGCAAAGCGCGATATCACAGGTCTTTTCAGCCTTCGCCTGTCGAAAAGCCGCGCCGCAGACGGCCGCGTGACTCAAGCAGGGCCGAAAACCCTGGTTTTTCCACATTTTTTTCCACAGTTGTGGAAAACTTCGGGGGGAACCCCTACGGAACCTCCAGAAGCGGCGAATAAGTGACCGCGGGGGAAACGTGAATGTAACACAGGGATGGAGCCGTGACAAACCGGCCGCCAAATCGCCGACCTTGGATTGACACTGTGCGAGACGGTTCGCTAGTATGTGGGTTTCTTCGTAATTATTTCTAAGTAGCGGGGATCCAGAGATCATGAAGCGTACGTTCCAGCCCAACCGGCGTCGTCGTCGACGTACACATGGCTTTCTCGTGCGCATGAGCACGAAGAACGGCCGACTCGTTCTCAAGCGGCGTCGAGCCAAGGGACGCAAGCGGCTCAGCGTCTCCTCGTCTTCGTAATTTGCAGACCGGACCGGCGCGCCGCGCGGACGTTGCACGGCGGGTGGGATCCTGTCAGGTTTTGCCGTGTTCCCGCTAGACCCCGTCGACTCCGTGATTGCGGATCCAGTCCACCCGGCCGATGAAGTCGCAGCAGTTCAGCAGATCCCGTCGGATTCGCCGGCGCTCAGAGTTTCAACAGGCGTTCGCCATTGCCACCAGGGTGCACGGAAAATTTCTGACGGTTTTGGTGGCTCCCAACCGAGCCGGCACGGTGAGGCTCGGCATCGTCGCGTCTCGAAGGCTCGGTGATGCCGTGAGGAGAAATCGAGCCAAGCGCCTGATACGAGAGATGTTCCGCCGCACCGTGCCATCGTCTTCGGGTGATGGCCTCGACATCGTCATCATTCCGCGTCGCGAGTTGCTCGATGCACCATACACGGCCCTGGAGCGGGAGTTTCGAACGGCGCTCCGGCGCTGCGGAACTCGGCGATCCAGCCATGCTGGATGACACGTCTACGTCCGTACTGGTTACTCGGCTCACCGTCCCCCAACGCGTGGCTATCGCCTGCCTGCGGGCCTACAAGCTGGTGCTGTCGCCGCTGTTTGCCGGTTCCTGTCGGTACTTGCCGTCCTGCTCGGATTTCGCCCGTGAAGCGGTCGTTCGGCACGGCGTGCTGACTGGATGCTGGCTCGCCGCGCGGCGGCTCGCGCGCTGCCATCCATTGGGCGGACACGGCTACGATCCGGTTCCCGAGCCACGGCGTCCACTGCCGTGTGTCGCCCGCACCGTCGTGGACAGCCCTCGGATCTGAAATCTCTTCATGGAAAAGAATGTTCTGCTCTTCATCGCGCTGTCGGTCCTCATTCTCTTTGCATCGCAGTGGTTGTTGCGTCCGACCCAGCCCGCTGGCGTGAACCCGCCTCCGCCCTCTTCCGCGCCGGCGGCGCAGACGAGCCCAGCGCCGGCGCAGCCAGCCGCTCAGGCATCGCCGCCAACGCAGACCGCCCAGGTGGAGGCGCCGTCCCAGCCCGAGAGCACGCCGCTCGTTGCTGATGCGTCGGAGCGAGACATCGTCGTCGAGAACGCTGCTGTTCGCGCCGTGTTCACGACCCGGGGGGCGGCGCTGAAGCACTGGATCCTGCGGCGGTACAACGACCCGTCGGGAAGACCGCTCGATCTCGTGTCGCAGAGCGTAAAGGGCGCTACGAAACCCTTCACGCTCATGACCGAGGATGCAGCCACGACATCCACTCTCCGGAATGCGCTGTACCGCCCGAGCGCGGATTCGCTAACGATTGGTTCGAGTCCGGTGACGCTGTCGTTCGACTATCGTGACAACACCGGTTTGAATGTCCACAAGGAGTTCACGTTTACGCCGGATCAGCCGTACATCGTGAGTTTCACGGCACGGGTGACCCGGGACGAGTCGACGTTGGATCCGACGATTCAGTGGGGCCCCGCGCTCGGCACCGGCATTGTCGAGCGCAGCGGAACCTACAATCCGCCGCCGCAGCCGATCTTCTCGAAAAACAAGTCAGTCACCAGGATCGATGCCGGGAAGATCCAAACGCATCCCGTTGAGGAAGGGATCTTTGAATTCGTCGGCGTCGACGATCACTACTTCCTGACGGCAGCTCTGCCCGGCGACCACCCGCTGCACGTCGAGTACCAGCCCGTCTCGGTGCCGATCGACGGGTCCCAGACAAGTGCGAACTTCGTGGCATGGTCCGCGAAATTCGCGGCGCCTCCGACGAACGTCCGGTATTTCGCGGGGCCGAAGGACTTCGACGTACTCGAGGCCGTCAACAGCGACCTCACGCGCGCGATCCACTTCGGCATGTTCAGCGCGCTCGTGGTGCCGCTCCTGCGCTCGCTCAAATGGATCAACGGGTACCTGGGGAACTACGGCTGGTCCATCATCGTGCTCACCGCGATCATCAACATCGTCATGTTCCCGTTGCGGCACAAGAGCGTGGTGTCGATGCGGAAGATGCAGGAGCTGCAGCCGGAGGTCAAAGCCATTCAGGATCGCTATGCGAAGCTGAAGATGAGCGATCCGGCAAAGCAGAAGATGAACGTCGAGCTGATGAACCTGTATCGCGAGCGTGGCGTGAACCCCGCGAGCGGTTGCGTGCCGATGCTGCTAATGATGCCGGTCCTGTTTGCGTTTTACTCGATGCTCTCAGTGGCCATCGAGCTGCGCGGTGCGCCGTTCATCGGGTGGATTCGCGACCTCTCGGCGCACGACCCGCTCTACATCACACCCGTGCTGATGGGCGTAACGCAGTTCATCCAGACGAAGATGACGCCGACGACCGGCGGCGATCCCGTGCAGCAGAAGATGATGATGTTCATGCCGCTCATCTTCACCTCGATGTTCGTGCTGGCGCCGAGCGGGCTCGTGCTCTATTGGACCGCGAGCAACCTCTGGGCCATCGGTCAGCAGGTGGTCACGAATCGGCTGATTGGCCCGCCCGCGCAGAGAGTCGTACGGCCACCAGCCGAAAGGCGTGTGAAGAGTGCCGGCGGAGGTCGCACCGAGCAGGCAGCGAAGGAGCGGAAGTAGATGGATCTCCACACACGCGTGCGCGAGTTCATACAGCAGACGCTGACCGCCATGGGTCTCCCGCTCGAGGTTGCGATCGAGGAGATGTCCGACAGCGTTCGCATCGAGCTCTCCGGCGACGGTGGGGAACATCTCCTGCGCCGCAGAGCCGAAGCGCTCGACGCGCTGCAGCACATCGTGAATACGGCGTTCCGCCGCGAGCTGCAGAACGATCGCACTTTCGTTGTCGACTGTCTGAACTATCGCAAGGCGAAGGATGCGGAGCTTCGCCAGATGGCGCGCTTCATGATGGAGCGGGCGAAGTCCACCGGCACACCCCAGGAAATGGGCCCGCTGAATCCATACGCGAGGCGGCTGGTCCACATCACCGTGGCTGAAGACCCGCAGATGTCGTCGGAGAGCATCGGCGACGCGTTTCTGAAGACCGTCATCATTTCGGTGAGGCGATAGCGGAAGGTGCCGAACGTGCCAAGGGTGCTGAAGGTGCTGAAGGTGCGCTGTTCATGTTTTCCCTCGAAGATACAATCGTTGCGATCGCGACGCCGCCGGGTCGCGGAGGCATCGGTGTTGTCCGACTGAGTGGACCGGCCTCGACTCGCATCGCACTGGAGCTCTGCGGGCGAGCGCCGATGCTCGAGCCGCGGCGCGCGACGTTCGCTCGCATCCGGGCCGCCTGTGGAACCGCGGACCAAGTGATCCTCACGTACTTCCAGGCGCCGCAGTCCTACACTGGCGACGATGTGGTTGAAGTGAGCGCGCACGGGAGCCCGATTCTGCTCCAGGCAATCGTCACCGGCGCGATGACGGCCGGCGCGCGCCTCGCCGAGCCTGGAGAGTTCACGTTTCGGGCATTCCTGAAAGGCCGCATCGATCTCGTCCAGGCCGAGGCCGTCGCCGACCTGATTGACGCCGTGACTCCGCTTCAGGCCCGCGCCGCGTTCGATCAACTCGAAGGCACCCTCACCGGACACATTCGCGCGGTCGACGCCGACCTGTTCGATCTGGCCGCGCGGCTCGAAGCGTCGCTCGATTTTCCGGACGAGGGCTATCACTTCGTTGAAGCAGACACGGCCTGTCGCGAGCTGATCGCGATCATCGACCGCTTGACGACACTCCTCGAGAGCGCAGCGCGCGGCCGTCTGTTACGTGAAGGGTGTCAGGTCGCGATCGTCGGGCGGCCGAACGCAGGCAAGTCGAGCCTGTTCAATCGTCTCGCTGGCGCAGGCCGGGCGATCGTCACCGACGTTCCAGGCACGACGCGCGATCTGCTCACGGAGACGATCGACGTCGATGGCATTCCGATGACGATCGTCGACACGGCCGGCGTACGCGAAGCGTCGAGCGATCCGATCGAAGCCGAAGGAATCACGCGCGCGATAGCCGCGCGCGACGTCGCGTCGGTCATCGTGGTCGTCCTCGATCGTTCGATGGAGTTGACCGACGACGACAAACGGCTGATCGATGCGACCGCATCCAAACCGCGCGTGCTTGCCGCCAACAAGATCGATCTTCCCCGCGCCGACTGGAACGGCTATTCAGATTCGCTCCCGCTGGTGTTCATATCCGCGCGAACCGGCCAGGGGATCGACCAGCTTCGCACCGCCCTGGCGTCGACGCTGCTCGCCCGAGAACCCGATCGCGATCCGGCAGCACTCACGAACATCAGACACGTGAATCTGCTCGAGCGCGCGAAGCTCTCGCTCGTGCAGGCGCGTGAGGCCGCTGCGGCCGGGACGCCAGAGGAGTTCGTGCTCGCAGACGTTACCGACGCGCGGGCCTGCCTCGAGGAAATCACCGGCCGGCGGACACCCGACGATGTGCTGCGCGCCATCTTCGACCGATTCTGCATTGGAAAGTAGTTTCAACGACAAATGAACTTGCCTGAGTTCGACGTCGTCGTCATCGGTGCGGGCCATGCAGGCGCAGAGGCGGCATGGGCCGCCGCACGATTGGGCCGGACCGTGGCGCTCTGCACGCTGTCGGACGGTACCGTCGCCCACATGCCGTGCAATCCAGCGATTGGCGGCACGGCGAAAGGGCATCTCGTACGCGAGATCGACGCGCTCGGCGGGTTGATGGGCCGCGCCATCGACGCGACGGGAATCCAGTTCAAGCTGCTCAACCGCAGCCGCGGACCGGCGGTATGGTCGCCCCGCGCGCAGGCGGACAAGCGACGCTACGGCGAGTGGGTCGCATCGGCTTTACGCGCGGATCCCAACATCCACTGGATCTTCGCAAAGGCGGGCCGGATTCTGACCGACGCGACGGGCGTCCGAGGTCTCGCGCTCGAAGACGGCGGCGAGCTGCGCTGCCGATCGCTCGTCGTCACGACGGGAACGTTCCTGAATGGCCTGACCCACGTCGGCCGCGAGCAGCGGCCGGCCGGCCGCATGGGGGAACCGCCGTCGCACGCGCTCGCCGAATCGCTCAAGTCGTTTGGATTCCGCTGGGGACGACTGAAGACGGGAACGCCACCGCGGCTCGATCGCGAGAGCATCGACTTCACGCGATTTGTCGAGCAGCGGGGAGACGATCCAGCCGTTCCGTTTTCTTTTCTCACGACGGGCATCGATCGTCCGCAGGCCGTCTGCCACCTGCTTTACACGAACGAACGGGTTCATGAACTGGTCCGGTCGCACATCGACGCGTCCCCCCTGTTCAACGGCCAAATCAAGGGCATCGGTCCGCGGTATTGTCCGTCACTCGAAGACAAAGTGATGCGCTTTCCGCAGCGGGAGCGCCATCAACTGTTTCTCGAGCCGGAAGGCCTGGACGTTCGTGAGATCTACATCAACGGGTATTCGATGAGCCTCCCTTCCGGCGTACAGGAACGCCTGGTGCATGCGCTGCCAGGGCTCGAAGACGCAGTGATGCTTCGGCCCGGGTATGCCGTCGAGTACGACTTCATTCAGCCGACGGAGCTCGATTCCACGCTCCAGGCCAGACGTGTACCGGGGCTGTATCTGGCTGGTCAGATCAACGGCACGTCGGGCTACGAGGAGGCTGCCGCGCAGGGACTCGTCGCCGGGGTGAACGCCGCGCGGGGGCTGGGGAAGCTGTCGTCCCTACGTCTCGGGCGAGAGCAGAGCTACATCGGCATCCTCGTCGATGACCTCGCGACGAAAGGCTGCCTCGAGCCCTATCGCATGTTCACATCGCGCGCGGAGCACCGCCTGGTCCTGCGAATCGACAATGCGGATCTTCGCTTGACGGAACTCGGTCGCTCGATCGGGTTGGTGGACGACGAGCGGTGGGAGCGATTCGTCGCGCGACGGATTCGTTTCGAGCGGAATTGTGCGGCGGTGCGACGCGCAACCGTCGTCGTTCCCGACGGTCACCCCTTGCCCGCTGAGCGCGCGCTGAAACAATCGGGCGTGACGCTCGAGGATCTGTCAGTCCGCGGTCGAATCGAGCTCGATCTCGATCCGAGCGACTGCGTGATCGATCTCGCGAGCGTCGAGACCGAATTCAAGTACGAGGGCTATCTGAAACGCGAGCGTCTCTCGATCGATCGTCAGCATCGACAGGAGGGCCGCGCCATTCCCACGGAGCTACGGTTCGACGGCATCCCGGGGCTGTCCCGCGAGACGGTTCAACGCCTGACCGAGGTTCGACCGGAAACGCTTGGTCAGGCGGCGCGCATTCCGGGCGTTACTCCGGCCGCCGTTGCAGTAGTTGCCGCCTACATCGATCGCACACCTAAAGTCGGGCGCCTCTGATACGCTTCGCGTGTGGCTGCGCGCGATTTCCCCACGCGCCTTTCGCGTCGTGCCGGTCGTGCCGGCGTGTTCATCCCCGACGAGCTAGCTGAGCAGCTCGTCGAATACTACGAACTACTCGTCCGCTGGAATCGCAAAATCAATCTGACGTCGCTCGAGAATCCGGACCAGGCGATTGACCGCCTGCTGCTCGAGCCATTGATCGCCGCCCGGTATCTCCCTTCTCCTTGGAGCAAGGTCATGGATATCGGCTCCGGCGGTGGGTCTCCCGCAATCCCTCTCAAGCTCGCCACACCGGGAATCAAGCTTATGATGGTCGAGGTGAAAGCGCGCAAGTCTGCGTTCCTCCGGGAGGCGTGTCGGCAGCTGCGGCTCGATCACACGCGCGTGGAAAACGCGAGATATGAGGAATTGCTCGCTCGTCCCGAGCTCCACGAAGCGCACGACGTCGTGGGCCTCCGGGCGGTTCGCGTCGAATCGCGGGTGCTGACGAGCCTCCAGGCTTTCCTGAAGCCGGGGGGCACGCTGATGCTATTCAGGGGGCCGGGCGGGCCGGAGGCACCTGCGTTCGTGCCGCCGCTGGAGTTCGCAGCTACGTATCCGCTCATCGAGTCGCTCAGGAGCCGGCTGACGTTGCTGACCAAGCGAGTCGTTGGCGTCCCTCCTCAGGCTTCCCCACAGTTTGGTTGAGGACCCCTTCGACATGCGAGTCCTCAGCCCTTTGTTTGTGTTCCACGTGGAACACGCACGATTGCCTTCGGAATATTGCCGCAGTATCCTCGCTCGATATTGAGCGCAGTTGGTCAAATTAGGTTAATTACCATAATGTCGAGGACATTCGCTGTCGCCAACCAGAAGGGCGGCGTCGGCAAGACCACAACAGCCATCAATCTCGCCACAGCCCTCGCACTTGCTGATCAGCATGTTCTGCTCGTCGACGTCGACCCGCAGGCCAATCTCACGAGCGGCATCGGCCGCAAGGGACAGGCAGCGCCGGGAGGGACGATCTATCAGGCGCTCACCGGTGACGTTGCGGATCCCAACGCGTTCGTGATCGACACGGCCGTTCGCCATCTGGCGCTCGTGCCCGCCGACCGAAATCTGACGGGCGCAGAGGTCGAGCTCGTTACGCTTCCGCAGCGCGAACGCCGCCTCCGTGCGCTCATCGATGGCGTGCGGGAACGGTTCGATTTCATCCTCATCGACACGCCGCCGTCACTCGGCCTGCTCACGCTCAACGCGCTCGTTGCCGCCGACGCGGTCCTCATCCCGCTCAACTGCGAATACTTCGCGCTCGAGGGACTCGCCGACCTGGTCGCGACGCTTCGCCGCGTCCGCGCCAGCCTGAATCCTGCGCTCGACATCGCGGGTGTGCTGATGACGATGTACGACGATCGAACGAATCTGGGGCAGCAGGTCGCGCGCGACATCCGCGCCTTCTTTCAGGAACGCGTCTATGCGACGGTGATCCCGCGAAACGTCCGCCTCGGCGAAGCGCCGAGTCACGGCCTCCCCGCCATTTTGTACGACGTCAAATCACGCGGCGCCGAAGCCTACGTCGCGCTGGCGAAGGAATTCCTCGCCCGCGAGCACGCACAGCCCGTTCAAGCGGAGCCACATCATGGCTGACAAACGACCGGCCCTTGGGCGCGGGCTGAGCGCCCTGATCCCGGACACTCCGGCGGTTCCCGATCGCACGCTCGATGTCGACATCGATCTCCTTCGCCCGAATAGGTTCCAGCCGCGGACGAACCTCGACGAGGCCAACATCGAGGAGCTGGCGCGATCGATTCGATCTCACGGCGTCATCCAGCCAATCGTCGTGCGCAAGGTCGACGACGGCTACGAAATCGTCGCCGGCGAGCGGCGCTGGCGCGCATCGCAGCGCGCCGGTCTGCTCAAGGTTCCAATCGTCGTCCGCGATATTCCGGACGATCGTCTTCTCGCTTCGGCGTTGATCGAGAACCTTCAACGCGAGGACCTGAATGCGATCGAAGAGGCGCTCGCCTATCGGCGGCTGAGCGACGAGTTTCATCTCACGCAGGAACAGATCGCGGACACCGTCGGAAAGGATCGATCGTCGATCGCCAACACCGTTCGGCTCCTGAAGCTGCCAATCGAAGTCAGGGAAAACGTCGCGAACGGTACGCTGACGATGGGGCACGCCCGCACCCTGCTTGCGCTCGCAGAGGAACAGACGCAATTGCGCGTCGCCCGCGACGTCGTCGCAAAGCAGCTCTCGGTCCGCGAGACCGAAGCGCTCGTGAAGAAGATCGCCGAACCTCCAGCCCCGCGACCGGAGCCGGTCAAAGACGTGCACACGCGCGCCGCCGAGGACCGTCTGCGATTCGTGATGGGCACTCGCGTGCGAATCGTGAGGAAACGAAAGGGCGGTCGCATCGAAATCGATTTCGGATCCGAGGATGAACTCCAGCGGCTCTTCGAACAACTGATGGACAACCGATGAAGAAGCTGACCGATTACTCGCATTGCGCCGGTTGAGCGAGCAAGCTCGCTGCCGGTGAGCTCGCTCAGGTCCTGGGCGATTTGCCCGTGAGTGCCGACCAACGCGTCCTGATCGACTATCGGACTGCGGATGATGCCGGTGTGTACCGCATTGACGCGGGCCGCGCGCTCGTCCAGACGGTCGATTTCTTCACGCCGATTGTCGATGACCCGTTCACGTACGGCCAGATTGCCGCTGCCAACGCGCTCAGCGACGTCTACGCGATGGGAGGACGTCCGCTGACGGCACTCGCGATCGCGGCGTTTCCCACCGACCTCGATCCATCGGTGGTGAAGGCCATCTTTGCCGGCGGGTTGCAGAAGTTGACGGAAGCCGGCGCCGCGTTGCTCGGTGGTCATACCGTCCGGGACACCGAGATCAAGTTTGGATACGCCGTCACGGGAGAGGTCGATCCAGACTCAATCTGGTCGAACGCCGGTGCGCGCCCCGATGACCTGCTTCTGCTCACGAAACCTCTCGGCACCGGCATCATCAGCACTGCCCTGAAGTTCGCGCGAGCACCAAAGGAAGCCGTCGACGCGGCGGTGCAGTCGATGGTGACGTTGAATCGGTTGGCGGCGGAGACTTTGCGCGAGAACGCGTCGGAGCACGTGCACGCGTGCACCGATATCACCGGCTTCGGCCTCGCCGGGCACGCGTCGGAAATGGCTGCGGCCAGCGGTTGCACGCTCGAGATCGAGACGGCGTCGGTGCCGTTGCTGCCCGGCGCTCGCGAATTGCTCCCGGGAAACGTTCCGGGCGGCGGCCGCACGAACGCGAAACACTTCGGCGCAATGATCAGAATCGATCGCGAGCTGGACGACGATCTGATCCAGCTGCTTCACGATCCGCAGACGTCCGGGGGGCTTCTGGCGGCGATTGCACCGAACAGCGCCGACCTCGCCGAGGTCGTCTTGAAGGACGCGGGGGTATTTGTTGCCCGCGTCGGACGCGTGATCGGCGACGCAGGGGCTCGCGTGCTCTTGCGGTGAAGAGATCGGTTCCTGGCTAAAGGCTTTGGCCTCTGGGCGACCATGACACTTTGAGCCACGTTCGCGGAAACTTTACGCGCCTAAAGCCGAGAGCCCTGAGCCAAGAGCCGGCCACTGCGCTTGGCACGTCCGCACCTCGAATGGTATAAATTGACGTTTTGTGCGGTCGCGCTTGCCGTGCCCTGATCGCCTCTCATCGTCGGAGGCTGCGTGCTCCCGGATCTGTCGGTCTTCTTTGTCATTTTCTTCGTGCTGTTGCTGACGGTGGTGCTCGATCGCCTGCTGTTCAAGCCGATTCTGCGCGTGATCGCGCAACGCGAAGACGCGATTCGATCGGCGCGTGAGCTGGCCGAGCGCTCCGCGGCCGAGGCGAGAGCGGCGACCGCCGAGTTCGAGCAGCAGACGAGCGCCGCGCGCGCAGAAGTCTATCGGCAGATGGACGAGATGCGCCGCGTGGCGCTCGAGGAGCGAGCGCAGATCGTCGCGCAGACGCGAGCGGAAGCGGAAGCCGAAATTGCCGCCGCCAGCGCGAAACTTCAAGCAGATGCCACCGAGGTCCGGCGCCGGCTGGCAGCGGACGCCGAGGCGCTCGGCGCCGCCGCGGCCGATCGGATCCTCGGACGAAAGGCGTCCTGATCCGCGGATTCTCTGACGAACCTTCCAGACGCCCATGCGACTCGACCGTTTCAGACCCGCCGCGCCCGCCTCATCGCGCCGCGCTCTCCTCCAGCGGACGCGAACGTCCGCGCGGATGTACGTGCTGCTGGCGGGCATCGTGGTGGGAGCCATGACGCTGTCGCGTACCGTGCACCTGCAGGAGCCGGCCGCGCACGGTCAGGCGAGCAACGCCGAGGCGAAGGAAGCCGAGCATGGCGGCGGCGTCCTCTCTGCCGTCGCGAAGATCTTCAACTTCGCGCTTCTGGCTGGCGGGCTCGCGTACTTTCTGAGGTCGCCGATTGCAGCCTATCTTGCGAACCGCAGCACGGAGATTCGGCAGGATCTCGTGTCGGCCCAGCAACTGCGCGCCACGGCGATGGCGCAACTCGAAGACATTCGACGTCAGCTCGAGTCACTTCCCGGAGAGCTCGAGGCGCTGAAGAAACAGGGCGCGGAGGATTTGCGTGCCGAGCGCGCGCGCATCCGAGCAGCGGCCGCCGCCGAGCGCGAGCGGCTTCTCCTGCAGACGCGGCGCGAAATCGAGATGCGGTTCCGCATTGCGCGCCGCGAACTCATGGAGCACGCCGCGCAACTCGCGGTCAACGTGGCCCAGACGCGCATCGTCCGCTCGATCACTCCGGCCGACCAGTTGCGGTTGGTGGATCGCTACGCGAGCCAGTTGGGGGAGGCGCCATGACGAGTCGAGCCGCCGCGACGCGATACGCGCGGGCGCTGTTCGACGTCGCCCAGCGCGAGCACGCGGACCCCGCGCCTCTTCAGCAGGACCTCGCCAGCTTTTCGAATCTGCTGACGACGCATGAGGATTTGATGCGAACGCTTTCGCATCCGGCCATCCCGGTGTCAAAGAAGCGCAGCCTCGTCGATCAGCTCCTGACGCGCATGTCGTTGTCGGCCATGATCGAAAAGCTGCTGCGGTTGCTGGCGGATCGCGATCGTCTCGTGCTGGTCCCCGAGATCGCTGCGGCATTCGAGACGCGGCTGATGGATCACCGGCGAGTGGTGCGAGCCGATGTCGTCACCGCAATGGAGTTGCCGCCGGATCGCCTCGCGGCGCTGCGCGAAAGCCTCGGGCGCGCGACCGGGCGCGACGTGCAGCTGAGCGCGCGCGTGGATTCGTCGATCATCGGCGGGGCGGTGGCGCGCATCGGGAGCACGGTGTATGACGGCAGCGTCAGCAGACAACTGGAGAAACTGAAGCAGTCACTCATCGAAGCCGCGCAGTAGCGCGGAGCTTCCGCCTTGGCTGAAGCTACGACGGACCACCGTAGCCGTGGCCAAGGTGGTTGGCTCCGCGTCAGCGAAGAACGACATGGACATCAAGGCAGAGGAAATCTCCAAAATCATCCGCGACCAGATTGGCAGTTACGCCGTCGACGTCGACGTTGCCGAAGTCGGCACCATCATATCCGTCGGCGACGGCATCGCACGCGTGCACGGCGTCGAGCGGACGATGGCCGGCGAGATGCTCGAGTTCCCGCACGGCGTCTACGGCATCGCGCTGAACCTCGAAGACGAGAGCGTGGGCGCCGTGCTCCTCGGCGACTACACCGAGATCAAAGAAGGGGACACGGTCAAACGGACGAACCGGATCATCTCGGTCCCGGTCGGCGAGGAGATGATCGGTCGCGTTGTGAACGCGCTCGGTCAGCCGGTTGACGGAAAAGGCCCGATCGTCACCAAGCAGTTCCGCGAGATCGAGCGGCTCGCCCCCGGCGTCGTCGATCGAAATCCGGTGAAGGAGCCGCTGCAGACCGGCCTCAAGGCCATCGACGCGATGGTCCCGATCGGCCGCGGACAGCGCGAGCTGATCATCGGCGATCGCCAGACCGGCAAGACCGCTGTCGCGGTCGATACGATCATCAATCAGAAGGGACAGGACGTCGTCTGCATCTACAACGCGATCGGTCAGAAACAGTCGACGATCGCCCAGGTCGTGCGCACGCTCGACGATGCCGGCGCCATGGAGTATTCGATTGTGGTCGCGGCGGCTGCATCCGATCCCGCGCCGCTGCTCTACATCAGCCCCTACTCGGCCTGCGCCATGGGCGAGTACTTTCGCGACAGCGCCCGGCACGCGCTGTGCGTGTACGACGACCTGTCGAAGCACGCGCAGGCGTATCGCGAGATCTCGCTGCTGCTCCGTCGTCCGCCGGGACGCGAGGCGTATCCGGGTGATGTGTTCTACCTGCACTCGCGGCTCCTCGAGCGCGCGGCGAAGCTGCGCAAGGAGCTGGGGGGTGGATCGCTCACGGCGCTGCCGATCATCGAGACGCAGGCCGGTGACCTCTCGGCGTACATTCCGACGAACGTCATCTCGATCACCGACGGGCAGATCTTCCTCGAGACCGACCTGTTCCACCAGGGCGTGAGGCCGGCAATCAACGTAGGCAACTCGGTGTCGCGCGTCGGCGGATCCGCGCAGGTGAGGGCGATGCGACAGGTCGCGGGCTCGCTGCGCCTCGATCTCGCGCAGTATCGCGAGCTGGCAGCATTCGCGCAGTTCGGCAGCGACCTCGACAAGGCAACGTTGAATCAGCTCAATCGCGGCCGTCGACTCGTCGAGGTGTTGAAGCAGCCGCAGTATCAGCCGCTGCCCGTCGAAAAACAGGTCATCATCATCTTTGCCGCCACGAACGGGTATCTCGACACCGTCGCTGTCGAGCACGTTCGCGAGTACGAGAGCGATCTGTACAAGTTCCTCGACACGCGACGCTCGCAGCTGCTGTCGTCGCTCCGCGAGAAGCGACAGATTGACGACCAGATGCGGGCGGAGCTGGACCAGACCTTGAAGGAGTTCGGGGCATCGTTCGCGGCGGCGCGAAAAGGAGCCGCCGCGTGAGACGCGTCAGTACATGCCATCGCTTTTAGACATCCGCCGGCGGATTCGCGCGGTCAAGTCGACGCAGCAGATCACGAAAGCGATGAAGATGGTCGCGGCGTCGAAGCTGCGCCGCGCACAGGAGCGCATCCAGCACGCGCGTCCGTACGCGCTGCAGATGCAGCGCGTCCTGAACAGTCTTGCCTCGCGGGTGGATCCGGCGGCGCACCCCTTGCTCGACGAGCGGCAGATGCCCAAGGCGCGCGGGCGCACGCTGCTCGTCGTCATTACGGCGGATCGCGGTCTGTGCGGAAGCTTCAACACCAATGTCATCAAGGCCGCCGGCGCATTCATCACCGAAAACGCGGCCGGGCAGGTGACACTGGGGCTCGTCGGGCGGCGAGGCCGGGACTATTACGCGCGTCGCGGGTTCGACGTGCTGCACGAGCGCATCAATCTGTTCGCAAGCCTCAAGTTCGATGATGCCCGCGAGATCGCCATCGACGCGATCAAGGCATTCACCGGCGCTGAAGTCGACGGGGTGTATCTCGTCTACAACGAGTTCAAGACCGTGCTGCAGCAGCGCATCGTGACCGATCGCCTGCTGCCCATTCCGCGGCAGCAGTTTGAGGCACCGCAGGCGTCCGCGGCGCCGCCGGTCGATTACCTGTACGAACCCGCGCCGGAAGAACTGTTCAAGCACTTGCTGCCGAACTATGTCGAGGTGCAGGTGTTCCGCGCGCTGCTGGAGTCGAATGCCGCGTTTTTTGCCGCGCAGATGACTGCGATGGATGCTGCGACGCGGAATTCAGGGGAGATGATCGATCAGCTGACTCTGTATATGAACAAAGTCAGACAGGCGGCGATCACTCGAGAGATTATTGAAGTCGTGAGTGGTGCCGAGGCGTTATAGCGGGAACACACATATGGCAGTTGCAGCAGAACAGAAAGTCGGCAAGGTCGTGCAGGTGATCGGACCAGTCGTGGACGTGGAGTTCGAGGGCGGCCACCTGCCGGCAATCTACAACGCCGTCCGAATCACGAGCGACGGCGGCGGTCAGACCATCGACGTGATCGCGGAAGTCGAGCAGCACCTCGGTGAGAACCGTGTGCGCACGGTCGCCATGAAACCGACCGATGGCATGCAGCGCGGAATGCGGGCGATCGACACCGGCGGTCCAATCTCGATGCCGGTCGGCGCCGCGACGCTCGGCCGCGTGCTGAACGTGCTCGGTGAGCCGGTGGACTTTCCCGATCGTCCCGTTCAGTCGACCGAGCGCTGGTCGATTCATCGCGCCGCACCGTCCCTCGAAGATCAATCGACCGAGCTGCAGATGTTCGAGACCGGAATCAAGGTCGTCGATCTGCTCGAGCCGTATCTGCGCGGCGGCAAGATCGGCCTGTTCGGCGGCGCCGGCGTCGGCAAGACGGTCATCATCCAGGAGCTCATTCACAATGTCGCGATGAAGCACGGCGGCGTGTCGGTATTCGCCGGCGTCGGCGAGCGAACGCGCGAGGGGAACGACCTCTGGCTCGAGTTCCAGGAGAGCGGCGTCATCAACATGCAGGACCTCGAGAAGTCCCGCGCGGCGCTCGTGTACGGCCAGATGACGGAACCGCCGGGCGCGCGCCTGCGAGTGGCGTTGAGCGGCCTCACCGTCGCCGAGTATTTCCGGGACGCCGAGAACAAGGACGTCCTCCTCTTCATCGACAACATCTTCCGATTCACGCAGGCGGGCTCCGAGGTCTCGGCCCTGCTCGGCCGAATGCCTTCGGCGGTCGGCTACCAGCCGACGCTCCTCACCGAGATGGGCGAGCTGCAGGAACGAATCACGTCAACGAAAAAAGGCTCGATTACCTCGGTGCAGGCGATCTACGTCCCGGCCGACGACTACACCGATCCTGCGCCGGCGACGACGTTCGCGCACCTGGACGCGACGACGAACCTGTCGCGTGCGATCGTCGAGCTGGGGATTTATCCCGCCGTCGATCCGCTGGCGTCGACGTCGCGCATTCTCGATGCGCGCATCATCGGCGATGAGCACTACAATGTCGCACGCGCCGTCAAGCAGGTGCTGCAGCGTTACAAGGACCTCCAGGACATCATCGCGATTCTCGGGATTGACGAGCTGTCGGAAGAGGACAAGCTGACCGTCGGCCGCGCCCGCCGCATTCAGCGCTTCCTCTCGCAGCCGTTCTTCGTGGCGGAGCAGTTCACTGGCTTCCCGGGCAAGTACGTCCCCATTGCGGATACGGTCCGCAGTTTCCGCGAGATTGTCGACGGCAAGTGGGATCATCTGCCGGAGCAGGCGTTCTACATGGTGGGGACGATTGAAGAGGCAGTTGAGAAAGCTGAGAAAATGAAAGAGTAGCTGCCGTGCCTCGTGCCTCGTGCAAGGTGGCGCGGTCTCGTCGATGCGGGCAGCATTTTGATTAAATGCTGCGGCAGAGCGAAGAGAGGCCGCCACCTCGAACGAGGCACCAGGCACGAGGCACCAGGCACGACAGGATGCTGATAAATGGCCCTTCCCTCCCATCTTGAACTTCAAATCGTGACCCCCGACCGGCTGCTCGTGCAGGAGCAGGTCGACGAGGTCGAGATTCCCGGGGCGGAGGGCTATTTTGGCGTGCTGCCGGGGCATACCCCGCTGCTGGCCGCCATGGCAGTCGGCGAGCTGTGGTATCGCAAGGGGCAGGAGAAGACCTATCTGTCGATCGCGTACGGGTTCGCCGAAGTGCTCCCGGATCGGGTTACGATCCTCGCGCGGCTGGCAGAGCGTGCAGAGGAGATCGATGTGGAACGCGCAGAGGCGGCGCGCAAGCGCGCGGAGGAGCGCCTCGCCCAACCGAGATCGGCCGTCGATTACGAGCGAGCGCGCGCCGCGCTGGCGAAGTCGATCACGCGACTGCAGGTCTCGTCGCGCACCGGCGTGAGCCCACGGGTCGGCGCGCTGAAACGCATGCGAACACAAGGCTGACCGAGCCAGTATGAGCCCGAAGCTGCCGTTCACCTGGGCTGTCCTGTCCGACCCCGGACTGCGCCGGTCGAGCAACGAGGACTGTTACTGCACACGCGCCGACATCGGCCTCTACATCGTCGCGGATGGCATGGGCGGCCATGTCGCCGGCGAGGTCGCGTCGCGCCAGGCCGTCGAAGCGATCGAGGCATTCATCGAAGAGACCGCCGGGGCCGACAAGAATCGCACGTGGCCGTTTCCGTTCGATCCCTCCTTGAGCCTGGAAGCCAATCGTCTCAAGGCTGCGTTCCGACTGGCCAATCGCCGAATCGCCGCAGCGATTGCGGACTCCCAGGACCTCCGCGGCATGGCGACTACCGCCTCCGCGTTTCTGGCCGGGAACAACAGCGCCTGCGTCGCGCACGTCGGCGACAGCCGCGTGTACGTGTTACGCGACGGCACGCTCGATCAGATCACACACGATCATTCGTGGGTCGAGGAACAGGTCCGCGCGGGGACGATGAGCCCGAGCGCGGCGCGACAGCATCCGTGGCGGAACGTCGTGACGCGCGCGCTCTCCGGCGGCGAGGACCCCGAAGTCGACGTCACGGAGCTGCGTCCCAAGCCCGGCGAACGATTCCTCCTCTGCTCCGACGGACTCTTCTCGGTCGTGAGCGACGCGCAGATCGCGGCCATTCTCGGTGACAGCCGACTTGGTCTGGAAGAGGTGTGCCGGCGGCTGATCGATGCAGCCAACGAGAGCGGTGGTCCGGACAACATCACCGCGGTCGTGCTGCAAGTCGATGTTCCATAGCCTGGCGCGGCTCCTGCGCTACCGCGGCCTGATTCAAAGCCTGGTCGCGCGCGAGCTGAAAGCGCGGTACCGCGGGTCTGTCCTGGGGTTCTTCTGGTCCTTCGTCAATCCCCTCCTCTTCCTGCTGATCTACACCTTCGTCTTCAAGTACGTGCTTCCGCAGCGCGTCGAAGGTCTCGATCCGTACGCACTCTTCATGTTCTGCGGCATTCTTCCGTGGACGTGGTTCGCGTCGTCGCTCAACGAATCGGCAGGCGTGCTGATTGCCGGCGGAAACCTGATCAAGAAGGTGCTGTTCCCGGCCGAGATCCTGCCAATCGTGACCGTGCTCGCGAACATGGTCCACTTCCTGTTCGGTCTCCCGATCCTGGCGGTGTTTCTCGTGTACTACGGTGAACCAGTTTCATTTCCCGAGGTCCTGTGGTTCCCGATCATCGTCTTTGTGCAGTTGGTGCTGACGTTGGGGTTCGCGCTGCTTCTGTCGGCGCTGACCGTGCACTTCCGCGACATCAAGGACATTCTCACGAACGTCCTGACGCTCTGGTTCTTTGCCACGCCGATTATCTATCCGTGGTTCAAAGCGCCGCCCGAGGCGAAGCGGTTCCTGAACATCAACCCGTTCACGCACCTCGCGGTGTCCTACCAGGAGGTGCTCTTCTTCAAGGGGCCCTTCGGCCACTGGAAGTGGCTGCTGGCGCTTGGAGGCGGCTCGATCGTGTGGTTCCTCATCGGGTATTTTGTGTTCGACCGGTTGCGCGATACTTTCGCGGAAGAGGTCTGATCGACCATAGCGGAGGAGGCGGAGGCCACGGAACAAGCTTTTACCGCGGAGCCGCGAAGTTCACGGAGAATTGATCGAGCTTTGTCCGCGTCCTCCCCCTGCTCCGCGAACTCCACACCATGAACGCCATCGAACTGTCACACGCGTCCAAAGTCTATCGCCGGCACAGTCGCCGCCGGCAGCTCACGACGCTCAAAAGCGCGCTGCTCTCCCGCAGTCTCATCCGCGATCTAAGGCCCGATGAGACGTTCGCCGCGGTTCGGGACGTCTCGTTCACCGTGCCTGCGGGACACACGCTCGGCGTGATCGGCCGCAACGGATCCGGCAAGAGTTCACTCCTCAAGCTCGTGGCGGGCATCACGAAGCCGACCTCGGGCGCGGTGAGCGTGCGCGGTCGCATCTCGGCGCTGATCGAGCTTGGCGCGGGGTTTCACCCGGAGATTTCCGGCCGCGAGAACGTCTTCATCAACGGCATCATGCTCGGCCTCTCGAAGAAGGAGATTGCGCGCCGGTTCGACGAGATCGTCGACTTCGCCGAGCTCCGCGAGTTCATCGACGCGCCGGTCAAGACGTACTCGTCTGGCATGTACATGCGACTGGGGTTTGCCGTCGCCATTCACGTCGATCCCGATGTGCTGCTCGTCGACGAGGTCTTGGCGGTTGGTGACGAGGCGTTCACGCACAAGTGTCTCGACAAGTTCGCCGAGTTCAAGCGGCGTGGCAGGACAATCCTGCTCGTGACGCATTCCCTCGGTCTGGTCGAGCGTCTCTGCGACGAAGCGCTCTGGCTGGACTCGGGTCGCATCAAAGCCATGGGCGATCCTCGACGCGTCGTCGGCGCCTACATCACCGACGTCGAAATCTCCGAAGAGGAACAACTCGCCGCAGGTGACGCGAAGGCCCACGAGTCGACCGTCTCGATCTCACCCGACGAGCCCGCAACCGCAGTGTTGCCGGACAATCCGATCGAAACAGCGAAAGCGCCCGCCGACATGTTCAAGGCAGCCGAGGGCCGGTGGGGATCGCGCGAAATCGAGATCACCGATGTCCTCCTGAGTGCCAGCGACGGCGAACGCAGCCATGTCTTCCAGGCGGGCGGCCCGCTCGACATCAGGATCCGGATGCGCGCGCCGCTCACCATCTCGGATTTCGTCATCGGCATCGGCATCTTCAACGCAGAAGGCGTCTGCTGCTACGGCACGAACACGAGCCTGGAGGAGCTCCAGGGGGAACAGATCTTCGGCGACGCGGAGGCGATCTTCACGATCGAGAGCCTGGATCTCGTGGAAGGCACCTACAAACTCGACGTCGCCGTGCACAAGCTGGATGGATACCCGTACGACTATCACCGCCTGCTGTACACGTTCCGCGTGAAGTCGCGCACGAAGGACGTTGGGATTTACCGCCCGAGGCACGAATGGCGGTTTTCGGACGGACTGAAGTTCGCCCGTACAGACGGCCCGCGGCCGTGAAGCTCGACCGAGAACGCGCTCGCGTGATGACGCGTGCGGAAGCGGCGGGGCTCGCCGACGCGCTTCGACGCGAGCGACGCGGGGTCGTGTTCACCAACGGCGTGTTCGACCTGCTGCACCCCGGCCACTTGCGGTATCTGCAGCACGCACGCGCACTCGGCGACGCGCTGCTCGTCGGCTTGAACTCCGACACTTCGGTGCGGCGCAACAAAGGTCCGGGACGTCCGATCAATCCAGAACAGGAACGCGCGGAAATCGTCGCGGCGCTCGCGTGCGTCGATGCCGTCGTCATCTTCGACGAGGACACGCCGGCTGAAATCATTCGCGCGATTCAGCCGGATGTTCTCGTTAAGGGCGACGACTGGCCGGCCGATCAGATAGTCGGCCGCGACACCGTCGAGGCGCGTGGCGGACGGGTCGTCCGAATCCCCGTCGTCGGTGGGTTCTCGACCACGAGACTTCTCGAACGAATCAAGTCCGTTCGCTAAGGTGTGTCCTTGATGGCGGCCTCGATCTGCGACTTGACGCTCGGCGTGATGATCATCATGTTGTGTTCCTTCCGGGCGTGAGCTTCGGCCTTGGCGAACACTTCATCGGCGTCCTTGCCGACGATGACCGTCTTGCAGTCCGGCATGAGATCGGCGCACTTGAGCACTTTCGGCATTGTGACACCTCCCCAGCAACGACTCTGCGATTCCTGACCCGAGTGTAGGCCCCGCTGCAGCCGCCGTCAACGTGGCAGCCGTTGCCGGGCGGCGGTTGTGCGAGCCGATCGACCTCATCAATTCTGGGTCGAAACGATACAATTAAGGGTTGCGGCTCCCGCATGGCCTCGTCGTACACATCCAGCTCTCTGACGCTTCGCGCGGTACTCAAGTCGGCTGCCGGCCGGCTCGGGATTGGTGCAATCGATCGGCCAGTTTCGGGACTCACGGCGCCGGCGAAGGCGATGGTCGCAGCCATAACCGCGTCCCGCCAATTGGCCATCGTCGTCGTGCCGACCGACGCAGATGCCGAGCGGATGACGGTCGATGCGCGATTTTTTCTGGCCGCATGCGAAGGGCTGTCCGACGCCGACGTCGAACGGTCCGTCCTCTCGTTTCCGTCGCAGGAAGTCGATCCGTATCGTGGCCTGGCGCCTCATTTCGACATCGCGTCGGCACGCGCGCGCGCGCTGCATGCACTTTCGGCCGGCGCGGCGCGCGTAGTCGTGGCGTCGGCAACGGCCCTCTTGCCGAGGCTCAGCCCGCCGAATCGTCTGCAGATGACCACGCTGACAGTTACGCCAGGACAGGACATCTCGCCGGTCGATCTTGCGGATCTTCTCGCGGCTGCCGGTTACACGCGTCAGGACCCGGTCGACGAAACCGGCGAGTTCTGCCTCCGCGGCGGCGTCGTCGACTTCTATCCTGCCGGCGCCGCGCGACCGATACGCCTCGAGTTCATCGGCGACACCATCGAGTCCATCCGCGCGTACGATCCCGCGACGCAGCGGTCGGTCGGTGCCCTCGATCAAGCCACGATTATTCCTCTGACCGAGTTGCCCGGGGATCTGGATGACCGGGATCGTTCGGCGTCGTTCCTCGATTACGTCGTCGGCGGTCCCCGCGCGATCCTGCTCGTGTCGGAGCCGGAAGAAGTTATTGCTCACGCCGCCAAATTCTGCGAGCAGATTCAGGCAAGCTATCGAGAAGCCGCCGCAAAGGGACAGCGAGCCCCCACTCCCGGTGAGCTGTTCGTCGACTGGGAGACCGTGCGCGTCTGGCTGGATCAGGGAGCGCCGCTCGAGACGTTGGAGATCGCCGGCGAGAGGGACGGTCTGCACATCGCCTGTCAGCCGGCGTTCGAATTCAACGGGCGGGTCGCCGAATGGGTCTCGGAAATCCGGCGTGGCCGCGAGCGCGGCGACACGATGGTGTTCGTCGCGCACACGCCGGGGCGCGCGGAACGGACGATCGAGCTGCTCGCCGACCACGACATCTTCGCCGTGCCGATCGAGGGCGCCGAGGATGCCCATACGGCGTCGGTGCTGGTCGGCGTCGGCCGGTTGACGCGCGGCTTCCGTTTACCCGATGCATCGCTGCAACTCTGGGCCGAGACAGACATCTTCGAAGAGGAACGTCAGGTCCATGAGCGCCGGCGATCCGCCGCGCGAACGTTCCTTTCCGATTTCCGCGACCTGAAGGTCGGCGATTTCGTTGTTCATGTCGACCACGGTATCGGCGTGTTCGTCGGCCTGAAGCGAATCGATGTGGGACTCGAGCCGCACGAGTTCATGGAGCTCCGCTATGCCGGCGACGACAAGCTGTTCGTTCCGGTCGAGCGACTCGATTTGGTCCAGAAGTACACGGGGTCGGCCCGGCCCGCACTGGATCGTCTGGGCGGCACGAGCTGGGAGAAAGCAAAGGCGCGTGTCAAAAGGGCGATGCGCGACATGGCGGAGGAGCTGCTCAAGCTCTACGCGGCTCGCAAAGCGATCCCGGGCTACGCCTTCAGTCCGGATTCCCACTGGCAGCAGGAATTCGAGGACGGGTTCGAGTGGGAGCTCACGCCGGATCAGCAGACCGCGATCCGTGACATCAAAGAGGACATGCAGGCGCCGTCGTCAATGGATCGATTGCTGTGCGGCGACGTCGGGTACGGCAAAACCGAGGTCGCGATGCGCGCCGCGTTCAAGGCCGTCATGGACGGCAAGCAGGCGGCATTCCTCGCGCCAACGACCGTGCTCGCGTTTCAGCACATGAAAACGCTGAAGGATCGATTCGCGGCGTTCCCCGTGAGGATCGACATGATCAGCCGGTTCCGCAACCGGGCCGAACAGCAGCAGATCGTCGAGGACGTGAAGGCGGGCAAAATCGACATCGTCATCGGCACGCACCGGCTGCTCTCGAAGGACGTGCAGTTCAGGGATCTTGGTCTGCTCGTCGTCGACGAGGAGCAACGATTCGGAGTCGCGCACAAGGAACGTATCAAGCAACTTCGCAAACGCGTCGACGTCTTGACGATGACGGCCACGCCGATTCCTCGGACGCTGAACATGTCGCTGGCCGGCATTCGCGACATGTCGATCATCGAGACCCCGCCGAAGGATCGCCTCTCGATCCAGACGAACGTCGTCAAGTTCGATCAGCCGCTGATTTCACGCGCGATTCGGAACGAGATGGAGCGCGGGGGCCAGGTGTACTTCGTGCACAACCGGGTCGAGTCGATCTACTCGCTCGGCAATCTGATAACGCGTCTGGTACCTGAAGCGCGGATTGCCATCGGGCACGGACAGATGGATGAAGGAACGCTCGAGCGTGTAATGGTCGATTTCGTCGCCCACAAGTACGATCTGCTGCTGGCAACCACGATCATCGAGAACGGGCTCGATATCCCGAACGCCAACACGATCATCATCAATCGCGCCGATCGATACGGCCTCTCGCAGCTGTATCAGCTGCGTGGCCGCGTCGGCCGATCCGATCGCCGCGCGTACGCGTATCTCCTCATTCCACCCGAAGAGTCGCTCTCTCCCGTCGCCAAGAAGCGGCTGGCGGCAATCCGCGAGTTCAGCGATCTGGGCAGCGGATTCCGCGTTGCCGCACTCGACCTGGAGATCCGCGGCGCGGGCAACCTGCTTGGTGGCGAGCAGAGTGGACACATCGAAGCGATCGGCTTCGACATGTACATGAAGCTTCTCGAGCAGACGATCAAGGAGCTCAAAGGCGAAGAGATCGAGGACGAGATCCGCGCAAACGTCAATCTGCGTGTCGATCTGCGAGTCGACGAGGCGTACATCCCGGACATGAACCAGCGGCTGACGGTGTATCGTCGCATCGCGGCCGTCCGATCGGCAACCGAGCTCGATCGGCTGATGGACGAGATCCGCGACCGCTACGGGCCACCGCCCGAATCGGTACTCAATCTCGCCGAGTACGCGAGCATTCGCCTGCTCGCCGACGCGATTGGCGTGGAATCGCTCGACCGGGAAGCGCAGACGGTCGTCCTAAAGTTCAGGCAGGATGCGAAGCTGGACCCAGCGTTTCTGTTCCGTGTCGTGCAGGCGCGAAGTGATCTCAAGCTGCTGCCACCCGCGACGGTCAAGCTCGATCTCCGCCACCCCAGCGCGCAAAGGACGCGCGCCGGGGACCCCGATCTTCGTGCCGCCGGCACACCCGCGCGAACTGTGCTGGCTGGTCGCCCGTCGAGCAGTCGTCCACTTCCTCGGAGGGGCGGCGATCCAGTTGCCGGCGGCTCCTGGTGGGCCGCCCGCGCACAGGCGGGTGAGGTGAAGCCCGGTTTTAGTCGCGACGAAATCCTGCGCCCCGCGAAGGAGGATCCGCGGGCCGAGGGCGGGCTCTTCGGGCGAGTCGGCGGGCTGCTGCGCGAGTTGAGCAGCGGCGCCGCGTAAGCTAAAATCTTTGAATTGAGGAATTTATCGACGCTTGCGTTAACGCAAGCGCAGCAGAGGCTGGAAGGGAGACCACAGGCAGAAGCTAGAAGTTAGAGCGATCGTGAGACGGTTCACTGTAGCGTCTAACTTCTGACAATTCTTCGGCAGTGGCCGTCACGCACCAAGGTGAAGCAATGAGAGTGACCGTTCGCGTACTGGTGGCCGCCGTGATCGCTTTGGGCCTGTTCGTCCGATCGACCGGTATCTCCGCTGACGTCCTCGAGCAGGTGCTCGTGAAAGTGAATGGCGACATCATCACGAAGACCGATCTCGAGCAGAAACAGATCGCCGCGATTCGCAGCCGAATCAACTCGAACGTCGATGCTGACGCGCTCAAGAACGACGAGCAGCTGAAGAAGCTGCTCGCCGAGGTCACCCCGAGGATCCTCGTGGAAGCGATCGACGAGCTGTTGCTCCTGCAACTTGGAAAGGAGAAGGGTTACAAGGTCACCGACCAGCAGTTCAAGGACTGGCTCAACGACCTGCGCAAGAATCAGAACCTCGAGGACGACAAGAAGTTCCAGCAGGCGCTCGCGCAGGAAGGCATGACGATGGATGACCTGCGGAAGAATTTCGAGCGCCAGGTCACCATTTACCGCGTGCAACAGGACGAGGTCGGCTCGAAGCTGCAGATCACAGAGGAAGAGGCTCGCCAGTATTACCTGACGCATCAGCAGGAGTTCGTCGAGGCTGCCACGGTGACCCTCCGCGAGATCTTCATCGAGATCCCGACGTCGACTCAGGGTGGTCAGGCGGGCGTCAACGTCGCGCAGGCCGATGAGATCGAGGCCAAGGCGGCAGCCGCGCGCGCGCGCGTTGCCGGTGGTGAGGATTTCGCCAAGGTGGCCGCCGAAGTGTCCTCGGCAGCGTCGAAGACCAATGGCGGGCTGATTGGTCCAATCGCGGTCAAAGAGCTGTCACCCTCGCTCCAGCAGCTGCTGCAGAAGATGAAGCCTGGTGAGGTGACGCAGCCGATTCGTCTCGCCAAGGGAATCCAGATCCTGAAACTCGAGACGATCACCGTGCCGACGGTCCGCCCGTTCGAGAGCGTCCGTGATCTGGTCGCCGACAAGGTCTACGCGGAACGCCAGCAGGCCGAGGTCCGCAAGTTCTTGGAGCGCGTGCGCAGCCAGGCAATCATCGTCTGGAAGAACGAGGAGCTGAAGAAGGCATACGAGCAGCAGATCAAGAACCCGCAGACGACGGCCGGCGGACTCTGACGATCCCTGCCGGAGACAGAATCTAGAAGCTAGAAGTTAGAGGGATCGCAATCTTTTCACTCTCACTTCTCGCTCTAACTTCTAGCTCGGTTCACACTACATGAAAATCGGAACCGTCGATCTGACCCCTCCGTTCGCGCTCGCGCCGATGGCCGGCATGACGGATACGGCGTTCCGCCGTCTCGTGAAGCGCGAGGGTGGCTGCGGTCTCGTCGTGACTGAGATGGTCAGCTCGGAAGGGCTGGTGCGGGGGATCGACCGCACGCTCGAGTACGCGGAGTACACCGAGGAGGAGCGGCCCGTTTCGATTCAGATCTTCGGCGGCGATCCGGAGAAGATGGCGGCGGCGGCGCAGATCGTCGAAGGCATGGGCGCCGACATCATCGACGTCAACATGGGCTGTCCCGTGCCGAAGATCGCGAAGCACAACGCGGGATGCAGCCTGATGCGAGAGCCGGCGCACGCGGCCGACGTCGTGCGCGCGATGACGCGCGCGGTCAGCATTCCGGTGACGGTCAAGATGCGAGCGGGATGGGACGCGACCGACATCAACGCCCCTGACCTTGCGAAGCGGATGGAAGATGCGGGCGCTGCCGCAGTCGCCGTCCACGGACGAACGGCGGCGCAATCGTACTCAGGGTTTTCCGACTGGGATCTCATCGGTCGTGTTGCCGCTGGCGTGAGCATTCCGGTGTTCGGCAGCGGCGACTGCGTCGAGCCCGCTGACATCGTCGAGCGCGTTCGCGCGGACGGGATTTCCGGAGTCCTGGTCGGGCGAGGAGCGCTGAGGAATCCCTGGATCTTCCAGCAGTCGTCGGATCTGGCCATCGGGAAGACGCCGCGGCCCGTGACCGCTGCCGACCGCGCGCGCTTCTTGCTCGAGTACATCGACATGCTGCTCAGCGAACGCGTCGATGAAGCCGACGGGTTTCGCCACTCCGCGCCAGGGCAGAGCGCCGCGCCGTCCGAGACGAGCGCGCCTGCACGCGGTCGCGATCGATGGGTCATCAACAAGCTCCGCGCGCTGAACTCCTGGTACACGAAGGGCCTCGACAACGGGTCGCACCTTCGCGTCGGGATCAACGCCGCGACATCGATCGCCGAACTGCGTGACTCGATCGAGAGCTTCTTCTTCGCTTGTCCGAACCTCTGAGCTCGTTCCAGCGCCTGTTCCACAGGAGATTGAGGAGACTCGTTCTTTGATTTGATCAACGAGACTCCTGATCTCCTGACCTCCTGTGAGAGTTCATCGGGAGTCAACGAGCCCGGTTGCTTCGCCACCGTCGACGATCTCGTAGTCGTACGCCAGCGCGGCGGCCGCGGATTCGCTGAAGTGCCTGCCCAAAGCCACGTGTGAAGGATGCCGAAGGTACGCCTTCAACGCCTCCATATCCTCGACTTCGATCATCAGCAGGTACTCGTAATCCTCGCGCATCGCCTGTTCGTACCCGGGCACGCCGTGACGAAGGCGACGCCCGATGCGAAGGCGCTGAATGCCGGGAATTACCGATGTGGCGCTCGAGAGCGCGTCGAGAATCCCCTTCCGTCCGGCGGCGGTCAGTTCGGGTTTGGGGCGAAACAAGATGACGTGCGCGATCATGACGATGATCCTCCGCCGCGGTTGCCGCCTCCCCGGTTCCGTCTGTTGCGCCTCGGTCTCAGTGTGCCCCGATCCGGTCCAGCACCGGCCGTCGGAGGCCGGCCGCGGTCGCGCCGCAGCTGTGCCGAAAAGCGCCGGCGTTTTTCATCCCGCGGGATCTTGAAGCGATCGCGCGGATCGCCGTGGGCGCCGCCGGGCCGCCAGTCAGCGGCTCTGCGTGCCTTTACTGCGCGGCGCTGCGCCATCGCCGCTTCGCGCTCGTGTTCCGGCGACTGCCAGATTCGGCCGCGCGCGAACCACACCATCACCGTCTCGGGATGCTTTCCCTGAAGCTGACGAAACGTCGGCATCAGCTCTTCGCGCGTGCGGGCTCGAAACGCCGTCGGTTTGCCTTCGAGGATGATGGTCCAGTAGGTGTGGCGTGGGGGCATAGGCGTCAGCGGGGGTTTGGGCTTAAGGCTTTCGGCTTTGGGCAGGGCTTCGTCAGGAGCCTTGAGCCGAGAGCCGGAGTCAATTCTCCAGTCGCTTCAGCTTCTCGATGAGCGTCGTGCGTTTCAGGTTCAACAGCTTTGCGGCCTGCCGCTTGTTGCCGCGAGTGCGCTCGAGCGATTGCTTGATCAAGGCGAGCTCGAGGCGGCCGATGTAGCTGTCGAAATCGATGCCTTCAGCAGGGAACCAGACGTCGCTCGAGGGCTCGGGATCCGGCTGCGCGACGATATCGGACGGCAGATCCTGCACGTCGATCTGTGTGCGCCCGGCGCTGAACGCCAGCGCGCGCTCGATGACGTTCTCGAGCTGGCGCACGTTCCCGGGCCAGTGAGCGGCCATGAGACGCCTCACGGCGTCCTGGGACACGGTCATGCTGCCGCGCCCCTGCTCTCTTGCCAGCTTCTGGAGGAAGTGCTGCACCAAGAGCGGAATGTCGTCGCGGCGCTCCCGAAGGGGCGGAATCTTTACGGGAATGACGCAGAGCCGGTAGAATAGGTCCTCGCGAAACGTCCCCTCGGCAACCAGCTTCGCGAGATCCGAATGCGTCGCGGCGATGACACGGACATCGATCTTGACCGTGTGTGAGTCGCCGACGCGCTCGAACTCGCGCTCCTGCAGGACGCGCAACAGCTTCGCCTGGAGCGCCGGGCTCATGGTCGCCACTTCGTCGAGGAACAACGTGCCTTTGTGCGCCTGCTCGAGTCGACCCTGGCGGGCCCCCACGGCGCCCGTGAACGCGCCGCGCACGTGGCCGAACAGCTCCGCCTCCAGCAGCGTCTCGGGAATTGCGCTGCAGTTGATCGCGACGAAGCGATGCGCTCGCCGTGGACTGTTGTGATGGATCGCGCGTGCAGCGAGCTCCTTTCCGGTCCCGGTTTCCCCACTGATGAGAACGGTGCTGGATGTCGAGGCCACGGTCTCGAGCAGTTGAAAGAGGTCCCGCATCACGCGACTGCTGCCGACAATCCCGCCGATGCGGTAACGCTCCTCGAGCTGCGAGCGAAGATACGCGTTTTCGGCGCGGAGCCGCCGCTGTTCGAGCGCGGACTCGAGAACGTGGAACAGCGCGTCGAACTGAAACGGCTTCGCGATGAAGTCCGACGCGCCTTGTTTAATCGCGTCGACGGCATCCTTGACTGTGCCGTACCCGGTGATCACGATTGCAATGATGTCGGGATATCGCTCGAGCGCGGCGTCGAGCACCTGACGGCCGTCGATGCCGGGCAGTCGAAGATCCGTGATGAGGATGTCGAACGCAAACGCAGCTAGCCGTTCGAGTGCCTGTTCGCCGTTGTCGGCCTGCTCGACGAGAAAACCGCGCTCACCAAGCTGCTCCGCTACCGCTTCCCTCAACGGTCCCTCGTCATCCACGATGAGCAGATGTTTCGGCGTGTCAGGCATTTAGATACGTAACCGATCGATCGCCGCGTGATCGCGAAGCGGCGATGCCGGTATTTTGACACAGCTGCCCGAGTGCCAGAAGTTCCTGGTCGCGGCCGAACCGGCGGGGGTCGGGGATCGGGGACCGGGACCGCGGACCGAGTACCTCGTCGGCCGCGAACCCTTCGAGCCTCTACAGCGCCAGCCGACGGCCTCCGATAACAGGAGCGAAAGTTCGTGAGGTGATAGTGATAGAACGCAAGACAATATCAATCATGAAAGCCTGCGAGGTCGTGGGCGTGAGTCGGCGCACGATCTACAACTGGATTGCCAGCGGGAAGGTCGAATACGTGCGCACTGCGGGTGGGTCAGTGCGGATCTTCGTCGACACGCTCTGGCGTGATCCAGGAGGAGCACCGGTCATCAATCGGAAAGAAGCGTCCTGATGCCAGGCGCCGATTCGCGCGCGTCCCAGCCGGCGTCGGGAGAGCCGGTCGATCTCGGCCTTCTCTTTCACCGCCTGAACAATCAGCTCGGAATCATCCTCGCGAACGCCGAGCTCCTCGAAAGCAAAGCCGCGGACGAGATGTCGCGCGCCCGCGCCACACAGGTCGTCAGCAGCGTCCTCGACGCGATGGCGACCGCTCGCGAAATCCGACTCAGAACGCGACCTTCGTAGCCACCCGCCGAGTACGCCCCCTGATTAGAGAAAGTCCCCTGTCAAGAAGTTGGCAGGACAGCGGCAGACCGTCAAAACATTGACACGAAACGGCCTGATCTGCGCATCGTAATTGCTCGCAAATTCCTCCCGTTACACCAGCAAGCAAACACCATCTACTCAACCATTTATATCAAATCGCGCCAGCTAGTTTGGACCTGCGCGGATCTGCACGCCTCGTCGTGGTACCGCAGTTGCGCTACTGCCGCCTCGTCCGCGGCCGCCGGCCGCGTCCGAGGATTGAGGAGACCAGTCATGCAGCGACAGCCCCTCGTCGACCCGCAGCGCGACCGCATTGCTGCGGGATTACCGTTCGTCGAATCACTCGCGCGGCGCGTGGCCGCGTCGATGCCCCACTCGATCGAGCTCGGCGATCTCGTCCAGGACGGAATGCTCGGCTTGATCGATGCGGCATGTCGCTTCGACGAGGCCCGAGGGATCAAGTTCGAGACATTCGCGGAACGCCGCGTGCGCGGCGCCATGATCGATGCGCTGCGGCGCGACGCGTGGCCGCGCGGAGTTCGGCGGCAGCGTCGGGAGATCGAGGCCGCGCGCGAGCAGCTTCGGCGCGAGCTTGGCGCCGAGCCCTCCTTGGCGGACCTTGCGGCTCGTGTCGGTTCCGACGAAGCCCGCCTCGGACGCACGATTGTGCGAATCAACACGATCGAATCGACGTCGCCACTGTCAGCCGGTGAGCATGTCGAAAGCACTTCGCTTCCACCGGCGCTCGTGCCGTCGGAGCCGAGGCCGCCGGACCAGGCCTATGAGGAGCGCGAAGTACGCGAGCGTGTGCGCGCGGCGATTACGTCGCTCCCAGCGCGCGAGCGCAAGGTGATCGGCATGTACTACTTCGCAGACGCGACGATGAAGCAGATTGGGACGACGATTGGCGTGAACGAATCGCGTGTGTCGCAGCTGCACGCTCGCGCCGTCCAGCGCTTGCGAAAGGCGCTTGGGGCCGAGAGCGTCGACGCGGCGGCCGGTCTCAAGCCTGCGATCCTGGCGTTCCAGCAGGCGATGAAACGAGTGCGAATGGTGAAGGCGAAGGTGGATACGAGACCTGGCGTCGTTCTGCCTTACAAGCCAGCAACGCGGCCGATGGCGACCGAGCGCGCTCGCGGTGTCCAGCACGGCGCTCGCGTCGCCGCCGCACGTTGAGAGGCGCACGCTTCCTGAGCCGGCTGCTCTTTGCGAACGTGCTCGCTACTTCTGTTTGACGATCTCCTCCGCCGCGGCTTGGAGGTCCACCCGCCACCACGTCTCGGAATTCACGCGCTGCGCCTGATTGACGCCGACGACGATCGTGTCTGTCGGCTCAATCGGCGATCCATCGAGAACCATTGTGGAATACTTCGTCCCGTGCGCCTCGAGCGTGCGGCGGCCGGGCGCCACCTGTCTCGCCTTCAGTCGCCCCTGCTCGCCAAAGATGAACGCGATCACCGTGAATTGTTCGAATTCCTGGTCCGTCAGATTCGTGGCGGCGTAAAGCAGGACCGGTGGCTCGCCCGGTGTCACGTTCAGGAGCTTCACGCGCTCGAGTCGAATCGGCGAGTCCGGCGCTTGAACGACGGCGGGACTCGTGACGGCGTTCGCCGTCGCCAGGAGCACGAACGCAGACGAGGCGAGTGGAGGCATTAGGTCTCTCCTCGCCTCCAGCGTACACGCATTCGCATTCGGGCACGTCGTATATCACGGGTCGACGCGCCGCGCACTGCCTCACCTGTCGAGCTAGATGACCATATCGCGTGCCGTGCGCAGAAGGTCCTTCAGCCTGAACGGCTTCGCGAGCCACCGGCAGCCGCTTTCCTCGAGGAAGCGCTCCGCCTCGGTCCCTGCGACGTCTCCCGTCACGAACATGATGCGACGCGCCATCGCGGGCTGAACGATTGCGAGCTCGCGGTAAAACTGCGGCCCGTCGAGGCGCGGCATCCTCAAATCACAGATGATCAGGTCGTACGGCTTGTCGCGGACGCGGTCGAGCGCCTCGAGCCCGTCGCTCGCGCGATCGACGGCGAAGCCCGCGTCCTGCAGCGACTCGGCAACCGCTGCTCCCAGCGCCGCCTCGTCTTCGACGACGAGCACGGCGGCGCCCGGCACCGCATCCTCAGACCGTTCGACCGTGCGGGCGAGAGAGGGCTTCAAGGGCCCCGCTCCCGCAGGCAGTTCTACACAGAACGACGCGCCGCGAGAGGGCTCGGATCGAACTGTGATTCGCCCACCGTGTTCCTGGACGATCGCGTACACCACCGTGAGTCCGAGCCCGGTCCCTTTCCCCACTTCTTTCGTCGTGAAGAACGGATCGAATATCCGCGGTTGAACGTCCTCGGGCACGCCTGGCCCATCGTCATTCACCTCGAGCACCACGGCATCGCGATCGGCGTCGTACCACGAGCGGACGACGAGTGTTCCACGGCCGTGTGCGCCGATCATCGCCTGCTCCGCGTTGATGACGAGATTGAGCAGCACCTGCTGGATTTGATGCGGATCGGCGAAGACGTGTGGTAATCCGGCGGCGAGCGCTTCGATGATGGTGATGTTGCTGACACGCTGCTCGTAGGATCGCAGTGCGAGCGTCTCGCGCACGACATGGTTGAGATCGACCATCGCCCGGGTCGTGTGTCGCTTGCGTGCGAAGGTGAGGAGGTTTCTGACGATCTTTGCCGCGCGCTCGGATTCGCTCAGGATCGCCTCGAGCCCGCGGCGGGTCTGATCGTCGACTGGCCTTTGCGACAGGCGCTCCGCCCAGGTGAGGATCGTGGCGAGCGGGTTGTTCAACTCATGAGCGACGCCGGAGATCGTCTGCCCGAGTGCGGCCAGCTTCTCCGCCTGCAGGAGCTGGTGATACAAGTCGCGCGCCTGGTCCTCGAGTCGCTTGCGCTCGGTGACGTCGCGAACGAGCGCCTCGATGCGAAGACCCTGCGCCGCGGGTTCGGCGCGCGCCGTGACCTCGACCCAGATCGGCGTCCTGTCGGCCTTTCGCAGCCGAAGCAGGTAATCGGTGACGGATCGATCGTGTTCGAGTCGGTCGAGAAACGCGACGCGGGCCTGAGGGTCGACGAACCGGTCAGTGTCGAACGGACGCACTTCCTCGTCTGTGGCATCAGCCGCGTGCCCGAACATCAGCTTCAAGTACGGATTGGCGGACAGCGTGCGGTCCGACGAGCCGTCGACCTCGCCGATGTAGACGCCTTCGTGCACCGCCTCGAAGAGCTGCGCGAATGTGTCGCCTGCCGATCCGGGCGGGAAGGACGACATGCAAGGAGATTATAGGGTCCGCGGCTTCGACGATCGACGGCGTCTGGGCCGATCGGAGGACATCTGGGTCTCTTTCAACGACGAATACTTCCGTTGTCTCGAACGTTTGATGGGCGGATTCGTCGGCGGCGTTGGGAGGATGGCGTCAGGGAGACTCCATGGCACCGTCCAGCGCTTCCCGCAGTCCTGGCAGTGCGCCGCCGTTGTGTAAAGCGTGGTCGGCAGCAGAATCAGCACGCGATCGGATTCACAGACAGGACAACGCACAAATCAGCGCTTCTTCCTCGCTCGGCGGCGACCGCGTGTCGCGCTCGTCCAATCGTCCTCGTCGCCGCGAGAGCGCTCGTCGGACTCGCGTGGCGCGTCAGTCGCCGGCTGGGACACTCGACCGCTCGGCGCGCGCGTCGCGCGCGCCCACCGCGGACGATCGTTTGCGCTATCGATCAGCCGCCGCGTGTCGATGAGTTGCTGGAGCTCCCGCCGGGCCTCACCCGCCTGGTTGGCAAGTTCGCGGAGCCGCGCCCGAATTCGCTCCTCCGGCGCTAGCTTCTTCATTGGATTGCTCGTGCTCGATCCGAGTTCACCCTTGCCGAGTCGTGCACCCTTAAGGCAGACATCGGCTGTGACACTTTAAGCAGGATCGATGCCGTGCAGCGTCTCCTCCAGCTGCTCCAGCCAGACTTATACCCTCCGGATTCCGAATAATATTTCGACACATCTGATATACACAGAACATTCATCGTTGAACAGCCTGTCAAATTGAGTATGATTCTGATATGGCTGTCGATAAAACCGTCGACCCGACGGACCTTCAAATCCTGGAGCTGCTCCAGGCGAACGCTCGGGAAACGCAGGTCGACATCGCGCGATCCGTAGGGCTGGCGCCTTCAGCAGTGCTGGAGCGAATTCGAAAGCTCGAAAGCCGCGGCATTGTCAGTGGCTTCGGAGCATACCTGAATCCGCGCGCGCTTGGCTTGGGAATGCTGGCATTTGTGGCGGTTCGCACCGATGAAGTGGCGAGCGACAACCGGATCGCGAACGCACTGGCACAGAGCCCAGACGTCCTCGAGGTTCATCTCATCGCTGGTGAGGACTGTTACCTCATCAAGGTGAGAGCTCGTGATGCCGAGCACCTGGGCCATCTGCTGCGCACCAGGTTTGGCCGTATTCCCGGTGTACGTTCGACGCGCACCACGATCGTCCTCGAGACGGTCAAAGAAACCTTCAAGCTTCCCATTCCAGGCCGAGAAGGGGTGTGATGTCATGACCCCGGCCTCCGCCCATCAGAAGCGGCTAGCGTACGTCGCGTGGGTTGCCGTGTGCCTCATCTGGGGAACGACATATCTGGGAATTCGAATCTCGCTGGAATCGATCCCGCCTGCACTGATGGGCGGCATGCGCTGGACGTTCGCCGGCGCGCTCGTCGTCCTGTACCTCCGCTTCAGGGGAAAGCCGCTCCCGCCGGCTTCGCGTTGGAAATCGAGCGCCCGGCTTGGATTCCTGCTCCTCGGTCTCGGTAATGGCGGCGTTGTCTTCGCCGAGCAGTGGGTGCCGAGCGGACTGGCGGCGGTTCTCGTGGCCTCCTCGCCATTCTGGATGGCGGGTGTCGAGGCGTTCATGCCCGACGGCGAACGTCTTCGGCCGTCGGTGGTCCTGGGTCTGTTGATTGGCTTTACCGGGATTCTGACACTTGCGTGGCCCGAGCTCACGCTCGGATCGGCGGCAAGCCGGGGGTTCTTGGTTGGTCTACTGGCGCTGCAAGTGGCGTCCTTCGGCTGGTCGCTCGGGTCGTCATATTCGCGTCGTCATACGCGCAACGATCACGTTCTTGGCTCGACGGCGTATCAAATGATCGCTGGAGGAGTGATGATGCTCGTGGCCGGGACCCTCGCCGGCGAGTGGGAGCGCCTGTTCTTCACCGGCCGAACGACGGCCGCGCTCGCATACCTTACGACAGTCGGTGCGATCGGCGGGTTCGTCGCGTACACGTATGCCTTGCGTCACCTCCCGGTCTCGTTCGTATCGCTCTACGCCTACGTGAATCCGATCATCGCAGTCGCGCTCGGCGTCCTACTCCTCGCCGAACCGTTCACCCGCCGAACGGCGATCGCCGCTACACTCGTGTTCGTCGGCGTGACTGTGGTCCAGTGGCGGCGCAGTACCCCGCAGAAGGAGCGATCCGCCGCTGACCTGGATGACCAGCGGCGTGTCGCCTGAGCGCAGGAAAGCAGAATCGGTCAGTGCCGGGTCACACGGTTCGTCCGCTGATCAGTCGCACGAGGATCAGCACGATCGCGATGACAAGCAGGATGTAGATGAAATTGCCCATCGTGTACCCGCTCACCAGGCCCAGCAACCACAGAATCACGAGGATAACCGCAATGGTTTCGAGCACGTGGTCTCCTCGACACCGCAAAAACACCCCGGCGCGCACGAAACGCGCGCCGGGGACTCCTGGGCGCGGCGTCATTTGTTGGCAAAAGAAGAGCAACGCGTGTGCCACAACTTGCTCGTGAGCTCGCGCGCGATGCTCGATCGACTCTTAGTCCCGTGCCTCGTGCTACTTGCGCTGTCGTCGACAGCGACACTGGCAGCAGCTCGACAGACGAACGGTTCTGCTGGTGTGAATCGGAGTGCTGCGGTGGGTGCCTTCCTCGGAGGCGCAGCAGTCGGTCTCGGTGCGCACGAAGGGGGTCACCTTTTCTTCGACCTGCTGTTCGACGCGGACCCCGGGATAAAGAAAGTGGAGTTTCACGGCATTCCGTTTTTCGCGATCACGCATCGCGCGGACGTGTCGCGACGACAAGAGCTGGCGATCGCGTCTGCAGGATTCTGGGTGCAGCACGCCGGCAGCGAATGGCTCCTCACAAAACGGCCGCAGCTTCGACGCGAGCGTGCGCCGTTTGAAAAAGGGCTGCTTGCGTTCAACGTACTGGCGTCGGTTGCATATGCGGGGGCTGCGTTCGCGGAGGCCGGACCGGCGGAACGCGATACGCGCGGAATGGCCGTTAGCGCGCGCATCAGTGAACCGTGGATTGGAGCAATGATCCTCGCGCCCGCGGTCCTGGATGGCTGGCGCTACTTCAATCCAGAGGCGCGATGGCCCGTGTGGGCCTCCCGTGCCGCGAAGGTGGGCGTGGTCCTGTTGTTACTGCGCTGAGGCGCTCTCGTCCCGCGGTCCGAGCGCGAAGGTCATCGTGCCTTGAACGACGACAGCCCCGCCAACGCGGGCGATGCCATGGAGCACGCCCATCCGGCTGCGGAGTCGCCGCACGGTTGCCTCGATCTCGACGACGTCCCCCGGGTGCACGGCACGCCGGTAACGGACGTGCTCGATACCAGCAAAGAACGGCAGGCGCTGACGATTTTCCGGCTTCGCGAGGATCAGAATCGCGCCGACCTGCGCGATCGCTTCGGTCAGGATCGTCGGCGGCAGCACCGCCGGTTCGCCTGCGCGATGTGTGAGGTACCGCTCGTTCAACGTCACGTTCTTGATGCCGACAATCCGCTGATCAGGAACCAGCTCGATGATCCGATCGACCAACAAGAACGGATAGCGATGCGGAAGGATGCGCTCGATTGCCGCGTGGTCGAGCGGAAGCGTGATGTCCATGCGTGGGTTGCCGGCAAGACCGCATCAACAGGTCGTTGCCGGATTTGAAAGTATAATCCGAATTCGCCGCTGTCATCGGACGCCGACGATCGTGACCGGGTGTCGCCGCATGCCGTCAGCCATTCAGGCGGAAGACTCTTCTCAGTGAACCACGGACATTCAGCGGACGAAATCCCCCCGGCCGCGGAGATGCCGCCACCGTCTGCCACCGAGCACGATCTCGTCGCGACGCTGTTCGACCTGAGTCGGCAGGTCACCTCGGTGCTCGATTTCGAGGACCTGCTTCAACAGATTCCGCGTCTGATCTCGCGTCTCATCTCGTTCGAAGCGTTCGCCGTGTACCTGCTGGACGAGCGGCGAAGCGAGCTGCGCGTCGCATACGCGGTCGGCTATCCACGCACCGAGTCACCGATGCGGCTCCAGCTCGGACAAGGGCTCGTCGGTGCGGCAGTCGCCGGAGAGCAGCCGCTGCTGGTCAACGACGTGTCCTCTGACCCGCGATACGTCGAATTCGTACCGGGGATTCATTCCGAGCTCGTCGTTCCACTGTTTCACAAGTCGAAACCGATTGGCGCGTTGAATCTTCTGAGCCACAAGCGCGATCACTTCACGCCCGACCACGTCACGATCCTGCGTCAGTTCACTGCGCACGTCGCGGTTGCGCTGGTCAATGCCCGGCTGTACGAGCGAAGCCGGCTCGACGCCGAAGCGTTCGAGACGCTCGCCGAAATCGGGCGCGAGGTGGCCGCCGTCCTCGATCTCGACGAGCTGTTCGCGCGGATCGCGCAGCTCGCCAAACGCGTAATCGACTATCGTACCTTCGGCATCCTTCTCCTCAACGATGCAGGCGAGCTCGAGATGAAGCTCGCGTTGCAGTACGGCGAGAAGGTCGAAGTTCCCCGCGTACGCCTTGGAGAAGGGCTCGTCGGATACGCCGCGTTGCACCGGGAGGCAGTGCGTGTCGCTGACGTCTCGAAGGATCCTCGATACATCAAGATCGTGCCTGACGTGCGCTCGGAGCTCGCGATCCCGATGCTCCTCAAGGACCGCTGCATCGGCGTCGTCGATCTCGAGAGTCCCGAGCTGGACGCGTTCACGAAACGCGACGTCGAGATCCTGACGCTGCTCGCGAGCCAGGCGGCAGTGGCCATCGAGAATGCGCGTCTGTACGATGAGGTTCGCAAAAACGAGGAACGGCTCGAAAAAGAGGTCCGCTTCGCGCAGCGAGTGCAAGCGGCACTGCTCCCGGCCGCTCCGCCCAAACGGCTGAGGGGTGTCGATCTCGCCGCGGCCTTCGATCCAGCGCGCGAGCTCGGCGGCGACTTTCACGACTACCTGACGCCAGACACGAACACGCTCGTCGTAGCGGTCGGCGATGTATCAGGGAAGGGAGTGCCAGCAGCGCTCTACAGCGCCTTCGCCGCGGAGCTGGTGCGCGGTCGAACCTTCAGGCGACGTTGGGTCCCCGAGCGATCGAGCCCGGCAGGCGTGCTCTCGTCGATGAACACAATCCTCCACCAGCGGCAGCTCGAGGAGTACTACTGCACGCTGTGCTACACGATCTTCGATCTGAAGCGCCGCACGATGATCATGTCGAACTCCGGTCTGCCGTATCCGATCCGCTGCTCAGCCGAGCGATGCACGCAGATTGAGTTGCCGGGCGTGCCGCTCGGCTCGTTCCACGGGTCTACTTACGACGAAGTCTCGTTTCCGCTGCAGCCAGGCGACGTCTGGATCTACTGTTCGGATGGGGTGTTCGAAGCGATGAACGCGCTCGGTCAGGAGTTCACCGCAGCCAGGCTGCTCGACGTCGCCAGCCGCTCGCGACAGCTGCCGGCGAGCGGAATCGTCGACGCGATCTTTGCGGCAGTTGCGGAGTGGAGAGGTGAGACACCGCCGAACGATGACATGACGGCGGTGGCGGTGAAGATCACGGCCTGACGGAGCCAGGCTCCGGGCCCAAAGCCTCGACCCCTGAGCCTATCGGCTTTCGAAATGAATGTCCGTCTGCCGAATGTGCAGCCCGATCGCTTGCCCACCCAGCGTCGCGACGTCGTCCACGCGTCCTTTCACTCTGACGCGCGCGCCGCGCGTGGGGACGCGGCCGTTTTGCGCGACCACCGTGACCTCGCCCGTCCCGTCGTCGACTTTGTAGACCTTGAAGGGCATCAGCGGTGTGCCCCATGAGCTCGTCACGACCCCGTCAATCGCAACCACGCGGTCCTGGTATCGACCGGGGTTGTATTTCAGTTCCGCCACACTAGGATGATGCAGGGCGCAACCGCCGAGAGCGACGGCGAATGTAATCAGCGCAATTCGTAACTTGCTTCCGATTCCCATCTTCCATTCCCATTCAGGACGCGTTTTTCAGCAGCCTAGACAGCAGTGGCCGCGCGAAATCGACTGATTGCGACGGGATGCGGCGATGCCAGCGCCTGCCTGAGTTTACGCACCCCGTTGACTCCGCGCGACCGCACCCAGTCATATCAAATCGCGTGCCCGAAAAATCACCGCAATTCCACGTGTTTGCTCTTTCGAGCGTCCCTTGCCGGGGACGAACGCTGACCTCCGTTCGGGACGGCTCAGTTTGTGCGGGCACAACCTTTCGCGGAAATCGTGCGTCTACCCAACCGATCGACGATTGAGAGGTTCCCGGTTCTCGGTTCCGGTTCTGGGTTCCGAGGTTCGTGCTGCCGAGGGTGGCTCGGCCACCGATGCCGAGAACAAGAACCGGGGAGCCATGAACTGAGAACCGAGAACTGAGAACCTCTTGGGAGGTTGTATGGTGTTTCGTTGGAGAACGGCTGCGATAGCGCTAGCTGTTGTCGTTACCGCCGGGATTGGACCGGCGACAGGGCCCGTCGTTCGAGGCCAAATCGAGAGTTCGCGCGAGAAACCCAAAGTCGCGCGCGCGTTCCAGTTGATTGGTGGGCCCGCCAGCTGGATTGGTGTATCGGTCAGAGATGTGGACCAAGATGATCTCAAGCGAGCAAAGCTGACGAACCCGGGCGGCGTCATCATCGAAGACGTATCGGCGGAGAGTCCTGCGGCGATGGCTGGTCTCAAAGAAGGCGATGTCGTCGTGGAATTCGACGGCGAGCGCGTACGAGGAACGCGACAGTTTTCGCGAATGGTTCAGGAGACGCCAGCCGGGCGAAAGGTCCCGATGACGATCGTGCGTGACGGTCAGCGTTCGACGATGACCATCGAACCGCGTGAGGGCGACGGCTTCCGCTACCTGGGGAGTTTCGATCGCTTCGACGAACTTCGCGACGTATGGCCGGTTCCCATTACGCCGAAGGTTGCACCACCGGCCCCGCCCAAACCGCCTTCAATCCCGAATTTCTTCGATGACTTCGCCGGGCGCGGAAACACGCGCCTTGGAATCACCGTCGGTGAACTCTCACCGCAACTGGCGCAGTACTTCGGAACGAAGGAAGGCGTGCTGGTGACGTCGGTCTACGACAACTCGGTCGCGGCCAAGGCCGGCATGAAGGCCGGCGACGTCATTACTTCGTTCAACGGCGTGGACGTGACCTCTCTCATCGACCTGAGACGCCGGATGAGCCGTCTCGACGACGGAGAGGAGTTCACGGTCGGCATCATGCGCGATCGCAAGGCCATGACGATCAAAGGAAAGCTCGAGGCTCGGGCGATTCGACGACGCACGGTCATCTGACGGCCTCGACCGTGGCTACGGAACGCGAAGCGGGCGGCCCTACGAGCGATGCGAGCTGGGCCGCGACGATCATGGCGGCCGCCTTCTTTGCTTCCTGCTTCTCTCCCGCCCCACGGATTTCGGCAGCCATGACCCCGACGCACCCACCCGACGTGACGAGCGGCGCCGCGATCGCGCCGTTCGATGCGTCGTCGGCATCCACGGTCTGGAGCAACGATGTGCGGAAGGCGGCCGCGGTCGCGTTCTGCGCGTCGCGCGGAATCGATCCTAGCCGCGCGACGAGCTGGTGCGGGTAGCCTTGAGCGAGGATTGGGCTGAGCTCGCGACAATCCGGATCCGCGATCCAAAGGATGATGCCCGCGGCGTCGAGCAGAGTGGCAGCGCGTTCGAGGAGCGGCGGCAGCGCGAGCGTGTCCTCGACGCGAGAGAGCTGCGTGCAGAGTGCGGCGATGCCCCGCAGGTCGATTGGCGGCGGGGCCGGAGCGGTTGGCGCGGAAACCGATTCGGCAATCGGCACCGCGGCCGGTTCCACGGGCGTCGCGGTAGATTCCGATGGCTCGGATGAAGACACCGTGGCGGGTGGAGGCGCTTCCGTGGCCGACGCGGCCTTGACGCGCTTCGCTGTCGACCAGCTGTCCGCGTCGGGGTTCATCAGGTCGACCGAATCGCTGGCGGTGGGCAGCGTCCGGTGGAATGCCGGTGCGTGTGTTGAAACCAGCGTGGGGTCGAGCTCCATGTCGACGCGTGGAAAGAGCAGGAGGACCACCAGAAAGGCTGCGGCGGCCGCCGCCGCGAGCGCGAACATCTGACGGCGCTCGAACGTGGCCTCGGCGGACGACCGCGCCTGCAATTCCGCGGACCTCGCGCGTTCGAGCGCCGCGAGGACGGACTCCGTCAGCTCCATTCCGCTCGTGAAAATGAGGTCGGAGGCCAGCAGGTTCTGGTTCGAGCGGACGTAGTTGCGGGCGCGACCGTCCGTCTGCACGAAATCCTGAAGGGCGGCGGCAGCGCTGTCGATCTCGGTCTGTGCCTGCGGCGACGCTGCGGCGGCACGCAACGTCGTCAGGGCATTGCGGACCGTGGCGACACCATCGGTGACTTTGCCCGCCCATTGATCGCCCGGCTGGCCGGCGGCGACGTACGCGCGCTGCGCCGCCCGAATCTCCATTACGCCGCGTGCGACCGTACGCGCGTCATCGCTGAAGTTCAAAGCCGCTTCTGATTGGGTTCGCGCCGCTGACCCGCTGGTTCGGAAGAGAAATGCCGTAACAGCCAGCGCCACCATGAACAGAACGAGCAGTGCGAGGCGCGCGGCCCGACTCTTCATCAAAGCCTCCGGATACCAGTTACCCGACGTTGGCAGCTACTATAGCACCCGTGAGTACGAGTTGAGCACGCCGAAAAGGCCCGTACGGACGCGATCGACATGCGTATCACTGCGATCATCAATCCGGTTTCCGGCGCGGGACTCGATGCATCCGCGGCGGAGCGGCGCGTCGGGCTCCTCCGCGACGCGCTCGCGCGTGACGGGCTCTCGGCCTCCATTCATTTGACCGAGCGATCGGGACATGCTCGTGAGCTCGCACAGCGGGCGGTTGCAAGCGGCGCCGATCTCGCGCTCGTCTGGGGTGGCGACGGCACCGTCAACGAAGCAGGTTCCGCGCTGGTCGACAGCTCGACGGCGCTCGGGCTCGTCCCCGCCGGCTCGGGCAACGGCCTCGCCGCAGGGCTGTGCGTGCCCTGGGATCCCGTCGCGGCCATCCAGAAGGCGATTTCATCCCCCGCGAGATCTATCGACGTCGGTTTCCTCGACGATCGGCCGTTCTTCAATGTCGCCGGTATCGGCTTCGACGCACACATTGCCGCGCTCTTCAACCGCCGCGCTCGGGGCAGCCGTGGCCGATGGCCGTATGTCTTTATCGGCGTTCGTGAGGGTTGCCGCTACTGCGGCCGCGAATATCGTGTGCGGCTCGACAATCGTGAGCATCGATCGAAGGCACTCCTGCTCGCATTCGCCAATGGCCGCGAGTACGGCAGCGGCGCCTGCATCGCGCCCGGTGCGAAGCTCGATGATGGACTCCTCGAGGCGGCAATCGTCGAGGATCGATCGATTCTCGCGCGCTTCTGGCACACCCGTTACCTTGCCATGGGTGCCTTCGATCGGACACCGGGCGTCCAGATCCACCAGGTGCGCAGCGCGACGATCGAGACCGGCGGTCCGATCGAGTACCACCTTGACGGCGAGCCGGGCGTAACGAGCAATCGTGTCGAGGTACGGATACAGCCGGGAGCGCTCAAGGTGCGAGCGTGACGAGGGAACTAGAGCCAGAAGCGAGAAGCCAGAAGCTAGAGACGTGAATCACGATCGCTCTAGATTCTAGTTTCTCGTCTGCGTTAGTACGCCGGCAAATACGGCTGAAGGAACCGATTGATGGCGGTGAGCTGACCAGAGAAGATCAGGACGCCGAGCACGACGAGCAGGCCGCCAGAGACGAGCTCGATTGCGTGGTAGTGCTTTCGAATACGTTTGCTGAACGCAAAGAAACGGTCGATCGCAACCGCGGTGAGCAGAAACGGGATGCCGAGGCCCATCGAGTACACCGAGAGCAGCGTGACGCCTTCGAGCACCGTTTCCTTGCCGCTGGCAACCAGCAAAATGCTGCCGAGGATCGGGCTGATGCACGGCGTCCAGCCGAACGCGAAGGCGATCCCGACGACGACGGCGCCAAGGGGGCCGGCCGGCTTGCGCTGCGTCTGGACACGCTTCTCCGTTTCGAGCAGCGCGATTCGGAAGGCGCCCATCGTGTGAAGTCCCAGAACGACCACGATGACGCCGGCGATTTTCTCGAGCAGCGACTGCTTCGAGGACAGGAACTGCCCCAGGGCGCTCGCAGTCGCGCCGAGCGCCACGAAGACGAGCGAGAACCCCATGACGAACGCCAGCGACGTCAGCAGCACGCGCTGACGCGTTCCGCCAGACGCCGGCGCTTCACCGCGCATCTCCTCGAGCGTCGCCCCTGAAACGAACGAGACGTAGCCGGGTATCAACGGCAGCACGCAGGGGGAAATGAAGGACAGGAAGCCGCCCACCAGCGCCGCAATGAGCGAGACCTGATCGGACACAGTGTCAGTCCACTTTCTGCAGCGGAATGCGCAGATGCTGCGCCGACGTCGCCGGTGGCGTTGCCGCGAACTTCACGGGCGGGAGGTCCTGGAACATGAAGTCCCACTTCCACCGCTCCGACGGGTTCGACGCCTGGAGCCAATGGTGCGCTGACACGGCGCGAGCGAACTGCATCGTCGCCAGGCCTGCGTATAGAGCGTTCCCCGACATCGCCTTCGCCAGCTCTGAGCGGATTTCGCCGCTGCTCGCGTAGGCGACCGGCGATTTCAGAGCGATGCCGACGTTCACGAGCACCTGCCAATCCTCCTGTGCGTCCCCGGGCGCCGGAATCACGCGGGCGGCGGCCTGGAGACGTCCCTGCTCATTTATATAAGATGCGTCCTTTTCCACCCAGGTTGCACCGGGCAGCACGATGTCGGCTGCTGCCGCGAGATCGGTCATGAGGACGCCGTGGAAAATGAGCAGCGAAAGCTTGCCCGATCGACGCGCGGCGATAATCCACGACGTATCCCCGATCGAATCGGCAGGACCCGGGTCGAATATGTAGAGCGCCGCGACGCGGCCCGCCTCCACATCGTTCTTGAAGGCCGTGATGTCGGCGCCCGAGGGCGTCGCATTGACCGGGAAGCCGAGGTCGCGTGCGCCTGTGACGTTCGGCGCGTCGACCGGTGGAACCTTGAACTTCGTGCGCGGAGGCTGCGGCTTCTCTCTGGCGCGCCAGCCAATCGCCACACCTTCTTCGGGCACACCAAATGCGCCACCGAGCCGGCCGATCACGAAGAGCTCCTCGAGCGAGGCGTGCGCCGACATCAGGAATCGCAACGATGACGGCCCGCCCGCCGCTCCGACGTGAGCGGCCAGCTTCGTCAGCGCGTCGGACCAGTCCGTCGGCTCGAGCGTGCCCGCGTCCGTCCGCAAGAGCGGCCGGCGAAGGCGCTCCTCGCTTTCGACCCAGTGATAGTCGAACCGGCCGATGTCGCACATCCAGAAGCTGTTGACGTCGGGGTTGAAGCGCGGAGTCATGCGCACGAGCCGTGCGCCCTTCGCCCATTCCGGCTTTGCCTTGATCCACGCGGTCGTGTTGCAGCCCTTCTCGCAAAGCGTGCAGATCGTGTCGACCGCCTCGGGGTTGTCCCACGGCCGCGACTTGAAGCGGTAGTCGCGCGTCGTGATTGCGCCGACGGGGCAGACGTCCATCAGGTTGCCCGAGAGCAACGAATGAACGCCTTCCTCCCTGAATGTCGCAATCTCACTGCCATAGCCGCGATCGACGATGTTGATCTGCGCGTCGGTGTCGATCTCGCGCATGAAGCGCACGCACCGCGTGCAGAGGATGCACCGGTTGCGATTGAGCATCAGCGTCGGACCGAAGTCGACGTCCGCGCGCGCGCCCTCGCCGTCGAACACGCGGCGCGCGAACTCCATCCGGCTTTCGTTGGGTCCGTACGTGTACGAGAAGTCCTGCAGCGGGCATTCGCCGCCCTTGTCGCAGACGGGGCAGTCGAGCGGATGGTTGATGAGGAGGAACTCGAACACGCTGGCGCGCGCCTCGACCACGTCAGAGGCTTGCGTGTGAACGACCATGCCCGGCGCGACCGGCGTCGAGCACGACGTCTGCAGCTTCGGCATCTTCTCGATCTTCACGATGCATACACGACAGGATCCGTCGATGCTGATTCCGGGGTGGTAGCAGTAATACGGGATCTTGATGCCGTTCTCGATCGCGGCCTGCAGGACCGTCTTCCCCTTTTCCGTCGTGATCTCGCGCCCGTCTATCGTCAGCGTGACCGTTTCCATGAGCCTGCAATCATATCAAGAGCATTGCACAAGGACGGCGAAGGCTCCAGTTCCCCCCAGGAGCTCCGGTTTGGCAATGTGCCCCGACTCGATCTAAAGTACCATCTTCTCACCAGTCGCCCGGCCAACCCTACCCAGCAAGGGAGGCCAGTATGGACGCGCTACACACCCGGTCTCGGCTTCGCCTGGCGCCGGTCTTCGAATGGTTCGTGGCAGCGGCATTTCTGGCGGCGACCGTTGCGGTCGGCTCGCTGGTGGTCCGGCAGATTCGCTTTCCCACATTGCCCCCGCCGACGGCTCCCCCTGCGCGACCGCTCGTGGCCAGCATCCCCCCGGCCGTACCGGCCCGCGCCGTGTCGGTTCCGGTGCTGCCGTTCCTGGACGGCAAGGAAATCCGCGTTGGCGAAACGCAGTCGGCCGTGGCCGCCCGGCTCGGTCGTGCTGCGGAAATTGGACGACAGGAAATCGATCGCGGCAGCCTGGGCGAGCGTCTGACTCGGTTCTACGAGTACTCAGGCTCCCGCTTCATTCTGGTGTTCGAGCCCTTCGAGCGAAACGGAGAAGCGCGAGTCGCCGCAATCTACCTGCCATAGTCCTCGGCTTTGGGCTCAGGGCTCTTGGCTTTTGGCCTGATCGAAACTCGAAGTTCTGGCACGCCTAGAGCCCAAAGCCCTAAGCCCTGAGCCGGGTGCGATTCAGCGATCTACCTCCACCAGCGCTCCATAGTCCTGATTCAACGCGACCTCGCGCAGGGGGCCCTTGAGGGGCAGCGTGCGGGAGACGCTCGTTTCGTCGACGTTGACGACCGTGTCCTCCGTCTCGCCGCTCGCGTACATCAGCGTCACCGTGACAGGCACGGGGATGACGACACCCGCGTGGGAGATCTTGACGACGACCTGGTTTGGCGCGATGACTTCGTACCCTACCTTCACATGCGGTATCGACGATGCGTAGATCCAGGACTCGAAGAACGCGCTGAGGTCGCGGCCGGTCGCGGCTTCCATGGCGACTCGGAAGTTATCGGTCCCCGCCTTTCGGAATCGCCACTCCCGGTAAAACTTCCGAAGGCCTCCAAAGAACGATTCATCGCCGACGTAGCGTCGCAGCATGTGAAGAACCATGGCGCCCTTGTTGTAGAGGAGCGCTCGCCGCGTGCGTCCGTCGCTCTTGATGTGGCCGAGGCGGTATCCGAGGTAGATGGGGCCCTGCACGGACGAGTCGATCGCCCAGCGGCGCATCTGGCGGCGGACGCTCAACGCCACGTCAGTGCCACGTTCCTTTTCCGCATAGAGCAACGCGAAGTACTGCGCGAAGCCTTCGCTGAGCCACTGCTCGTGATAATTCTTCCATCCGACCGCCTGGCCCCACCACTGATGCGCGAGCTCGTGCGCGAGGAAGAACGTCGGATACTGATCGAAGCTCACAGGATCGTTCCGCCACACGAGCTGTGACGTCGGGAGCGGCTGGTTTAGCAGCGCGAAGTACCCCGGGCTGTGCCCGCCGGGCAAGTCGCTCTCGCTGACGGCCAGCGTGAAGCTCGGATACGGCGCGTCGCCCATCAGCGATGCGTAGTATTGAAACACTGCTGCGGAGCGATCCCCGATCCCGCGTGCCCTCCCGACCTGGCGAGGATTGGCTTGAACGATGAGCGCCACGCCGCCGTTCGCAGCAGCTTCTTCATCGCCATCGCCGGCTGCCCTGTCGATGTTCGGTCTGCTCCCACCTGATTCCGGATAGGACGGGGCGGGCAGTTGCGCCGTCGTCACCGTGTTGAAGCGGCTGATGACGCACGCGAGATACCGCACCGGCCGCGGCGAGTCGAAGACGAACACCTTTCGGGCGCGCTCGCCCGATTCGACCGGACCGGGGGCGGGCGCCGGTGGACCGGTCGGCGTTCCGCTCGCGACGACATCGAACTCGGAAGGGACCGTCACACGCAGCCGCGCCGTTGCGTAGTCAGTCACGGTCGATTGCGGATACCAGTAGCTTCGATTGCTGTACAGAAATCGCGGCTCCGCCGGGATCGCGAACGAATCCTGTTCCTGCTGCTCGAGCGCGATGGCTTCGTTGTCGAGCGCCTGCGATTCGAGTCTGCCGTTGTAAGTCACCTGCAACGTGAGCTCGGTATCACGTACGGTCGGACCCGGCAAGCTGACGATCAGGCTGTTCTGCCCCACGACGCGGAGGCTCAACAACCGTCCGAATCCCGCCGCGTACACGCTTCGCACCGTCAGTGAATCGGCGAGTCGCAGCGTGAGCGTTGTGAGGACCGGCGCTCGCACCTTCAGCTTCAACCGCGCGCTTCCACTGATCCATAGCCGTTCCGGGTTGAAGGCCGTCTCGATGTCGTAGTTCAAGACGTCGTAGTCGATGAGATCGTCTTCGCTGTAGAACCGTCCGCGTGCCGCCAGCTTCTGCTCGGACGCGTAGACGGAGATGTTCTTTCGTCGCTTTCGATCGAAGAGCGAAACATCCTCCGCGTCATTACCAACTCGCGCGTATGTCAGATTGCCGTATTTGCGCGTGCGCACTTCCGCGATGAGATCGCTCGCGACAGGCACGAGCGACCATCGATCGCGGCTCAGGTCCGTCAGATCGATCTGCAACGTCCGCCCGACGTTCTCTTCGAAGAACTCGTTCGCGCGCCGAAAATCGCCGCCGGAAACCGTCCGCGGCGTCAGCGCGGACCCGGCGAACCGGCTCTCGAATTCGGAGGGTCGCACGCGAATCAGCGCGCAGTCGAAATCCGTCGTGAGCGTCTCGTTTCCAGAGAAGATCCGGACCTGCGTCCGTTCGGCGGCGTCCGGCGGCGCGAATTTCATCTGCCCTCGGCCGAGGAGCACGATTGCAGTCGGCCCTTCGGCCGTATCCGCGACGAACGCACTTCCGGTAGCCATTTGCAGCGTCAGATCCTGACCCGCGACGGTCAGGTTCTGCACGGTGAACTGCTGTTTTGCGTTGAGCGACAGCCGGTACAGGCCGGACACGACCGCGAGGCGTTCCATGTTGACGATGTGCCAGGCCGAGGGATCGTCTACCTTGCCGCCGGATGCCATCGCGACGTCGGCTTGCCACGTCGCGACTCTTCCTTCGATCCCCTGCTCGGTGAACACCTCCAGCAGCAAACGCTGCTTCGCATCGTCGAGCGCCGTGCGATCGCGTTCCTTGATCACGACTCGTGCCGGCGCGGGACTCACCGACTCCACGAACTCGGCTACGCTCGAGCCCTCTGCTCCCGGTATGCCCAGTGCGTTGATGGCGCTCTGATTGCCGCTGGCCGACGCCTCCTGAAGACGAATGACGAGCGCGCTTAGAGCGTCGGGGCGCTGCGAAGACTGCGCTGCACCCTCGACCGTCGCGACCAGAACAGCGAGCGCGAGGACGAGACGCAATGCCATGGCGGTCTTCATATTAGACCCCGTGCGTCGTGAGTCGCCGGCCAAAAACGGTCCTTACGCGACCGCCGTGAGACCCTCACTTTACGACTGACGACTGACGCGGATGGGCCGCTAGGAACACACGGGGTCGGGAAGGGAGCGGCGCGTCAAGCCACTTGGGATCGATGCTGGGCCGAATCGCTCAAACAGAGAACGCGCGTCTGAGCAGCAGGACCGTCAGATCGTCGATGAATCGGGTCTGCTTCGCGTGATCCTCGACGTCGGCGAGGATGTTGCTCGCCAGCTCAGCTGGCGATTTCGCAAGATATCGATCGAGCACGCGCTGCAGCCCGGACTCCTCGAACGGTTGTTCCGACGGGTTCTCGGCTTCCGTGATTCCGTCGCTGTAGAGCGCGAGCAAGTCGCCCGGCTCGATGCAGGTTTCGATCGCGCTGAATTGCGATCCCTCGAACATGCCCAGCGCAACGCCCGTCGCCGTCAGTCGGTCGTACCGACCGCTGCGACGCCGGATGAGCGGCGGGTTGTGACCGGCGTTTACGTACGTGAGATTGCCGGTAACCGGAGCGTAAACGGCGTAGAACAGGGTGATGAACCGCGAGGCAGGGCTGTGCCTGCAGATTTGCGCGTTCAGTCGTTCGACGAGTGGCGCCGGCTCGAGACGCTCGTCGACGAGCGTACGCAGCACCGCGAGGAGGAGCGCCATCAGCAAGGCGGCGGGACTTCCTTTCCCTGCCACATCGCCAACGGTCAGGATGACGCGTCCATCGGGGAGCGGCAGCACATCGTAGAAATCACCGCCGACCGTGTTCGCCGGGCGGGTGACACCGAACACCTGGATGTCTGCCGTCGAGTAGGTGCCCCGGGGCAGCATCGCGAGTTGAATCTCGCGCGCGACCTCCAAGTCGCCCTTCAGCGACAGCCGGTCCGCCACTTCGAGCAGCACCAGAAGGTTGACGAGCAGGAGACTCACGAGAAGCGCAAGGGTGCCGTGCGACCAGACCGGCATCAGCACGGGAATCTGGAAGAACGGCGTCCCGAACGGCACCGGCACGGCTGCAAAGCCTCGATACAACTGAACGATGCCGACGAGCGCGAAGCCAAGCGCGACGATATAGAGTGCGCGTCGTGCTGCCGGGAGGCGCAGTGTGAAGGCAACGAAAACCTGCCGGAACTGCAGCGGCAGGCGTTTCCACCAGGGCAAACCGGCGAGGCGATCCTCGTCGAGACCCCGCGCGAAGAAGTCATACGCCTCGGCCGTGTCGTGCGTGAACAGCCGCTGAAAGTCTTCCCGCGAGAAATCGCGCGTGTAAGTGTCAAACCACTCGCGCGCGCGATAGGACGCCGATGCTCTCGACGACATGGGTCGATCAGGAATGTTGACGTCCGATCGGCTTCGCGAGTTCCATCAGACGCGATAAGGGCAGAAAGCTCGATTCTATCTTCTCGACTCCGAGAGCGTCAGTTCACTCCACACGACCTGCAGAATCGCTGCGGTCGGAACGGCCAGCAGCGCACCCAGGATGCCGAGCAGCTTTCCACCAATCAGCAGCGAGACGATGACGGTCACGGCGCTGACGCCGACCTGGCGCGACATGATCCTGGGTACGAGCAGGTGATTCTCGGTCTGCTGCTGAATCACGAAGAAGACGAGCACGAGCACGACCTTCTGCACCGAGACGGTCGCCGCGACGGCAAGCGCGGGAATCGCTGAAAGAATCGGACCGATCACGGGGATGAGCTCGCCGATGCCGGAAATCACCGCGAGCACGTAGAAGAACGGAATGCCCAGCAGCCACAGGCCGATGCCGGAGCTTCCGCCGATGATCGCGCCGAGCAGCAGCTGGCCTCCCAACCACGCGCTCACTTTCAGCGTGATATCGCGCGCCGCCGCGTCCGCGCGCGCGCGGCGGTCTGGCGGAAAGAGTCGCAGCAGCATCGCGCGCAGCTGCGCAGCTTCGACCAGCAGATAGAAGGTCAGGATCAGAATCGTGATGAACCCGAAAACCCCCCCGACCACGCCGACGATCGCGCCGAACACCGTGCCGAAGGCTTCGGTGCCGCCGGCGACCGGGGCGTGCTGCACGGCTTCCTGCAGCGTGAGGCGCTGCTGCAGGAATCCCTTCTGAATGAGGAACTCCTGCGCGCGTTCGAACATCTGCGGCAGCGCGAGCCAGAACTGCTGCGTCTGTCGTACGAGCGGAGGGATCACGAGAAAGCCAATCCCGGTGAGACTTCCGAGAATGATGACGTACAGCACGAGGATCGCGAGCCATCGCGGGAATCGCCGCGTCCCGATCGGCAGGACTTTCTGTCGTTCGATTAGTCGCACAATCGGGCTGAACCCGACGGCGAGCAGCCCGCTGATGTAAATGAGCAGGAGAACGTCGCGAACGAGATATGCCGCCCACAGTACGACGACGGCGAGCGCCGCCATCCAGATGGTCCAGAGGATGAGCGATTTCTGGACCGCGGAGGGGGTCGTCACTCGGAGATGCTCAACATTGAAGTGCGTCCGCTGTCACGCGTCGACGGCGAATGCACGAAGGCCATCAAGCTCACGAAGACCACGAAGGAAGATCACGAAGACTCATGAAATTCTTTCTGATTTCATCGTGGTCTTCGTACCTACGTGAGCTTGGTGATTGCCCCGTGGGCCGTGGCTCGGACAAACGTGACACAGATCTAGTGGGTCGCGAGGAACCCGCCCGTGAAGTCCGCGATCGTGTCGTAGATCCCCGACAGCTCGCTCGGTGACGCAAGAAACACGACGCGGAAGAAGCCGTCCTCGGCACGAGTACCGAACCCCGACCCGTAGACGCACAAGACGCCCGTCGAACGCAGGAGCGCGAGCACGTAATCCTCGTCGGTGACGCCGGCGGGCAGAGCGACCCGGGGCATCGCGTAGAACGCCGCCGACGGCGCGACCGCGCTGAGCCCGTCAATTGCATTGAGTCGTCGGGTCGTGAGTTCGGCGCGCTCGCGAAGCGCCGCGCGAAACGCCTCCTGATGCGATCGATCGCCGGTGAGCGCGGCGACGATGGCGTACTCCATCGGCGCCGTCGCACAGAGGCGGCCGTCTGCCAGCTTCTTCACTCCGGCCAGCACATCGTCGAGCCGCTCGCTGCGACCGACGGCCATCCAGCCCGCGCGCCATCCCGGGGCGAGATAAGCCTTCGACAGCGACGAGAACGAAATGACGGGAGCGTCCGGATTCACTGCAGCAAGCGCCGGCACCGGACCGTCGAAGGCGAGATCCGCATATACCTCGTCGGCAAGCAACGGAAAGCCATGGCGATCGGCGAGGTCGAGGAGTGCGCGCCGGACCTCGGTCGGGTAGGTGGCGCCCGTCGGGTTGTTCGGGTCGATCGCGACGAGCGCGCGCGTTGCCGGGGTGACGAGGCTTCGGACGTGATCGAGGTCAGGAAGCCATCCGCGGCTCGCGTCGGTTCGATAGTAGACGGCGCGTGCGCCTATCTTCGCAAGGACGGCGGTGTACAAAGGATACGTTGGGACAGGGATCAGAACCTCGTCGCCAGCTTCGGCAAGCGCGGTCAGCGTCAGCTCGATTCCCTCGGATGTTCCCGACGTGATGACCACGCGGTCTGCTGAGACGGGCATGCCTCGCGACTGGCATTCAGCGGCCACGGCCTCCCTAGCTGCGGCAATCCCAACCGACGGGGCGTAGCCGTTCTCGCCGTCACGGATCGCCTTCTCCACTGCCGCAATGAGATGCGGCGGCGTCCGGAAGCCGAACGCTATCGGGTCTCCAATATTGAGGTAGCGGACCTTCTGTCCTGCGGCCTCTACCTTTCGCGCCTCCGCCACGATATTCCGGATGGCGTAGTTGAACCCGGCGAGACGAGAGGCGACCGGAATCGCAGAGGTCGTACGAGCGGCCATTGTCGGGAATCTTACCACCGCGGTGGAAGCAATCAGGAATCCCGGAATCTCAGGGCATTTGACCGCACGCACGGAACGAGTTGTGCGGTTTCCCGAGCCCTTCTGTAGAAATAACAGGCGCGGATTCGAGCGATCGCGTAAATTTTGCCCGATTTTGAGGGGATTCGGCAGCTCGACACGGCGCCGGATTCGAACAAACGGTTCAATTGATGACGTTTACCGCGTTGGCAGGCTCTTTGGAGAAGCGGCTGGCATGACGGGCCGTGGCGTGACCCTTTCTGCAGCGCTGGTGACCCTGGCGACCGGATTGGTGGGCGCCCAGGGTTCCACCAGCCCGCAGACGACGGATCAACCCAGCGCGCGGTTCCGATCGGCTGTCGATCTCGTTTCGGTTGCTGCGATCGTGCGCGACCGTAAGGGACGCTTCGTTTCCGATCTGACCTCGAAGGACTTCATCGTCGTCGAGGCCGGGCAGCGACGGCCGATCGTGAGCTTCAGGGCCGAGGACAACGGTCCCGTCAAGCTGGCGATTCTGTTCGATGTCAGCGGAAGCATGCGGGTCGGCTCCAAGGCTGTCGACGCGCGTCAGGCCGCGCGACACATCCTCGGCGCGCTGAAGAGCGGGGATCAGGCCGCGCTCTTCTCGTTCGACACGCGGCTCGAGAAGGTGCACGACTTCACCTCAAATTTCGACGCGCTCGAGTCATCACTCGGCCGCATCGAGGCGCCATTCGGACAGACGTCGCTCTATGACGCCGTCGCGGAAACGGCGAAGGCGGTCGTGGCTGCCGCGGGAACGAAGGGCAAGCTTTCGCAGCGAGCGGCAGTGGCGGTGTTGACCGACGGCGTGGACACGCGGAGCCGTCTGAGGCCGAACGAAGTGGCGAGCATCGCGAGCGGCATCGACGTGCCGGTCTACATCGTTGCTGTCATGACGAGCGTCGACGAGGCGCAGACGTTCGGCAGCGGAGAAGAGACTGCGCTGGCAGCCGATCTCCGCGAGCTGGCGCAGTGGACCGGGGGTGAGCTCTTCACGGCCACCGCCCCTGCACACGCAAGCGTCGCGGCTCGGCAGCTCGTGAACGAGCTGCGGCATCAGTACCTCCTGGCGTTCGAGGCCTCGGCACAATCTGGATGGCGTCCGGTTCAGATCCGCGCACGTGACCGGGATCTGGTCGTGCGAGCGCGCAGTGGGTACACGGCGGGCGGACGTTCGTCGGCGCTGACATCGGGGAGCGCCGAATCGTCGGTGGGGCAGGAACTCCGGGATTAATCGAGACAGGTATTCGGCGTTGATTCGGATCGTCAGGTCCGCCGGGAGCGGAGGGCAGCCTAGTCGGAGGGCAGGAGGGCATATGAAGAGACTCGTGCTGATAGTTCCAGTGCTGGCGGTGGCGCTTAGCGGCACCACGGCGTGCGCAACGAAGAAGTTCGTCAGAACATCGGTCGGCGAAGTGAACGACAAGGTCGAGACGCTCACGAAGTCGGTGGAAGAGAACCAGGAGCGGACTCGAGCGAACGAAGCGAAGATCACAGAAGTGGATCAGCGCGCGCAGGCGGCGGCGCAGGCCGCCGACAGCAAGGCGACGAACGCCGGGCAGCGCGCCGACGCCGCGAAGACGGCTGCTGACGCCGCGAACACGAAGGCAGACACAGTCGAGAAGGCGTCCAAGCGGCTGGTATACGAAGTGGTGCTGAGCGAAGACAAGGGCGAGTTCAAATTCGGCAAGGCCACGTTGCCCGAGTCCGCCGTTGCGGACATCGATGCGCTCGTGCAGAAGCTGAAGGCGGAGCCGAACGGCGCCTACATCGAAATCGAAGGCCACACGGACAACGCCGGTCCCAAGGATCTGAACTATCGCTTGGGTCTCGAGCGCGCGGAAAGCGTCAAGCGGTATCTCTACGAGCATCACCAGATTCCGCTTCACAAGATCAACGTGATCAGCTACGGCGAGGAGAAGCCGATCGCGCCGAACAAGACCAAGGACGGTCGCGCGCAGAACCGCCGCGTCGTCATCAAGGTGCTCACCTAGACGGCGAGCGCCTGTCCACGCCGTGGAACCCCGCTTCCCGTCCGGGGTTTCCGCGGCGGTGGATTTCTACCGAACAACGTTCGGCTTGATGGGAAGAGGTCAATGGGAGATGGCAAAACGCCGACGTTGTTCCCATTTCCGATTTCCCATGCAGGATGCGATCTTCAGCATCCTGCTGCATTGGACCGGGGGCGGATTCGCACGGACAACGTCAGCACTTTCGCAGGGTGCTTCGCGTTCCGCCCCCGGTCGGCTGCAAAGTCGAATCCCTCATCCCTAATCCTGAATCACTGATCCTCGAAGCGTTCAATCCCCAATCAATCAATTCTCGAGTCCTCCAGATCGCGAATCCGAATTTGGGCTCCCGCATCGGAAATCCGCTTTGCGCGAGCCACCGAACAACCGAGCCACCGAACCACCGAGCTACCGCCCCCCGGCCCGGGGCCTCGGCCCCCGGTCGCTGGCCCCCGGCTCCCGGCCAGCGGCCCGGCCCCGGCTACGAGGGACCGTAAAGCGTCAGAGCAATTGAACCGATAGCAACGATCGCGAGGTTCTCATGCGATCGACGATTCTGCCGCACGCGGTGTATCTGCTCGCGTTGGCGGCGGTGCCGTGCGCCGCGCAGGACGGCGCGTTCGGGTTGGGCGCGCGAATGAGCATGATCCGCGGCGACGAGGACGCCGATCCGAGCGCGGAGCGATTCACCGGCGCCCACCTGCGCGCGCGAGTATCTCCACACACCGGAATCGAGCTGTCGCTGGACATTCGCACGGAGCACAATCAGCAACTGACCAAACGCGTGCGCGACTATCCTCTTCAGGCTTCTCTACTGCTCTTTCCAATCCGAACGACGTTCGCACCGTACGTCCTGGGTGGCGGCGGATGGTATTCGCATCACGTCGAAATACTCTCGAACGACACGGTCATCGACTCCGACACGGCGCGAAAGTTTGGCTGGCACGCCGGATTCGGCGGCGAGCTGCGTCTCGGCCGTCACGCCGGCCTGCACGCCGATTACAGATACACCTTTCTGCACTTCGGATCGGATGCAGTCGGGTCCGACACGATTGCCGGCGCCCTCAACAACGCTTACGCGAACGATTCGGGAAAGAGTCGCTTCCTGCCGTCGTACGACGGATCGATCTGGACGACTGGTATTACTGTCTATTTCTGACCTGAGCCACGAATCGGCGTTCGGGATTCGATCTGCCAAGGGAGCGCGCTGGTGAAATCCTGGTCGCGCATCGCGTTCTCGGCCGTCCTCGTCACGCTTGGCGCCCGCGTCGCCTATCTTTTCATCGCCTACATCACGGGCGCGGGCTCCGTCCAGCGGCATCACGTCGAGAGCGCCGCGACGCTGTTCGTGGTCGTTGCAGTCGCGCTGAAATATTTCAACACCCAACTGCCGCCGGGCGGGGACCAGGAACCCGGGCCCGCGGACTGGCCGATCGATCGGGCCTCTGCCAATGCCTGGGTCTGGGCGTCGTTCTGTGCGGCGGCAATCGTGTTGTATTGGCGCGCGCTGTTCGTCGGCTTTCTGTCCGATGATTTCGGCCTCGTTGCTCGCGCGGCCGCGTGGGATCTGTCGCCGGTCAGCGCGGTCCTCTTTCGACCTCTTCCTCTGCTCCTCTGGGCCGTCCTCCTGCAGGCTGGCGCTGGTCCCGTCGTTCTTCACTTCCTGAATGTCGTCCTGCACGGGACCAACGCTTGTTTGAGCAGCGTCGTGGCGGCGGAGTGGGCCTGCCCTGAGCGACATCGAGGGGCGCCACGCCGATGGCGCTTCATTGCCGGACTGCTGGTGCTGACGGCGCCTCTCGCGCCCGAAGCGGTCGTGTGGTGCTCCGGCGTGTTCGACGTGCTTGCGACGACGCTCGTCTTGAGCGCCGTTCTGGTTTCGTTTCAGTACTCACGCGCCAATCAGTCACGCGCGATCCGTGCCGCGTTCATCGCGGCCAACCTTGGCGCCGTGCTGTCCAAGGAAACGGCAGCGGTGGCGCCAGTGCTCGTCCTGATTGTCGCGTGGGCACGGAACGCGGTATCAGCGCCGCTCCGTCGCGACCTCGCGATCGTCATCGGTGTGAACGCCGCGTTCGGACTCGCGCGGTTTCTGGCGAGCCCGGAAGTCATTGGACCAGTCACGAAGTACGTGCTGCAGCGCGCCTTCTTCAGCGGGTTCGGCAGCCTTGCCATGCCGTACCACGCCAGCGTGCTTCAGCAATCTGCCTGGATTGCCATCGCGTCGGTCCTGATTGTCATCACGCTGGTGACCCTGTTCTGTGTTTCAGAGGGACCACGGCGCGATCTGAGAATCGCCATCGCGTCGGTGTTGTGGATCGTCGTCTCGTTTGCACCTGTCATTCCAATTCTCGTCATTCCGTCGAATCTGCAGGCGTCCCGATATCTGTATCTCGCGGCAATCGGCTGGACGATGACGATCATCGTGAAGGCGTGTCGGGTGCGCGCCGACCGCGCGCGAGTGGTCGCCGGCGGCTTTGTCGTCGCCCTCCTGATGCTGAACACGATTGCGCTGACTGCCCACCTGACGCCGTGGATCGACGCGGCGCACACGCGCGACGCGGTGGAGCGGGCCGCGAAATCCAATCCGCGCATGCAGGCGTGCGGAACACTCGCCGTTAGCGGGCTGCCCGATTCCGTCGATGGCGCCTACGTGTTCAGGAACAGCGTGTCGGAAGCCTTCGAGCGGGACTTAGGCCTGAAGGTTGTGACCGAAGGGGAGGGATGCGCGTTTGAGTGGAACGGGCGCGAATTCACGACCCGCTGACCGGGAGGCGACAGAGAGCGCGGTGAATGCTTTGCCCGTGCTCTCCATCTCCTCCGGTGGAGGTGCCGCTGGGGTCAATTCACGCCCCGCGCCGCGATCTCCTCGATCGCGCCGGCGAACGTGTCGATCTCCTCGAGCGTCGAGTACACGTTGGGCGTGACGCGGACGCCTTCGTACTCGGCGTGCACGATCGGCGTGGCGATGATGCGCCAGCGATCCCAGAGCCGCGCGACGACTTTGGGAGTTGGAACTCCCACGATCTGCACGGTGCCGATTGCGCACGAGTGAGCGGGATCAAGGTTCGTGTGAATGCGGATTCGCGCATTCGTCTGGAGCCGCGTCGCCCACCGATTGCGTAGAAAGCGCAGCCGCGCGGCCTTGCGCTCGATGCCGATGCCCTCGTGGAAGCTCAGGGCCTCGGCGATCGCGTTGTGGTTCGCGGCGGGATGCGTGCCAATCTCCTCGAACTTCCGAATGTCGCCGTTCTTCGACGCGCTCGCCGGCGTCAGCGGCCACAGCGACGGGATGTTCTCCCGCCGCACGTACAGGAAGCCTGTTCCAATCGGGGCCAGCAGCCACTTGTGCAGGCTCGTGCCGTAGTAGTCGCACCCGAGATCCGCGACCCTGTACGGAAAGTGCGCGAACGCGTGCGCGCCATCCACTATCGTTTTGACGCCGCGTCGCCGCGCCTCGTCGCAGATGCGCTTCACGGGAAAGATCTGACCAGTCAGGTTCGTGATGTGGCAGAAGTGCAGCACCCTCGTGGACGGCGAGATCGCGCCGAGCAGGCGGTCGGCGAGCTCGTCGAGCGACTTCGGCGGAACTGGAAATGAAATTTTCTTGATGCTCACTCCATCCCGGCGCGCGCGCTGATCCCACGTGTCCAGCATGCGACCGTAATCCTGGTTCGTTGTCACGACCTCGTCCCCTGACTTCAGATCGATGCCGAGCTGCGCGATCTGCAGCGCTTCGCTCGCGTTGCGCGTGATCGCCATCTCCTCCGCGTGGCAACCGAACTCGGCGGCGAGGCGGCGGCGTACGGTCTCGATGTTCGGCTCGAGAATCTGCCACATGTGATAGACCGGCGCCTGATTGGAGACGTCCAGGTAACGCTTGAGCGCTTCGTGAACCACCCGAGGGCTCGGACAACATCCGCCGTTGTTCAGATTGATGATGGTTCGATCGAGCGTGAACGCCTGCTGGATCTCGCGCCAGTAGTTCTCGTCGCTCGCGACGTCCGTCGGGGCTGCACCTTCAATCGACCTGCCGGCGGCGAGGACGCGGTCCAGCCCGCCATCTTTGAATGCAGCCAGGGCCGCGGCTCCCGCGACTCCGCTCGCCCGGAGAAACATGCGTCGGCTGACCATACGGATTCCCTTTGGCACTGCTGCCGTTGGAGTGCACCGCGCGACCGAATGACGTGGATGAGGATACTGTATTCCGGGCTCGAAACAGTGCAACAATAACGGGCTATCGGTGCTCGTCCGGCGTCTCGTGAGCCAGATTGATCCGCGATCAGTCGCGTAAATCAGCGTCTCGTCTCACCCATGGCTGTGAAATCCGCGGTCCGGATTGGAGGCGCCTCGATCACCAACCCCACGAAGGTCTTCTGGCCGGACGAGGGGTTCACGAAGCTGGAGCTCGCTCAGTTCTACGCGCGTGTCGCGTCTCACATCCTGCCGTGGATGAAGCTGCGCGCCGTTACGATGGAGCGATGTCCGGAGGGTGTGCGGCGAACGTGCTTCTATCAGAAGCAGGCGCCCGACAACCTGCCCGCGGATATCCCTACCATCCGGATTCCCGCCCCGACCGCCGGTCGCGACATCGACTACATCGTCGGCGGCATGCGCAAGACGCTGCTGACCCTCGTGAATCTCGGCTGCATTGCGATGCACGTGATGAACAGCCGCACGGATCAACTCGACAAGCCGGACTGGCTTGCGTTCGATCTGGATCCGGCGGACGGCTTCGACTCTGCTGCCCGTGCCGCGGTGCTGCTTCGTGAGCGGCTCGAAGACCACGGACTCGAAGCGTTCGTGAAAACCTCTGGTGGACGCGGCCTGCACGTGCTCGTGCCGTTGAGGCGTGGTGCGACGCAGAACCGCGTGCGGACGTACGCCGCCGCAATCGCCAGCGAGCTGGCCGCCAAGCATCCACGTCTCGTGACGGTCGAGTCGCGCAAGGCCAAGCGACGCGCGCCTGTCTACCTCGACGTCATGCGAAATGCCACGGGCCAGACCATCGTGCCGCCGTTCTCGGTGCGCTGGCGCCCGCACGCGCCAGTTTCGATGCCGCTTGATTGGAACGAGCTCAGCCCGCGATTGAATCCGGCGATCTTCAACATCCGGACTGCCGAGCGTCGTCTCGCGAAAAAGGAGCCATGGTCGCGCTTCTTCGGACACCGGCAGACGCTGCCGAGATCGTGACGACTGGGGGCCGGGGGGCCGGGGGCCGGGGACCGGATTCCCTCGTCTTCTGTCTACCGGTCTCCGGCCCTGGTCACCGGCCCCGATGTCGTCGTGCAGATGCGCTTGCTTTCGCGGATTGTGATGTAATCTACCCTCAAATTTTTGCGAGGCTCTTACATGGCGCGACGAAAGACTGATGAGTCGGGCTTCAGTCGCCGAACCTTCCTCAAGAGGGTTGGTGCGACCGGTGCCGCGGCCGGCGTCCTCGGGACGACGGCGACAGCAAAGGCGCAGGGGGTCAACGCGGTCGGTCCCGGTGCAGTTCCCATCCAGTTGAATGTCAACGGACAGGTGCATCGGCTCGAAGTCGAGCCGCGTGTGACGCTGCTCGACGCGTTGCGGACGCGGCTGAACATCACTGGCGTGAAGCGCGTTTGCGACCGGGGTGCCTGCGGTGCGTGCACGATGATCGTCGACAACAAGACGATCTACGCGTGTTCGACGCTCGCAATCGAAGCACAGGGCAAGACAATCCGGACGGTGGAGAGCTTCACGCAGGGCACGGTCCTGCATCCGGTCCAGCAGGCGTTCTGCGATCACGACGGTCTGATGTGCGGCTTCTGCACGCCGGGATTCGTCACGTCCGTGGTCGCGCTGCTCGAGAAAAATCCGAAGCCAACCCGCGAGCAGGCGCTGAAGGCACTGGACGGCAACATCTGCCGCTGCGGTACGTATGTGCGCGTGCTCGAAGCGGCGCTCGATCCGAAATCTGCGACGGGAGGACGCCGTGGCTGACCAGCAGCAGACGGGCACCAGCCCCGCGACTCAAACTCCGACACCTCAGACTCCGCCTGCGAATCAGCAGCCGGCACAGACCGGACCGCCACGATTCAACTGGCCACCTCCTGCGGACCGTGCGTTGATCGGCACCTCGATCAAGCGCCTGGACGGTCCCGGCAAGGCCAGCGGCAAGGCGAAGTACACGTACGACATCGTCCGTCCCGGCATGCTCTACGCCCGCCTGCTCGATTCGCCGTACCCGTACGCGCGCGTCAAGTCGATCGATCTGTCAGCCGCCGAGAAACTCCCCGGCGTCAAGGCCGTACTGGCGTTGAAGGATCCCTCCAAGGAAGAGACGTCGAAGGTCTTCTACCAGGGCGAGGAGGTGGCGGCGGTTGCTGCGACCACCGAAGAGATCGCAGAAGACGCGGTTCGATTGATCAAGGTCGATTGGGAAGTGCTCCCGGCGCTGGCAACGATCGAACAAGCGAGGCGCCCCGACGCGCCAAAGGTGTTTCCGAAAGGGAATTTCACGGAAGCCGCGTTGAGCCAGGAGGGCAACGTCGAGGAAGCGCTCAAGAACTCCGCCCATATGATTGAAGGCCTCTACTCGACGCAGGTGCAGACGCACACCAGCCTCGAGACGCACGGCGGCACCTGCGAATGGGACGGTGACAAGCTCACCGCGTGGGTGTCGACACAGGCGGTGCACGGCACGCGTGAAGGAGTGGCAAAGGCGCTCGGCATACCCCAAGCGAACATGCGCGTCATCACGGATTACATGGGGGGCGGGTTCGGCAGCAAGCTTGGCGCCGACGTTCAGGTCGTGATTGCCGCGCGTCTCGCAAAGGCCGCCGGTGCACCCGTCCAGTTGATGTGCACGCGCAAAGAAGAGCATCTCGTCACCGGGAATCGTCCGTCCGCATTCGCGAAGGTGCGCGCTGGCGTTGACGCCGAAGGCAAGCTCACGGGGCTCGACGCAGAGACGTGGGGCACCGGTGGCGCGGGTCAGGGTGCGAATTTTCCGCTCCCGTACCAGGTGTATCCGGTTCCGCATCGACGCCGCCTCCACACCGACGTCTACATCAATGCAGGTCCGCAGCGCGCGATGCGAGCGCCCGGGCATCCTCAGGGCTGCTTCGTTCACGAAGTGATCATGGACGAGCTCGCGGATCGCCTGCGGATGGATCCGCTCGAGCTCCGGCTTCGCAACCTTCCACCGGAAGCGGACAACGCTCAGTGGGGGAAATACTTCAAGATGGGCGCCGAGAAGTTCGGCTGGGCGAAGCGTCATCCGACCGGCGACGCGGCGGCCGGGCCGATCAAGCGCGGCTTCGGGTGTGCCGCGAATCGCTGGACGGGGCAAGGGAACCGCAACACGAAAGCGATTTGCGAGATCATGCCGGATGGCGGCGTCGTCGCGAAGATCGGCACGCAGGATATCGGCACCGGCACACGAACCATCGTTGCCATTGTCGCCGCGGAAACGATGGGACTGCCGCTCGAGGCGGTGACAGCGGCAATTGGTGATACGAACTACCCGTTTGCTGGTGGCAGTGGTGGGAGCACGACTGTGGGATCCGTGACGTCCACGGTTCGCGCTGCCGCCGAGACGGCGCGTGACGCGCTGTTCGCGAAGGTCGCGCCAGGACTCGGTGTGGAACCGACGATGCTCGTCGCAAAGAACGGCCGGATTCAGGTGAAAAACGATCCCTCCAAGGGGCTCGCCTGGAAGGACGCCTGCAAGCTGCTCGGGACGGAACCGATCAGCGCGCCTGCCGACTGGCAAGCGAACCTTGCCAGCGTCGGCACGAGCGGCGTGCAGTTCGCGGACGTCGAGGTGGACATCGAGACCGGCATTACGCACGTCGAGCGAGTCGTCTGCGTGCAGGACTGCGGCATGCTCGTCGACAAACTCACGGCGGAAAGCCAGATCATCGGCGCGATCATCATGGGCCTCGGGTTCGCGCTGTTCGAGAACCGCATTCTCGATCGCAACACGGGCATCATGGTGAACCCGAACATGGAGTGGTACCTGGTGCCCGGCATCTCGGACGTCCCGCAGATCGACGTCACCATCGTCGATCAGCCGACGCGTGGTGTCGTCGGACTCGGCGAGCCGCCCGTGATTTCGACGGCCGCCGCCGTCGCGAACGCCGTCGCGAACGCGACGGGCGCGCGAGTACGCGGCCTGCCGCTGACACCACAAGCTGTACTCACCGCGATCGAACAGGCGAAGGCGGGCGGGACGTAGGATCAGGCTTGGGCTCAGGGCTTTTGCCTTTGGGCCAGTCGAGCGAACGTCGTGAAACGGAACTGAGAAGTTCTGGGAGGATTGCCGTGAGGTCTTTTGCCTACGTCAACGCCGCCAACGAGAAGGAAGCCATCGCGGCCCTGAGCCCCGATCGCGATCGCGTCCTGCCGCTCGCCGGCGGCATGGATCTGATCGCGTTGATGAAGGACTACATCGCGCAGCCCGAGCGCGTCGTCAACGTGAAGAACCTCGATCGCCGGATCCAGAAGACCGCGGACGGCGGCTTGCGCATTGGCGCGGCAGTGACACTCAGTGAGCTCATTGCGAATGCCGATGTCGCGCGTCTTTATCCCGCGCTGGTTCAAGCTGCCGAAGAAATCGGCACCCCGCAGATCCGCAACGCGGGAACGGTCGGCGGCAACCTCAATCAGCGTCCGCGATGTTGGTACTTCCGCAACGAGGAGTTCAACTGCCTCAAGAAGGGCGGCTCTCGTTGCTTCGCGGTCGACGGCGAGAACGAGTTCCACGCGATATTCGGCGGCGGGCCGTGCCACATCATCCATCCGTCCAGCCTTGCCGTTCCTGCCATCGCGCTGGACGCACGGTTCCGCATCGTGGGTCCCGCCGGCGAGCGTGAGGTTGCGGCCGGGGACTACTTCGTCATGCCGGACAAGAACATGTTCGGCGAAACCGTGCTCGCGCCGAACGAGCTGCTCACGCACGTGATCCTTCCGGCGCCCGGCGCAGTCAAGAGCGCCACATACGAGATCCGATTCAAGCAGTCGCACGACTGGCCGATGGCCAGTGCCTCGGTAGCCTTGACGATCGCCGGTCAGACGATTCGTGGCGCACGCGTGATCATTGGGGCCGTCGCGCCGATCCCGTGGCGTTCGTCGGCTGCGGAGAACGCACTGTCGGGCAAGCCCTTGTCGCAGGAAACTGCGACGGCAGCCGCCGAGGCGGCCGTGCAAGGTGCCAAACCGATGAGCAATAACGCATACAAAGTCCAGCTGACTCGCACGGCCGTGAAGCGTGCCATCATGAAGGCCGGCGGATTGAAAACGGTGTAGCGATATGGATCATCCACCTCTCTCGTCACGACACGTGTCGCCGCTGCATTGCACGAATCTCCGGCACAAGGGCATGTATGTCCTTCCCGAGGGATCGATCGAGGCCGACTATCACGAATATCTCGGCTCATCTTCGTTCTGGTGCGTTCGTACGCAGAAAGCCTTCGGACCGGATGGCGATCCTGTGAATGCGCGGGATTGCGTTCTGGGGCGAGGGTGTTGTGAAAAGTGATCACAAGACCCGACGCACCATCGAAGAGCCGCGCCAGCTCGTGCGAGGCACAAGCACGAGGCAGGCACGGACACAGGCGGTCAGTTCGGTATAATCGTCCTGAATGAGGTAATCGCAATGAAACAGACACTTGCACTCGCGGCGGCATTCGTGGTCGCGGCCGGCATGAGTTCGCGGGCTGCCGGTCCGGTCGTCCGGGGCGACTACATCGAAGCGCGAACCGCCGAGGTGTTCACTGGCGGTTGCACGATGGGCAGCGAGGGAGAAACCTCGGGACGCGAAGCGATTCTGGCGTGGAGGGTCGCGGAGGGCAGCGTCAACGGCGTTGCGCTCGACGGTCTGTCGATTGTTGCAGTGGTCGCTGCTGACGTGAATCTTGGAACGTATCAGCTCGGCGGAGCGTCCCCTACGACGATCAAGTCCGTCATCCTGACCGACAGCCGCGCGTCGTCGGCACAACGCGACGCATTGATGACCCTCGCGTCGTCGCTCGCTCCGAAGTACGTGGCGGATGTCGTCGAGTCGCGCAGTGTGCCGATCTCCTTCTGGAAAGGCGACGGCCACATTGCTGTGTCCGCCGGACCCGCGAACGTTGACGTCGCGACCGAAGTCAAGCACTCGCCGGACTGCGGCGCGATCCAGTGGTTCGATCCGCTTGCACGCGTGGACGACCCGGCGCTCGGCATGACGCGATCGCAGTCGTGGTCGGGTTCGGCGCTCGGCACGCAGTGGAAACAGGTCGACCGGAAGTCCTCGTTCTTCGGAACGTTCAGCTACAGCCGGTAGCTGCAATCGTCGGGGAAGGATGTAGAGGCGCCGTGTTCTTCGGCGCCTTTTTTTGTGAGGACATGCGACACAAACTTTTCCGGGGACCCCGCTGCCCCGCTCCGCTCCGGCGCGGCGCGCCTGCGGCGCCCCTACTGATCTTCTGCGCGGTGCTGCTGGCATCGCACAACCTCTCGGCCGGTCAGGGATCCGGTCTGACCGCCGTGGCGCAAAAATCTCCGGCACCCTCCGAGCTGGCCGCGCCCATCTCGTCGCAGCTGTCGGACGACGGCGTGCGAGTAACGAGCGGAGGAGTGACACTCGATTTCTGGTGGGTCAAGGCGCTGCCGATGAAAGCAGGATCCGGCGCACCTTCCTGGGGGGATGTCGAGGAAGGCGCACTGATCGGCGCTGTGCGCTTGTCAGGCAACTACCGTGACATCCGCGGACGAAACCTGAAGCCGGCGGTATACACGCTGCGATACGGCATTCAGCCGAGCAACGGCGATCACCTTGGCGTGTCGCCATTCCGCGAGTTCCTGCTGCTCAGTCCGGCGACAGTGGACAAGGATCCGGCGCCACAGGGGCACGACGGGACCGTCGACTTGTCGAAGCAGTCGATCGGCGGCTCGCATCCGGGTGTGTGGAGCATCGACCCACCGGTCGCGACCGAAGCGCCGCTGCAGTCGCACAAGACCGAGCTCGGTCACGACGCGATCATCATGCAGGTCCCCGTTGACCGCGGCGGCCAGAGCGGCGCGCTGAAGTTCGGCGTCGTGCTCGTGGGGAAGATCGAAGCGTAGAGTGATCGGCTTTTGGCTTCAGGCTTTGGGCTCTGGACACGCTCAGAGCCGAGAGCCAAGCCAAGAGCCTTGAGCCATTCCCTGCATGATCCTCACAGACAAAGCTGCGCTGATCACCGGCGGCAAGCGCATGGGCGCGAAGATTGCGACCGAGCTCGCGCGTCGCGGCATGGACGTCGCGCTGTCGTATCTGCGCTCGAAGAGCGAAGCGGAGGCTGCGGCTGACGACGTGCGCGCGCTCGGCCGCCGCGCCTTCGTCTTCCAGGTCGATTTGTCCCGGGCGGAGGACTGCGCGTTGCTCGTTCGACAGGCGGCCGACGCAATGAGTCGGCTGGATGTCCTCCTCAACCTTGCGTCGGTCTACGCCACGTCGCCGTTCGATGAGACAGACGACGGGGTGTGGAACGCAGTGGTGAACGTGGACCTACGCGCGGCGTTCCTGTGTTCGCGCGCGGCTGTCCCGTACATGCGAAGAGCAGGAGAAGGACGAATCATAAACTTCGCCGACTGGATTGCCGCGAGCGGTCGGCCGCGGTATCGAGGATACCTGCCGTACTACGTCGCCAAGCGAGGCGTCATCGGACTCACCGAAGCGCTCGCGCTGGAGCTCGCGGGCGATCGCATCCTGGTCAACGCGATTGCGCCAGGACCAATCATTCCCCCCGAAGGCATCAGTGACGAGGAGCTGACCGCCGTCGAGGCCGCGACGCCCGTAGGCAAATGGGGCGGCGAGGGAGAAATCGCGCGCGCGGTGGTGTTCCTCCTCGAATCCGATTTCACCGCAGGCGAGACGATTCGAGTCGACGGCGGCCGGCACGTCAAGTGATGGGCTCAGGGCTCTGGGCGCCAAAGCCCAGAGCCTTAGGCCCTGAGCCGCTCTTTCTCCCCGAACAGTCCCTTCATCGACTCGAGCGCGCCGGTGAGCTCTCGCCGATCGCGTGCGAAGCAGAACCTGATGTATCCCTCCCCGTTCGCGCCGAAGTCGACGCCCGGAACACACCCGATGCGGCCCTGCGAGATGAGGTACTCGGCCATGGCCCAGGAAAGCGACTCGGACCGGTTCTCGCGATTGGCGCGCCACGACGGATCGATCCGGAGAAACGCGTAGAACGCGCCTCTTGGTGGTTCTCCACTCAGCACGCCGGCCGCGTGCTCGCGGATGCCCGCGTAGAACAGATCCCGTCGATGCTGGAGCTCGGTTCGGAACGCCTCGATGCACGCCTGCGATCCTTCGAGCGCGCCGATGCCGCCATACTGCACCACGGACGATATGTTACTGGCCGTGTAAAAGAGCACCTTCTTCATGCGCTCGCGCAGCTTCGGGTCGCGGGCGACGACGTATCCGAGTCGAAGACCCGTCATCGCGTACGTCTTGCTGAACGTGAAGAACGACAGCGTCCGCTCGTACATGCCCGGCAGCGACGCGGCGCTCACATGTTGGGCGCCCTCGAAGACGACGTCCTCGTACGCCTCGTCCGAAATCACCCAGATATCGTGCGCGCGTGCGACCGCGGCGATTCGTTCGATGTCCTCGCGGGTCAGCACTCCGCCAGTCGGGTTCTGCGGAGAGTTGACGTAGATCGCCCGCGTGCGCGGCGTGATTTTCGACTCGAGCTCCGCGAGATCGAAGCGCCAGCCGACACGCTCGTGCAGCGAACACGGGACGGGAATCCCGCGCGCGGCCAGAATGTTTCCTGCGGCCGGCGGCCACTCCGGATCCGGCATGACCACCTCGTCGCCAGGTTCCAGCAGGGCCTGACACAAGAGATACAACGCGTGTATCCCGCCCGTGGTCACCATGATTTCGTCGGAAGCGCCAACGGGGATTCCGTTGACCGTGCGCAGCTTCGCTGCAAGCAGTTCGAGCAGTCGCGGCACACCGGTCGTCTGGAGGTAATGGGTCCGGTTCTCGTCGATGGCGCGCCGCATCGCGTCCTTCACCGTATCCGGTGCGTCGAAGCTGACGTCGCCTTGATCCAGCCGGAAGGGGTCCTTGACCCCGTACATCATGTCGCGAATGCGGATGATGCCGGAGAAGGGGACGGAATCGAGATACTGCGCCATGGAGATGATGTTACATGAGGTGAACAGGTTCCCGGTTCACAGGGTCCCGTTCCAGGCGTCCGGTCCCCGGCCACCGGGCACTGGCCGCGAGCATCACTCTCCAGTGCCCTTGAACTGATCCTCTTCGTCGGCGAACAGCACATTGAAGCTGGTAAGCGAGCCGTAGCAGCCGCTGATGTAGCCCTGCAACTTGATCTTGACGTCTTCGGGGATATCGGTCGCGTTGACCTGCTGCTCCAGCGTACGTAACCGATTGCGCAGCATGACGACTTTGTGAAAGAACGATTCGATCGGCCAGGTCTTCTCCTGGAGTCCTGGCGTTCCCGGCCGCAGCACGAGCGTGCCGTTCCGCCACTTTTCCGAAGGCACGACGGGAGAAATGCCGGTCTCCTCGCGAATCACGCGCCGCAGCAGCAGTTCGATATCGGTTCCCGTCAGATCGCTCATTGGCGCTCCCACTCTTTCACGGTCGCTGACGATCGGAAACGGCTCACGGGCGGGCCGCGTCTTCGTCCGCGGCTCGCGCGATACGGTCGTTCCGGCACCGACATCGATCGTTTCGGATCCCGTCGCCACTCGGGGTCCCCCGCGATAGTTGTGCTCGCTGTGACAGTATCCGCAAACCACACGAAGTGGGATGCCGTCGGGATCGGCGGCCACGACGGTATGCATACGGTCGGTCCTGCACGCTCTGCAGAAGTCTTCGAGTGATTCGCCCGCACGAAAATGACGAGACATCGTTCAGGTTCAAGGTTCAGGTTCGATGATTTGCCGAGCTCATGGCGCAGGAAGCATAGCGCGGAACCTGGACCTTGAACCCCTGGTTCGTCGGCCTTGACGCCGGGCGCCAGCCAGGATACGATTTGGGAGATGGCAGAAGTCCAAATAGCGTCCAAGTCAAGTCCGATGCTGGCGCGGCCTGTCCGGGCGCTTGCCTTCGAAGCATGGCGGAAGGCGGAGGCCATGGGCCTCCTCCCCGCGGACGCACGTCGTCTGGAGACCGGGGACGTCTCGCGCCTCGTGCAACGCGTGCGGGAAGCTGGTATCGCGCGCGATCGCGCGCTGCGGTTCGACAACGTAGAGGTGCCGTCACCGGAAGAGGTGTCGTCGATCCTGCGCGTCGTGATCGCCGCGCTCGAGGCCTCGCCGGTTCCCAAGTACGAATGGCCGGCGGTGTCGCGCGTCCTCGAGACCGATCTCCTGGCGTCGTTACTCGGGATTTCGGTGTCGAGTCTGCGCCGGTATCTGTCGGGATCCCGTGACACGCCCGACGATGTCGCGGCACGGCTGCACCATCTCGCGTTGATCGTGGGCGATCTTGCTGGCGCGTACAACGATGTCGGCATCCGGCGCTGGTTCGGCCGGCGTCGCACGGCGCTCAACGACAAGACGCCGGCCGCGCTCCTCAGTGGTGAGTGGAGCCCCGAAGAGGAGGGTCCGCAGAAGATCCGCGCACTTGCCGAGTCGGTCGTCACGTTATCTGCCACATGATCGTCTTCCGTCAGGCCGACCCGAGATTTCCGTTTCTCTGGAGCGACGCATCGCAGCCAGCCGGCCGCTGGCATGCCGAGGGAGACGGTCCGGCCCACTACTTCGCGGAGACGCCCGATGGAGCGTGGGCCGAGCTGCTGCGGCACGAAGAGATCACGGAGCCCGAGGACATCGACACGATTCGCAGGGCCCTCTGGGCGGTCGAAATTGGTGACCAGCGGCCGCAGCCCGTCTCGTTGCCGAATGCGATCATTACTGGTGCGCGCGAAACCTATCCGAGGTGTCAGGCGCACGCGGCCGGCCTGAGGGCGAAGGGCGTCGGGCGGCTCATTGCCGCGTCGGCCGCGTTACGTCAGGGAAGCGCTGGCGGCTGCGAGGTCGTCCGGGGCGTCGAGCGCCCAGCCCCACCCCGCGACGGCCGGGTCGTCGTCGTCTTCGGACCGCCCGACGATCTGATCGGATGGAAAGTCGTGGAACAGGGATCCCCGCCGCGCGATTTGCTCACGAGAGTTCGACACTTTCGATCGTGACGGCTCTTGGCTGCGCTAAGCCCTGAGCCGGCTTTCACCGCGCGCGAGCGTCAGAATCCGCGCCAACGTGCCGGCGGCTCGCGCGACCGGAAGGTTGCTGATGTAGAAGTGGCGCGCACCTGCGGCCGAGAGTTCGCGGATCGATCTTGCGCAGATCTCGTCAGCCGTCGCGCCTTCTCCAAATTCACTCGTCAACTCTTCGGCCGGCACCGGCAGGAAGCTCCTGAGGAGGTCGAGCGTCTTGCGATTGGCCGATCGGTAATAGAACACGCCGAAGACGCCAGGCATCGAGAGGCCGCGCCGGTCGGCTTCGTGGAGAAAACGCGCGACGCGGTCGCGGCTGTGATGCGACACGATCTGCGTCAGGAAGAATTCGGCATTCACGTGATTGTCGAGGAGATGCCGCACTTGTGCGGTCACGTCCGCGTGCGGGTTCGCCCACCCGCCGAGAGCGAGCCCGGGCTGATGCCGCCGAATCTCTTCCCGTAACTGCCACGCGTGCGGCACGCATCGCGGTTCGCCGACGGACGTGTCGCCGCCGAGGACGACGAGAGCGTCGAACCCGTGCTGCTGCGCCCGATCGGCGTAGGCCACACAGTAATCGAATGGATGTTTGCACGTCAGGAACGGCACAACCAACGCGCGAGGTACATCCGTTCCAAGATTGATGACCAGGTGCCGGAGGTTGTCTTCTTCCTTCAGCCCGACGGCGCTGTCCGTGAGGAAGACGAACGTCCCTTCGCGCGTGAGGCTCCTGACCGCGTGATAGGTATCGATCCAGGCATCCATGCTTGCCGCGGTCTCTAGCTCGGCACGGGGCGGGCGGAGCTCCGCTGCGATGACCGTCTGGGCGGACGTGAGCGCATCGAGAAGCGTGGCCATTCGGGATCGAATTATAGTAGCGGCCATGTTTGGTGCCCTGGGTTCGCTTCCGGCAGTACCGCTGGTGTCAAGCGCGACTCCAATCGAGGAACTGCCGCGGCTGCGCGCGACGCTCGGGGGCGGACCGCGCATTTACGTCAAGCGCGACGACGCGATCGGGTTCGCGTTTGGCGGGAACAAAGTACGAAAGATGGCGTTGATCGCGGCCGACGCGCTGGCCCACGATGCCGATACGCTGATCACGACGGGCGGCGTGCAGTCGAATCACGCCCGGGTCACGGCCGCGGCCGCGGCGAAGCTGGGCCTCCGGTGCGTCCTCGTCGCGAATGGCTCGGCACCGGAACGCCCGACTGCGAATGCCTTCCTGAATCGGCTTCTCGGAGCCGAAGTGCGCTACGTGCCCAGTCGCGAAGCGCGCGCGCCCGCGATGGAGGAAGCCGCAGACCAGCTGAAACGCGCAGGCCGGCGGCCGTACGTGATCCCGCTCGGTGCGTCCACACCGCTTGGCGCTGCAGCATTCGTACGCGCCGTGGTCGAGATGCTCGAGCAGACGATTCCGCCGGACGTCATCGTGCACTCGACCTCCTCGGGTGGGACACAGGCGGGAATCGCCGCCGGGTGCGCCATGGCTGGCGTTCATACGCGCGTTATCGGCATCAGCGCCGACGATCCCGCGCGCTCGCTCGAGAGCGCGGTGCGCCGCATCCTCGCCGGCCTCGGTCCGCTGCTCGGCCTCGGCCCGCAAGGGTTCGAGGATCTTCCAATCGAAATCGACGATTCCTTCGTGGGTAAAGGATACGGCGTCGCGACCAACGAATCGCGCGAGGCGATCGAGCTGGCGGCGCGCACCGAAGGACTCTTCCTCGATCCCACCTACACGTCGAAAGCCATGGCAGGCCTGATCGCGCGCGTGCGAGCGCGCGAGTTCCCCGACAACTCGACGATCCTGTTCTGGCATACGGGCGGACAGGTTGGACTCTTCGCCTAAGGAAGGGAAAAGGGAAAGGGAAAGGGAAAAGGGAAAAGGGAAAAAGCAGGGGTGGGCCCCCGCGAGCACTACTACGCGAGCACTAACAAACGATGACGCTGACCTTTCTTGGTGCCGCCCGGACCGTCACCGGCTCCAAATACCTGCTCGACACCGGCTCTGCGAAAGTGCTGATCGACGCCGGATTGTTCCAGGGGCTGAAGGAGCTCCGCGAACGGAACTGGCAGGACTTGCCGATTGCAGCGTCGGACATCCACGCGATCGTGTTGACGCACGCGCACCTCGATCACTGCGGCTACCTTCCTCGTCTGGTAATGCAGGGATTCAGGGGTCGGGTCTTTTGCACGGCGGGCACTCAGGATCTCTGTCGGATCATCCTCCCGGACTCCGGTCGCATTCAGGAGGAGGACGCGGCGAACGCAAACCGTGAGGGCTACTCCAGGCATGCCCCCGCACTGCCGCTGTACGGCGAGGCCGACGCGTTCCGTGCGATCTCGCTCCTTCAACCCGTTGGGTACGATCGCGTAATGCCCATCGCCGACGGCGTCGAAGCCGACTTCATCAACGCCGGTCACCTGCTCGGCTCCGCGTACGCGCGCGTGCGCGTCGACGGCCGCACGATTCTGTTCGGCGGAGACCTCGGCCGGTTCGACCGTCCGGTCCTCCCGGATCCGACGATGGTCGACGCTGCGGATTACCTGCTGGTCGAGTCGACTTACGGCAATCGCATCCACGCCGCGGACGATGACGGCGCCGGGCTCGCACGGATCATTCGCGAGGCCGCGGCGCGCGGCGGCAAAGTGATCATTCCAGCGTTTGCGGTCGGCCGCGTCGAAGAACTTCTGTACTGGCTCAAGAAGCTCGAAGACGAGCGTAGAATTCCGGTCCTTCCCGTGTTCCTCGACAGTCCCATGGCCATGGCAGCGCTCGCCAGGTACACGGACCGCGTGCGAGAGCTCGACGAGAGTATGCAGCCTGAGGAACACGACGCGAAGGCGCCGCACGGGACTGCCGACCGTGACGAGCGGATCAGCAGGCGGCACCAGCATGCGCAAAGAGAACGTCAGCTCTGCGCGTTCTGCACGCAGCGATTCCGCGCGATTGCCTCGGCGGCCGAGTCGAAGGAGCTCACGCGATCGAGAATGCCAGCGGTCGTCATCTCATCGAGCGGGATGGCGACCGGAGGCCGCGTCCTGCATCATCTGAAAGCCGCGCTGCCGGACGAGCGCAACAGCGTACTTTTCGTTGGATATCAGGCGGCGGGCACCCGCGGGAGGGCGCTGGTCGACGGAGAAAGCGTCGTGAAGATTCACGGCCAGGACGTTCCGGTACGTGCGCAGGTCGAACTGATTGAGACGATGTCGGCGCACGCGGACTCCGGCGAGATCCTCCGATGGCTGAACGGATTTCGTACTCCTCCCCGTACAACGTTCATCGTCCACGGTGAGCTGCCGGCCATGATGGCGTTGCAGTCGTCGATACAGGCAAAGGCAGGGTGGACGGCGAAGATCCCGGAACACGGCGAGACCGTCGAGCTGTAGACCGGAGGGCTTCGCCCCGCCGGCCCCCCACCTCCACCCCAGCGCGCAAAACACGCGCGCCGGGGACCCCGGTCGCCGTCGCTCGCGGGGGCCCCCGCCCCGCTCCGCTCCGGCGAAGCGCGCCTGCGCCGCGCCTGACTAAGATCGAGAAGTTACAATGGAGCATGCGTTTGAGTCAGATACTCGTCGGAATTGGAGCAGCGATGACCATGGCGATCGCGATCGCGTGTGGGAATACACAGAGCGGTTCGACAGAGACTCCGAAAGGAGCGGCCGCAACGGCGGCGGCTCCGGCGCCGGCGTCGGATCGGAAGTACCTTCTGGAGCGCGTGGACGACGCGGCGATTGTGCAGCTCTACGCGGACGGGTTCGAGAGGCTAGGCCAGAAGGAAAAGATTCTCGTCTGGCATCTCTATCAGGCGGCCCTTGCCGGACGCGACATCTACTACGACCAGCGCTATGCCCATAACCTCGAAATGCGCGACGTGCTCGAAGAAATCCTTACGCACGCAAGCGGTGTCGACCCCGCCACCCTCGCGGAGATCCAGCGCTACACGCAGCTGTTCTGGCTCAATACCGGTCCCTACAACAACCTGACCGCCCGCAAGTTCGTCCTCAAGTGCACGCCGGAAGCATTTGCGGCCGCGGCGAAGGCGGCGGCAAGCGCCGGCGCGAAATTCCCGCTGCGGCAGGGGGAGTCGCTCGATGCGATGCTCGCGCGCCTTCAGCCGTATTTCTTCGACGCTTCGGTCGATCCCATTGTCACGAGCAAGACTCCGGGCACCGGGAAGGATATCCTCGCCGCGAGCGCCAACAATCTTTACGTTGGCGTGACGATGGACGATCTGCACGGGTTCAAGGAGCTCCACGACCTCAACTCGCGGGTCGTGAAGAAGGACGGGAAGATCGTCGAAGAGGTGTATCGGATCGGCGGGCGCTACGACGCGCAGATTCGACGGATCGTTCAGCACCTCGAGGAGGCGATCCCGTACGCGACCGAGCCGATGGCGAAGGCCCTCCGGGCGCTCATCAAGTTCTACCAGACCGGGGAGACTGCCGATCGGGTCGCGTACGACATCGCGTGGGTCGAGGACAAGAACTCGCCGGTCGATACCATCAACGGATTCATCGAGGTCTACATGGATCCTCGCGGGAGGAAGGGGTCGTGGGAGGCGCTCGTCTTCTACGTCAATCCCGAGAAGACCGAAGAGATCCGCAAGCTGGCCGCGAGCGCGCAATGGTTCGAGGATCGGATGCCCTGGGCGGACCAATACAAGAAGCAGGGCGTGCGAGGCATCACCGCGAACGCCATCGACGTCGTCGTCGAGACCGGCGATTCCGGACCCGTGACTCCAGTCGGGATCAACCTGCCGAACGATCAGGCAATCCGGGAGCGGTACGGGAGCAAGTCGGTGTCGCTGTCAAACGTGAACGAGGCGTACGACAAATCCACCTTGCCCGAGTTCCGTCGCGAGTTCTCATGGACGGCGGAAGAAGCCGCACGTGCCGACAGGTGGAACACTCTTGCCGGTGAATTGACCACCAACATGCACGAGGTGATCGGTCACGCGTCAGGCAAGGTTTCCGAGGGATTGAACGGGAAGCCAGAGACTGTTCTGAAAGAACAGTACTCGGCCCTCGAAGAAGCGCGCGCGGATCTCGTTGCGCTGTATTTCCTCCCGAACCCGAAGCTCGCGGAGCTCGGGCTCGTCGATGCGAAGGACCAGCCCGAGATCGTCCAGGCCGAATACGAGGGCTACACGAGGAATGCGCTCGTGCAGCTCCGCCGCATTCGTGAAGGCACGCAGATCGAAGAAGATCACATGCGCAACCGGCAGTTGATCGTGCGGTGGCTGATGGCGAACTCGAAGGCCATCGACGTCCGGCAGCGCGACGGCAAGACGTTCTTCGTGATGGTCGATGCGAAGGAGTTCCAGGACGGCGTGGGTCGGCTCCTCGCGGAAGCGCAGCGGATCAAGGCAGAAGGGGATTACGAGTCGGCCAGAAAGCTGTTCGAAACGTTCGGCGTCCACTTCGACGCGAAGCTTCGCGACGAGGTGGTTGCCCGTGTGGATCATTTGCAGATGCCGTCGTACACCGGATTCGTCCAGCCGAAGCTCGAGCCCGTCACGGGTTCGGATGGGAAGATCATGGACGTCAGGATCTCGTATCCGATGGACCTGACGAAGCAGATGCTCGAGTATTCGAGCCGCCATCGCGCGCAATGAATCGTGCTGCGCGCTCCGCCTTGCCTGGACGTCGCCGCATTCAAGTGCATGGCGAAGTCGGGCCCGCCAAGGTGGTCGCTCAATGAGGACGTGGGCGGTCCTCACCATCGCGCTGGTGGCGGCCCAGGGTCAGCGTGAAATCTCCAAGGCGCCGCAGGACGTCAGGCGCCTCGTCATCCTCGCTGCAGAGGACGCTCGGGCCCCCACGCGAGACGATCTCCGACTCCTGTTCGAAACGGCTCGTTCGGATAACCCGACACTGCAAACGACTGCCGTGCGGGCGCTTGGCCGGCTGGAGCGGCGGGCGCTCACCACGAATCTCCTTCCCTACGCACGGGCGGAATCCAGTTCTGTCCGCGAGGAAGCCGCCAACGCGCTCGCTCAGGTATTTCGAGGCGAGCCACTGACCGATGTGCCTCCGCGTCAGCAGGTGCAGGCCTCTCTCGACGCGCTGCTCGGCGCCCCGCCCTCCGACGGTGCGTACCGAGCCCTCGGCCGCTTGCCATTCGACACGGAGGAGCAGGCGCGTGCCGCCGAAAACGCACTGCGCCGCGCGATCGAATCGAAGCAGCCGTCGGTCGGCGCAGCGCGTGGGCTGGAGTCGTTCGCGCGACTGCATCGCAAGCAAGCTCCGCCCCTTCAGGAAACCATCCAGCGGCTCCGCGAAGTCGTGGCAGGCACGGACAAGACGTACGGCGACGTTCTTCGGCGCAACGCGCTGGCCGCGTTGGTTGCCGCGCAAGGCGTCGACGTCGAGACCCTGACGGTCGCGATGCGGTCCGATGACCCGGAGCTTCGACGACTTGCGGTGTTGTCGCTGGTTGGCGCCGGCTCGCCGATCGATCGCGATAAACGGCTCGATATCGTTCGCGTCGCTCTCGACGATCGCTCGCCGATGGTCCGCCTGGAGGCGATCCGGGAGTGGGCGCGCCGCGCCACGGACGCAGGTTGTCTCCCTCTGCTGCAGGCGCTGAAAGACCCCAGCATGCACGTGGTGACGGCGGCGCTCGATGCCCTCGGCGATCAATGTCGAGACGACGATTCGATCACCGTCACGGTGGCATCGGAGGCACGGACACCGCCACCACAGGGAAGCTGGCACCGCGAGGCCCACGCGTTCGTCGCGCTGTCCAAACGCTCCCAGGAACGAACGGCTGTCGGCATGATGTCCTTCGCGACACATCAGGTGTGGCAGGTGCGAATGTACGCGGCGCGCGCAGCGGCACAACTCGACGACCTCGACATCCTCCGGCGCCTGGCGCTCGACGACACCGACAACGTTCGGCAAGCGACCCTGGCCCCTCTGCGAAAGCGATTGGGTGCCGAGAGTGACGAATTCTTTATCGCCGCACTCGCGCGACCCGATTATCAGCTTCTTCGAACTGCAGCCAGGGAGTTGAAGGGCAGCGATAGGAGCGAGCCGCTCGCATCCGCGCTGGTCGGCGCGTTGCTACGCGTGAGTGCCGAGAAGAAGGAGACGTCGCGCGATATCCGGCTGGCAATCGTCGAACGGCTGGCGGAGGTCGGATCGGTGGCGAACGCGACACCGCTCGAGCCCTTGCTGCGGGATTTCGATCCACAGGTCGCGAGGGCCGTCGGTGCGTTGCTTCAACAGTGGACGGGCACGGAGCAGAAGATCGATCCGCAGCCACTGCCGCGATTCCCGCTCCCGACCGAATCAGAGCTCGCCGAAAACGTGAGAGCCGTCGTCGAAATGGCCAGCGGACGCACGTTTCGGATGATTTTTCTGACGGATCAGGCGCCGCTCGCCCGGACACGATTCATCCGGCTCGCCAGGAGGGGCTATTACGACAACCTCACGTTCCATCGAGTCGTCCCGAACGCGTTCATCCAGGGAGGCAGTCCGGGCGCCAACGAGTACGTCGGGGACGCGCTCTACATGCGCGACGAGGTCGGTCTCGAGATGCACACGCGCGGCGCAGTGGGAATATCGACGCGCGGCCGCGACACGGGGGACGCGCAGATTTTCATCAACCTGGTCGACAATCCCTACCTGGATCACACCTACACGGTCTTCGCTCGCGTCTGCGCGGACGATATGAATGTCGTGGACGACATTCTCGAGGGCGATCGAATGACGCGGGTCCGTCTCGTGCCCGGCGGCACGTGTCGCTAGCTGCCAAGCTGTACAGTTAACCAAATCCTAACCACTTCGTCAGGCCCTCCTCATGCGGCGGCGCCGTGGTCTCAGCCATATTGTAGAGACATCCCAGCCGGAGGAATCGATATGCGTGCCATCAATCGAAGACGGCTCGTCGCGCGTCACGCGTTCAGTGAGATACTTTGCGCTGCCGGCTTTCGAGCACCCCACCGCGCCGAGGACGCGCGGTGGGGGCCCCGCGTAACGATTGGCGCGAGCGTGCTGCGGCGCCGCGCGATCGACGAGAGCGGTGTTGCCACACATCCGCAGCACCTCTTAGGCCGGCGATGCGGGGTCCCCGCCGCGCGTTCTGTGCGCGGGGGGTGAGATGAGCGGCACGATCGATCCGCGCGCGCTGACCGGCCGGGCGTTCCGCATTCAGTTCCGCGCCGAGGCCGATATCGCTCGGGGTATCTGCACCGGCCGGATCGAGCACGTGCGGTCCGGCGATGCGGCGCACTTCACGTCGGCACAGGAGCTGTTTTCGTTCGTCGAGTTCTGGCTGAATTACCGGTCGGAACGGACGGAGGGCACACCAAAGTAACGGCTCCTCGACGGCGTCGCCCCGGAGTTGCCCATGTCGGTCTACAGCTTTGGTTCATATCGCCTCGACGCATCAGCCGGCCAGCTGCGACGCGGCGAGGAAGTCGTGCCCCTCGCACCGAAAGCCTTCGCCGTACTGCAACACCTGGCGGACCGGGCGGGTCAGCTCGTCACGAAGGACGAGCTCCTGTCGGTCGCGTGGGCGGACGTGCACGTCGGCGACGGCGCGCTGAAAGTGTGCGTCCGCGAGATTCGCCGCGCGCTGGCCGACGATCCGCAGACGCCCACCTTTATCGAGACCGCCCATCGCCGCGGCTACCGATTCATCGCGCCCGTCTCTGTGCACGAAACCGTGGCGCCGTCGGCGCGACGCTCGGTCGTCCACGTCGGCGAGGTCAGCGGCGTCCTCACCATTCCAGAGACGCATTACGCTCGCAGCGGAGACGTCAACATCGCGTATCAGGTGGTTGGCGAGGGACCGATCGATCTGGTCTTCGTCATGGGCTGGGTGTCGCACCTGGAGTACTTCTGGGCCGAGGAGCCGTCGTTCGCCAGATTTCTCCAGCGTCTGGCGTCGTTCTCGCGGTTGATCCTCATCGACAAGCGCGGCACGGGCCTTTCCGACCGCATCGTGGAGCTGCCCACGCTCGAGCAACGGATGGATGACGTGCGCGCGGTGATGGATCAGGTCGGCTCGCGGCAGGCGGCGCTCGTCGGCGTGTCCGAAGGCGGGCCGATGTGCGCGCTGTTTGCCGCGACGTATCCGGAGAAGACGCGCGCGCTCGTGATGATCGGCACGTACGCGAAGCGCTTGTGGGATCCGGAGTATCCATGGGCGCCGACGCGCGAGCAGCGCGAAGCCTTCTACGAGCAGATCCGCGAGGGATGGGGCGGCCCGATTGGACTCGAAGACCGTGCGCCGAGCGTGGCAAGTGATCCGGCGTTCCGGACCTGGTGGAGCACGTACCTTCGAATGGGCGCGAGCCCAGGCGCGGCGCTGGCGCTCACGAAGATGAACTCGGAGATCGACATCCAGGGGATCCTGTCGTCGATCCGCGTGCCGACGCTGGTGCTGCACCGCCGTCATGATCGCTGCCTGAAAGTGGAGGAAGGCCGGTACGTCGCCAACCGGATCCCGGGCGCGCGGTTCGTCGAGCTGCCAGGCGAGGACCATCTGCCGTTCGTCGGCGATCAGGAAGCGCTGCTCGGCGAAATCGAGCGGTTCGTGACGGGCGCGCAGCAACTGCCGCCGCTCGATCGCGTTCTGTCGACCCTCGTTCACGTGCGCATCGCCGGGCGGCAGATCGACGAGTTCCTCGAACATGCCGCGCGCGAGTGCGAGTGGTTCCGTGGCCGCACCCTCACCGCAACCCGCGAGACCATCGTCTGCGCATTCGACGGGCCTGCCCGCGCGATCCGCTGCGCGACGGCGCTGGCCAAGGCCGCGGCTCGATTCGGCATGACCGTTTCGGCCGGCCTGCACACCGGTGAATGCGCAATGGACGATGCGAGATTTTCGGGTGCCCCGATCGAGCTCGCGCTGGAGATCGCGCGCTGCGCGATTCCGGGAGAGGTCCTCGTCTCGCGCACCGTCTGCGACATCGTCGGCGACGCGGGTATGCCGTTCGAAGACCGCGGGGTCCACACGATCGGCGGCGCTGATTGGCGGCTTTTCCGCGTCTGAAAGCAGAACGCGTCAGTGTCAAAAGACAAGGGACAAGGGACAAGGGACAAGGGAAAGCGTCACAGGTCGAAACACTTTGCCATAGCTGTCTTTTCCCTTTTCCCTTGACAAGTCTCACAAGACACCCGGCTCGAGCATCCTGATCGTCCCGGCTGTCGCGTCTATTTCCACCTGAACGCCTTCGGCAATCGTGAATTGCGGCATCCGATGACCGATCATCGCGCCCTGCCAGGCGGGGACTTGGAGTGGTTTCACGTGGTCGGCGAAGATCTCTTCGAGCGTGAGCGATCCGTAGCCCTCGCCGGGTTCGCACTCGCCGCACGTGCCGAACACGAATCCCCGAATGCGTCCCAACACGCCCGCAAGCTTCAGCGTCGTCATCATCCGATCGATGCGATAGAGATCCTCGCCGACGTCCTCGAGGAAGAGAATGCAATCCTCCCAGGCCGGCACGTAGGGTGAGCCGATGATTGCGGTGAGGACCGTGAGGTTGCCACCGATCGTGCGCCCGCGCGCGACCCCCGGCGTGATCGTCTGAACGCGGTTTTCCGTCTGGGCGAGGAACTCACCCTTCTCATGCGGGTTGTCCAGCGTGACAGCCTGCGCGTCGAAGAGAATCTGCTTGACCCATCCGACGGAGAATTCGTCCCAGCGGCCCATGCCGTTCGGTCCGTGAAACGTGACCAGCCCGGTCTTTGCATGGATGCCGAGAAGGAGCGCCGTGATGTCGCTGTAGCCGAGCACGATTTTCGGATTCTGCCGAATGACGTCGAAATCGACATACGGTAACAGGCGGCTGCTGCCCCACCCGCCACGGATCGGAAGCACCGCGCGAATCGACGCGTCGCCGAAGAATCGGTTGATGTCGGCGGCGCGATCCTTGTCCTGACCTGCGAGGTACCCATGGCGATCGAGCAGGTGGCCACCGATGATCACTTTCAGGCCGAGCGCTTCGAGCGACTCCCTGGCGATATCGAGCTCGATCGTCTTGAAAGTCGCGCTTGCCGGAGCCACGAGCGCGACGGCGTCACCAGGAGCGAGACGCTTCGGTTTGATCACCGCCGGCTTTTGCGCCAGCGCGACGTGCCGGGGAACGAGCGAAGCTCCGATCGCGGCTGTTGCAGTGCTCGTCAGAAATCGGCGTCGATCCATGCTCGGGATTTTATCCGTGGACCCGCGCTTGCAGCCGCGGAACAAACACCCGGGACGATGCTATGCTGAACTGCGCCTGCCCCCACAGGGGCCATGGGCGCGAGACGATAGACTCCGCCGGCCATCGTCGTCATGTCGTACAAGGACAAGACCGTGTCCTGTAGGCCTTAGCAAAACCAGCGCATGCCGCGAAGAGTCGGGTGGACCGTGCGCGCAGCAAGGATCGCGTGCGCGATCGCTCTGCTGCTGGCGTCCGCAGGGGCGCAGCGTCTCGAGCTCGGTACTCCCCGCGAGATCGTCCCGGGCCTCCTCCTCTATCACCTCACCGACCCCGCACTGCTCGATCCACCGGCCCCGATTTCCATCTGGCTGCTGCGGCTCGATCCCGCGCGAGTGCGCTTGCGTGCGGCGCTCGCGAACGACGAGATCATGGGCACCGAGACGGTCGCCGGCATCGCCGAGCGCCGCTCGGCGCTGGCGGCGATCAACGCCGGGCTCTTCACCCCGAATGGGGATCCGGTCGGTGTATTGACGATCGACCACCGGCTCGTGAGCGACGCACGCCGCGCCCGTGGAGCGGTCGGGATCATCGAATCGTCGACAGGGCCGCAACTGATCTTTGCGCGCCTGCGCGCTTCGGTCTGGTTGACGATCGGCACGGCCTCCACCAGCATCCAGATCGATGGCGTCGATACCACTCGCGCGATCGGCCGGTTGATGCTGTTCACGCCTGCGTATCACACGGATACGGACACCGCACCGGGCGGGCTGGAATGGACGCTCGCCGGCAACCCGCTGCGCGTCGAGGGACAGAGCCGCACGCAGGGGAAGACTCCGATCCCTCCTGACGGCTTCGTCCTGTCGTTCGGAGGCAAGACACCTCCAGCAGCCCTGCGGGGGCTGCGACGCGGCGCACGCGTGACGCTCGACACGATATACGAGCCGGTCGAAGGCAGATCAGACGTGTGGGCGCGCGCCGATCACATCGTCAGCGGCGTCGGCCTGCTGCTGCTGAACGGGCGCATGATCGACGACTGGAGCATCGAGGGCGTCGATCTGCCGTTTTCGGGGAATCGTCACCCGCGTACCATGATTGGGACGGCTGCCGACGGCGCCATCTGGCTCGTGACCGTGGACGGCCGACAGCCACGGCTCAGTGCCGGCATGGCGCTCGCGGAGCTTCGCGCGCTCGCGCAGCGGCTGGATCTCGTCGATGCCTTGAACCTCGATGGCGGCGGATCGACGACGATGTGGGTCGACGGCGCGGTCGTGAACAGCCCGTCGGACGTGACTGGGCCGCGAAAGGTGAGCGATGCGTTGCTCGTCTGTAGAGGCCGCGGTTGAGACTGTCACAACTCGGGCTTTGGGCTCATGGCTTTCCGCTTTGGGCCTGTCGCGAATTCTTCGCGCAAAGGATGCAGTGAACCGAGCAACCTGCTTCCCGACGGCGACGGTCCGCCGCGCGGGCGTCAAGCCGAGAGCCTTGAGCCAAGAGCCGGTTTTGCCGTGATTTATCGATTCGGCCCTTACACGCTCGATCCCGCATCGTTCCGCCTGCTGAAGGCAGGCGAGATCGTGTCGCTGTCTCCGAAGATCATCGACCTGCTGTTGTATCTGGTCGCGCGGCCGTCCACGCTCGTCACGAAGGAAGAGTTGTTCAAAGCGCTCTGGCCCGATGTTGCGGTGACCGACAATGCACTGACGCAAGCGGTCTCGGAGCTGCGTCAGGCGCTCGGCGACGATCCCTCACGGCCGTCGTTCGTCCAGACAGTCGCCAGACGAGGCTATCGGTTCATTGCTCCCGTCAACAGCGTCGCACCGAGCCCATCGCCCGGGCCCACGACGCGCGCCGAACCAGTGTCGCAGGGTCAGGCATCGATTGCCGTGCTGGACTTCGCAAACGTTACCGGGGATCGCGAGCTCGCCTGGCTCGCCTCCGGTATTGCCGAGACGGTCACGAACGATCTCCGCGCCACGTCGCCGCTTCGAGTGATCGATCGAACGCGCGTCGTCGAAGCGATCCGGCGTGGTGGATCGGATCTGTCGGCGCTCAGAGCGGAGCTGCACCTCGATCGCGCCGTCGTCGGCAGCTTTCAACGTGCGGGCGATCGACTTCGGATCATCGCGCGAATCGTCGAAGCCGCAACCGGTGAGGCGCTCGCGGAGGCGAAGGCGGATGGTCCCCTCGCGCGCGTGTTCGAACTGCAGGATCGGATCGTCACGCAGTTTGCCGACACGCTGGGGATGACGCAGCCGGAAGCAGGCTCTCGCCGCTCGCTCGGCGAGACGAGCAGCCTCGAAGCGTATCAGGCGTTCACCGAGGGCCGCGTTCGCCTCGAGTCGCTCGATGCGTCGCTCGTGCCGGCGGCGGTCGCCGATTTCGAGAAGGCGATTACGCTCGATCCGCGCTACGCGCTTGCGCACGTCGGCCTCGCGAATGCGAGGTTCTGGCAGTACGAAACATCCCGCGCCCGGAACCAGCCGGATGGTGCGCTGCTCGCCCGCGCGATCGACCACGTGCGCCGTGCGATCGAGCTGGAGCGCAATCTCGCCGAGGCGCACGCGACTTTGGCCTTTCTCCTCATGAGCGCGAGACGAGCACCGGACGCGCTGACCGCTGCGCGCCGCGCCGTGGCGCTCGAGCCAGGGTACTGGGGGAATCAGTTCCGCCTCGCACACGCCGCGTGGGGTGAGGAGCGCCTGGAGGCGCTCGCGCGAGCCGTCGAGCTCTATCCCGATTTCCCCTTCGTCCACTTCGAAGCCGCGATGGTGCACATCGCACGCGGCGATCTCGATCGCGCCGAGCCCGTACTTCGCGAAGGAACGATCGTCCAGGATCGGCAGGCCGATCTGAAGCAGCGCTACCCTGCGAAGGGTCTGCACTGGCTCCTTGGCCTGGTGCGGCTGGCGCGGGGGGACGCCGCTGAAGCGACGCGCGAGTTCGAGCGCGAGATCTCGTCGGGATCGTGGCAGCTGTACGCACCGGAGTTCGCGATGAACGCCCACGACGGCGCCGGGTTCGCGGCGCTGCACGCCGGGGACGCCGAAACGGCCGCCGTGCAGTTCCGATGCGCGCTCGAGTTGTTCCCCGAACACGCGAGATCCCTGGTCGGCCTTGGAGCAGCGCTGGCGTCGGCTGGTGACACGGCCGGCGCCGAGGCGGCGTTCGCAAAGGCAACGGCAGCAACCGAGTCACTTCGCAAGGGGGGCCGAGGCAGCGAGGCGACTCTCGCCGAAGCCCTCCAGCACGCGGCGCGCGGTCAGGAAGACGAGGCCCTTCGGTGTCTGACGACCCTGCTCGATCGTGCCGACCTGCCGTTCACCGGCTGGACGATCCCGATCGAACCGTCCTTCGATCCGATGCGTGAGAGTTCCGCTTTCCGGAAGATCACCGAGAGGCTTGCCGAGCGCGCCCGATAACAGGAGAGAACGAGATCAGGAGAGAAGGAGATCAGGAGAGATTGCCTCCGCTCAACAGTCGATGGCATGCGTCACGGCTGTATCGCCGTCGACACAATCTTCGAGAGCTGCGCCATGAGAGCGGCGCTCTTTTTTTCGTCCTGCATCCCGCGCACGAGGAGAACCAGGACATAGGGACGAGGGCCCAAGACGATGCCGGCGTCGTGATGAATCCGAGTAATCGTGCCCGTCTTGTGGGCCACTGGCGTGCCTGCGGGCACACCGGCGGGAATCGCGTCGTTGAATGTCTGGCGTTTGAGAATCGCGACCATCTCGGCGTCGGCCGTCACGTCGACGGCCTTGCCGTTCGCGAGCGTCTCGAACAACACGAGAAGGGCGCGGGCGGTGGTCGTGTTGCTCATGCCGCGATCGAACGCCTTCTGATCTTCGACGCCCCTCAGCAGCTGCATGCCCTCGGCGCCCAGTCTCGTGACCGTGCGCCGGATGTTCTCGACGCCCAGCTTGTCGATCAGTAGGTTTGCCGCGAGATTGCTGCTCATGGTGATCATCGCCTCGCAGAGCTCGCGCAGCGTCAGCGTGCGCCCGACTGCGGCGTAGACGGTCTTGTCCGAGTCGTCACCTTCGCTGAGCGCGTAGACGCTTCCATCGACGATGCTGTGGAATTCGTTCTTGACGGGCAAAGGATCGTCGAGCGAGAGCATGCCGGCGCGTGCCTGCCTGAAGAGCTCGATCATGACAGGCACTTTCATGGTGCTTGCCGCGTGAAACGACTTGTCGGAATCGATGAGCACCTCGGTCCGGCCATCGAGCGTGCGCAAGGCCACGGCCACCTCAGCCCCGCTCGATTCGATCGCCTGACGCAGCTGCCCGTCGATCGCGGCGGATGAAGTGGACGGCGTAGGGGTCTGCAGGGACCCCACCATGAGAGCCGCAGTGGTCAGGCCGCCCCACATCGACCTCTATTATCCTTTTTCAATGTCTTTGCGGCGCACCGGAGCGTTGACCGGGACGTCGGTAATCGTCGTGGGCGCCGGACTCGCCGGCCTGGCGGCGGCGCGCGATCTGGAACAAGCGGGGGCGTTCGTGACCGTTCTCGAAGCGCGCGACCGGGTTGGCGGACGTGTGCACACGATCCGCGATGGCTTTGCGCACGCCCAGCACGCGGAGGCTGGCGCTGACCTGATCGAAGGCGAGCAGACTTTCGTCCTCGATCTCGCGGCTGCCGTTCGTCTGAAGCCGGTTCGCATTCTGAGGAGGGGCTGGGGCTTCTACGGCGTCGACCGTCGTGGCCGTCGACGCGTATGGAAGCATCCCGATTCGTTCGAGCAGATCGGGCGCAAGCTGGGTCCCGAGATTCAGGATTACGTCCTTGCGGGCAAGCGATGGGATTCCGCCGTCGCAGTGGCGATCGCACGACGGCCGGTGAGCGAGTGGCTTCGTGACGTTCGCGCGGATCCCGGCTTCGTCGCAGGCATGCGTGGTCTGCGCGGGTTCTTCCTGGCCGATCCGGAGGACCTGTCGCTCATCGCGCTCGTCGATCAATTCGCGTCCGGCGACACTCCCGGCATGGACAAGTTCTTCCGGCTCGAACACGGCAACGATTGGCTTCCGCGGAGAGTCGCAGATGATTTGGCGGGTGCGATCCGGCTGAACGCAATCGTTCGACGCATCCGACAGGACGAGGAGCTTCTGAATGTGACGTTCGAGGAGCGGGGCGTGCTTCACGAGATCGCCGCGGATTACTGTGTGGTTGCGCTGCCCGCCTCGACTCTGCGCGAGGTCGTCTTCCAGCCGGCGCTCCCCGAGCAGCAGCAACGTGCGATCACGACGTTGCGCTATGGACCGGCGACGCGCCTGCTCTTGCAGTTTGCGCGGCGGTTCTGGCGGCGCGCGATGCGGCCGAGCGCGTTTGGAACGGATCTGCCCACGGGCGCGGTGTGGGACGCCAACGAGCAACAGCGCGGGCCGTCGGGCATCCTGACATTTCTGGCCGGCGGCCGTGCGTCGCAAGAAGTCCGAAACATCTTGAGCGCCGAAGGGTATGACGGAGTCCTCCGTTGCTTGCGCTGGATGGGCCCCGTTGCGACCCTTCTCGCGAGTCGGACGATCACGTGGGAAGACGATCCCTGGTCGCGCGGCGGCTATGCGGTGTTCGATCCGTCGTTCGACCCACGCCTGCGCGATTGGCTTGCTCGGCCTGCGGGCCGCGTTCTCTTCGCAGGTGAGCACACGAGCGAGCGGTGGCAGGGCTACATGAACGGCGCCATCGAGAGCGGAAAGCGCGCCGCCGCCGAAGTGCGCGCGCTCCGAGCCCCCGGAGGAGACGGAGATCACGGACAAGCATTTACCGCGGAGCCATGAAATTCACGGAGAGCTAAATGGAATTTGGCTTTCTCCGCGTGCTCCGCGACTCCGCGGTGAACGCTTGGTCCGTGATCTCCGCCTCCTCCGAAGCGGCGGCGGGCCGGCAGCTAGACTCGTGTTTCCTGTCCCGTGACTTCCGGCACGTCCGCCAGCTCTCCCCACGTATCGGGATCCTGCGAAACCAGCGTCGATAGGTACAGTGCGACGTCCTCCATCGGGAACTTCGTCCCAAGATCCGACGCGGCGCTCCGAAGCTTCGCGCTGTCGGGCTTCCGCACCTCCTCGTGGCTGATCAGCCCGTTTTCGTGTGCGATCCCGACGCTGTCGAGAAACGCGGCCATCATGGGACGTTGCCTGACGAGGTGATAGTCGACGAGTGCCCGCGCGGCAATCGTGTCCGAGATCGTTGGCAGGTTGGCGAGGTACTTCGTCCGTTTGGCAGCAGGGAGCGCGAGCACGCTCTTCGTCCGGAATCTCATGTGGGTCGCAATCGCCTCGATGGCCTCGACCTGCTGGTCGGTCGATTGCTCGTCCTCCCAGAACAGCTCGGCGGCCGCCAGCCGCCGCTCCAAGGGCATCCGCCTCCAGAGACGGGACGGTCTGAATCCACTCAAATCCTGCGGCATGTGAGGAATCTTAGCCCACTTTGGAGAAACGATCCGAGCTTGCGAGCCGTCTAATTGTCGGCGACTGCCTCCCGCCGGAGGAGACGGACCGTGGCCTCCGTCTTTTCCGATCTCCGGCGGTCGAACATCTCAGCAGGACAAACACTCATGTCCATCTTCGATACGGTCCGACAGGATCTTCGCTTCGGCGCACGAACCCTTCGTCGCAACCCCGGCTTCGCGACGATCGCCGTCCTCACGCTCGCGCTCGGGATCGGCGCAAACGCCGCAATTTTCAGCGTCGTCAATGCCGTCCTGTTGCGCCCGTTACCCTGGGCGGCGCCAGATCGCGCCGTCATGATTTGGAGCAAATGGACGGCCTTCGACAAGACGTGGGTCGCGAGTGGCGAGGTCGTCGATTACCGCAAGCGGAGCCGAACCCTGCAGGAGATCGCGGTCTGGAGCGAGGGACAAGTCAACCTGACCGGTGACGGCGATCCCGAACGCGTCTCCGCGGCGAATGTCTCGGCCAATACCTTTTCGACGCTTGGCGTGCAGCCTCTCATCGGCCGCACCTTCAACGTCAGCGAAGATCTTCCCAACGGACCGAACGTCGTCATCCTCGGATTCGGACTCTGGAACCGGAGGTACTCTGCGAATCCTGCGGTAGTCGGCCGTGCGATTCAGATCAACGGACGGCCGTACGAAGTCCTCGGCGTGATGCCTCCAGACTTCTTGCTGCCAACCGATTACCACAACGTCCAGCCCTCCCAGCTCTGGGCGCCGCTGCAGATGGATCCTGCGAGCACGGATCACGGAAGCCACGGGTTCTACGCTGCCGGACGGCTCGCACCAGGCGCGACGGTTCAACAGGCGGCCGCCGAGATGCACGGCATCGCGCAGGCGATGATCCGCGAGGGGCTTTATCCCGTCCAGATGCAGTTCGACACCGTCGTCCTGTCGCTCACCGACGAAGTGGTTGGCGGCGTACGTCGCGCGATCTGGCTCTTGACGGGCGCGGTCGCGTTCCTGCTGCTCATTGCCTGCGCGAACGTGGCAAATCTGCTGCTGGCTCGCGCCGAAGCGAGGCAGCGCGAGATCGCCGTCCGGTCGGCGTTGGGCGCCGGCCGGGCCCGCATGGTCCGTCAGCTGTTGACCGAAAGCCTGGTGCTCACCACGATGAGCGCCCTCGTGGGTCTCGCGTTCGCCTTTGCAGGCGTGCGGTTCCTTGCCTGGTGGAATCCGGCGAGCATTCCGCGTGTCGCGGGCGCGAACGTCGATCTCCGCGTTCTCCTGTTCACCGCCGCGATTGCGCTTGGCACGTCGGTCCTCTTCAGCCTCACGCCCGCGCTCAGAACGCTGCGAATCGACCTGACGGACGCGCTGAAGGACGGCGCCCAGGGCGCGTCGAGTGGCGGCACCCGTCAACGATTTCGCAGCGCGCTCGTTGTCGTCGAGATGGCCCTCGCCGTCGTGTTGCTGATTGGTGCAGGTCTGATGCTGCGCAGCCTCTGGTCGCTCCAGCGTGTGCCGCTCGGGCTCGAGCCGTCGAACGTGCTGACACTCCGAATCTCGCTGCCGCAGGCGACCTATCCGGCGCCCGAGCAGATCGTGACGTTCTATCAGCAGCTCATCGATCGCGTCCGCCATCTGCCCGGCGTGAAGATGGCCGGCGCCGTGCGCTCTCTGCCGCTCGGCTCGACCATCGGTGACTACAGCTTGATCGTCGAAGGCTATACGCCTCCTCCCGGTACGAACGCCAAGGGCGACTGGCAGATCATCACGGATGGTTACCTCGAAGCGATGGGAGAACGCCTCGTCAGAGGCCGCACGATCTCGCCGGCCGATGCGACCGACACGATGCCGGTGGCGCTCATCAACGAAGCCATGGCGCGGATCTACTGGGCCGGTCGCGATCCGATCGGCGGTCGCATGAAGGTCGGCATGAGCCCCAGCCGCCCGTGGGTCACGGTCGTCGGCATCGTCGCAGACGTGAAGCACAACGGGCTGACCGATGTCGTCAAGGAAAAGTTCTATATTCCACACGCGCAGTGGCAGAGAGTCACCGGCAATCCGTTCCGCGCAATGTCGCTCGTCGTCAAAGCCTCCACTGACCCTCGCGCACTCACCGGATCAATTCGTCAAGCGCTGCGTGACCTCGATCCCAATCTGCCAATCGCGGACCTGCGGACCATGGACGACGTGGTTGGTGCGGCGATGTCGGCGCCGCGCTTCACCGGCGTGCTGCTCGGAATCTTCGCGGCGCTCGCCCTGGCATTGTCGGCCATCGGGATCTACGGCGTGCTGTCCTATATCGTCAGCCTCCGCACGCGGGAGATCGGGATTCGCGTCGCCGTCGGAGCAGGTCGCGGCGAGGTCCTGCGATTGATCCTGAGAAGCGGCCTCGTGCTCGCGCTCGCAGGCATCGTCATCGGTATGACGATCGCCGTCTGGGCGACCGGCTTCATGCGCGGCCTCCTGCACGACGTGACACCCGGCGATCCCGTCACGTTCGTTGGTGTCGCCGCGGGCCTTTCCGTCGTTGCGGTCGTTGCGAGTCTCATTCCGGCGTTGCGGGCCACTCGCGTCGACCCTGTGATTGCGTTGAAGACAGAATAGAGTGCGGATCGCAGTTTGACGAGTGCTGATTCACGATCGCGGCTGTCGACCTAGAGTGGCGACCCGGCCTGGCGACTGCGACTGACGACGAGCGACTGTCGACTGTAGACTGTTGTGTGCCCGATCGCCTCTTCACCCCGCGCTTCTTCCTGATGTGCGGGTTCACGTTCACGGTTTTTCTCTCGGCCTTTCAACTGCTCCCGACCGCGCCGTTCCACATCCTGGATCTCGGCGGGTCCACGTTCGCGTCCGGTCTCTTTCTGGGGTTTCTGACGTACTCGTCGGCGTTCTCGGCACCGCTCACCGGCGCGTTTGCCGATCGCGTTGGCCAGAAGCGCGTGCTGATCACGTCGAGCATCGCGCTGACGATCTTCTCGCTTGCCTACGCCGTCATCGACAGCTATCGACTGCTGCTTGCGCTCGTCGTGGTCCACGGCATCTTCTGGTCCGGCCTGCTCTCGGCCTCGGCTGCGTACATGACAGGCATGCTGCCGGAGCAGCGCCGGGCCGAAGGAATTGGATATTGGGGGCTCTCGAGTGTGGCGGCAATCGCCGTAGCGCCGACCGTCGGCTTTTGGGTCTATCACCTCGGCTGGGTCTGGCTCTGTGTTGGCGGCGCCGCGCTGAACGCGATCATGACGGCAATCGCATGGAGTCTTCCCGAACACGCACCGACGTCAGGCGCGCCACAGGCGCGCCCCGCCGGAGCGGAGCGGGGCGAAGGGGCCCCCGCGAGCGACGGCGATGGGGGGTCCGGCGGGGCGAAGCCCCCCGGTCTCGATCGAGCCGTCGTTCCGAATCCGCGCGCACGCGGCATTCTCGAATGGCGCGTCCTCATCGTGTCGGTGAGCTTGTTTCTCTATTCGTTCGGCTACGGCGGAATCACGAGCTTCGCGGCGCTCTATGCGGACGCGAACGGAACGACGCCAAAGGGCATCTACCTGACGGCGCTCGCCGGCATCATCCTCGTGACGCGGCCGTTCGCAGGTCGGCTCGGAGATCGACTCGGCTACAAGCGTGTATTCGCGCCGTGTCTGGTCCTCATCAGTCTGGGTCTCGCGCTCCTCGCGTTTGGCGGCACGCGCGCGTGGATGATCGCATCAGCCATGGTGTTCGGAACCGGGTTCGGCACGGCCTATCCCGTTTACGTCGGCTACGTGATGCAAGGCGTGCGACCGGATCGACGTGGCGCTGCTTTCGGCGCGATCCTGGCCGCATTCGACACCGGCATTGGAACCGGATCGACAACGATGGGATGGTTGATTCAGGAGTTCGGTTTCGCGAGTGCCTTTGCCGCTGCGGCGGCGCTGTCAGCGCTCGCGCTGCCGTACTTTCTCGCGGTGGATCGGATATTCGAGCGGCGTCAACGAATCCAGTTCGCAATCGTTGAACCGATCGGTGAGATTCGTGTCAGAGCCCAGGGAGATAACAGGAGAACAGGAGATCAAGAGATTCAGTTCTGAAATCCTCCTGATCTCCTGACCTTCTGTGGGATTCGCGATTGCTCGACTTCAGAAACCAACCCTCATTCCCACATCGATCCGGCGCGCCGGCATGGCGGCCGTCGGCTGACCGAAGAACTGCGACGTCATGACGCCCGAGTACCCGATCGGGTTCACGTGGTTCAACAGGTTCTGTGCGGCGGCGAAGAGCTCGAAGCGGACTCGCTTGTTCTCGGCGCCGCCGCCACCGATTGCGCCGAGCAGCCCCCCGGCATCCGGCCCTCCGGGCCCGACCCGCTGGATGATCATCGTGCCGCCGCCCATCGGCCCGCCGCCGGTCGAAGGCCGATCCCCGAATCCGAATGCGTAGCTGACACGGGCGCCGACATCCCACATGCCCTTGCTCATCGCCGAATTCCGTCCGACGCCGGCCGGACGATCGGTGAAGACCGTGTCGCCGTTGTCGTCGCTGCCGGTCGTGATGTTGTAGGGCGTTCCGGAGAGGGCGTTCATCGTCAGCCCGACGCGGATGTTCTTGTAGAGCGTCGTGTTCATCACAGCGCTGGCGATGTGGTGCGGGACACCGGTGGCGGGCCCCCACTCCGCCGCGAGGCCGTAGCTGTTTGCGGGAAGACTGAACGGACCGTCGGCATCGTTCCGCTGACGTATCCACGAATAGTTGGCGAAGAGGAACGTGCGGCGCGCGGGAACGTTGAAGTTCACGCCGACGTTCAGCGTCTCGCCGCGCATCCGTGCCGTCGACTCGACCTGTGTGACGTTCCCGAACGTCGGATCGGGTCGCTGGCCGTTCGCGAGCGGGGCATTGATGTTGCGGCCCCGGAACCAGTCGTATCCGGCCGTGTGGCTGTAATTGATGTTCGCGGTGAACGTCTGCGAGAACTGCTGGGTCACCCCGAGGAGCGCGATTGCGCGCTGGGGCATCACGAGGCCGGGGGCCAGCAGGTACTTGCTCGTAGGCAGCACGGTTTGCTCCGCGCCGCCAGCAAACGGGTCGGGGAAACCGGGGTTCTGGATGATCAAGTCCTGCTGCCGGTACCCGTCGACACGCAGGACCTGTTCGTAGGTGCTCGATTCGAGCCAGTCGTAGAAGATCCCTCCGCCTCCCCTGATCGTCGTCTTCCCGCTCTTGAATGGCGACCAGGTGAACCCGGTGCGCGGGCCCATGTTCAGTCCGTCGCCAACGTGCGTTTGCAGTTCCTGCCGGACGCCGAAGCTCAACGTGAGGTTCTTCCGCACGCGCCAGTCGTCCTGCACGAAGACGCCAGCCTGCCACTGCGAGTACTCCACGAGCGGATCGCCGATTCGCTGCGAGTAGGTCGCGGGGCGTTCCGCTTCGAAGTCGGCATTGCTCGTGAAGGTGAATGTGCCGAGATAATTCGTGTGGCTGTCGCTTCGATACCAGCCGCCTTCCAGGAGCGTTCCCATCCGCACGGCATGCTTTCCACGCGCCCAGTCGATGTTCGTTGCCCACTCCAGCTCGGTGCTGTCACCGCCGCCTGCCTGTTGCGCGCCGCCAGACGTGAACGCGTCGAGGACCTTCACCGTCGGTGCCTCGAGCACAGAGCTGGCGTCGGTGGAACGCCAGCGCAGCTGCAGGCGCGACTCGCCGAACCACTTCCGGGCAAGCGGCCCGCTTTCGGACAGGCGCAGGATGCTATCGGTCGAGGTTCGCGAGTACGCGCGTCCGGGCAGATCGAAGCTGCCGATGCCGAGGTTGCGCTGATCGTCGTTGTTCTGCTGGAACGACGCGCGAAGCGTGTGCGCCTTCGTCAGCGCGTGATCGAGCCGGCCGTTGAAGTTGATTCGATCCGCCGGGCGACGGATCGGCGCCGCGCGCGTGCCGTTCGGCAGCGACGCGTAGACGTTGGCCGAATCGTACAGCGACGCGCCGCCCGCAACCAGCGAGAACGACGTGCGGTTCTTGATCAGCGTTCCGTTCAGATTGAAGGTGTACTGCTGCGTCTGTTCCGGTCCTTTCGTGGGCTGGAACGCGTTCCGCGCATTCATGGCATCGTCACGAAACGTGAAATCGAAACCGCCCCGCAACGGCCCGATGCCAGGTTGCGTGACGATATCGACGAACGTGTGACCGCCGCTGTGATTCTCGGCGGCGAACATCCCGCTCGAGAACCGGATCGATCGAATCTGCGACTTCGGCGGCAGCTTTCCGCCGCGGAAACCGTCGACGCGGATGACGCCGCCCGGTCCGGCCATGTCTTTCAGCACCTGCTCCATTTCATCCGGATCGTCGGGCAGTGCGTTGATCTGATCTTTGGAGAGCACGTTGCTGAAGCGATCGCTGTTCGGATCCGACGCGGCCGTGGCCGGATCACGACTGACGGAGACGCTCTCGTCCATCCGCTGAATCGGAAGGGTAATCTCACGCCGGTTGTCCCCCGCGCGGACGCGAAGTCCGGAAATCACGACGGTGTCGAAGCCCGGAAAGCTCGCGGACACGGTATAGCGGCCTGGCGGCAGCTCTCGCGCGACCGCAACGCCTTGCCCGTCGGACGGCACGTCTTCGAGCGCGACCGTGCTCGTCGCGGGCTCCTCACCTTTCACCTGAACGAGCGCCGCCGGGATGACGGCGCCGCTTGGATCCTTGACAACGACGCGGAGGGTTGCCGTTTGCATTCGGGCCTGTTCTGTTGCCGAAACCGGGATCGCTGCAACCATGCAGGCAACGAGGGCCCCGGCAAGCAATGTTGCGTGTCGCGGCGATTGGCGTGTGGCCAAGTGAGTCATCGGCATGAATCGGCGAAATCCGCGTCTCGGGCTTGCATCCTCGAATACCCGCGAGAATCCGCGTATCACCCTTCGAATTTCTTCGGATCAATCTTGGGATTGACCTTGACGCGGCTGACCGTCCACTCCTCGTTCGTCGTACCGGCGGAAGCGCGGCGGAGACTGTGCGGGAACTTGACCCCGTCGACGCTGCGCCAATCGTCGACAAAGAGCGTGTAGTCGACCATCGTCGGCGGCTGTTTCTGCAGTTCCTGGATCTGCTTCTCTGCGTCTTCGCGAATCTTCTTGCGCTCTTCGTCGGTCAGCTGATGGCCCGGCGCCCCTCCCATCCGGGCAGCCGGACCGCCGAACGTCATCATCCGCGGCTGGGGCGCTTGATACGTCACCATCAGCGGAAGGTTCGTCTGCTCGTCGATGAACAGGCGCGCAGCAAATCCTTCACTGCCCTTGACGTCGATCACGTGCGCTTTGCCGTCTGGAGATTCGGCCTCGCCGGCGTATGTAAATTGCGCGTTGATCGAGGGGTGCGCCATGGCGAACCAGCCGAGCATGAGGCGCGACAGTTCCACTCGAGCGTTGCGCAGCATCGTTCGATTCATCTGCTCCTGCTGTTCGGGCGTGGGCTTCTCGCCAGGGTTCGTACTGAACACGCCTCCCGGGCCGCCCATTCGGATGATCATCCCGCCACCCATCGCGGGCGCCGTGTTCGTCGGCAGAATCGCCTTGTCGCCATTGAAGCCGGTGGTGCCTCCAATCACGAATCCGCCGCCGGTGGGCGTGTCCGACCGCACGTACTTGTCGGGGAGTTCGAGCAGCAACTCGATATCGGAGCTCATTTGTCGCTCGCCGACATTGCGCTGCAGCGTCGCCTCGACGCTCAGGGTTTTCAGCGCGTCGAGCTTTTTATCGCCCAGCGCCTTGTGCGCTGCGGCAAGTACCTCGGTCGCCTTGTCCTGTGCAGTGAGGATTCCGCCGGTCAGTGTGAGCGCGAGTGCGATGATCCCGTGGGTGACGTCGCGATTAGGCATGTGATCCTCGACGAAATAGCGGAGGAGACGGCACGGACAAACCGTCCACCGCGGAGCCGCGGGGCACACGGAGAACAGTTTCTGTTTCTTCGTGTTCGTCGTGGCTCCGTGGTGATCAGCCTTGTCCGTGAGCTCTGTCAGCTCAGCGAACTCTAAGACGAACAATGTTCCCTGTTCGATGCGTGCCAGTCGTTAACGGTGCGCTAAGAATTTGTTAAGCACGTAAAACCTCGCTGGGGCCGCCGTCCCCCCGCGGAGCCGCGTGCTAGACTCGGCTCATGCGAGGTCGATTCCGGCCGCCGATGTTGGCCTTGCCGGCGGCGCTGCTCGGGTTGATTGCACTGCTGGCCACGGTCCAGTACCGCTGGCTTGGCGCGATTAGCGACGCGGAACGGGATCGCATGAAGGCGACCCTGACCGCGCGCGCCTCCGACTTCGCGCAGGATTTCGACCGCGAGCTCACCCGCGCGCACCTGCTGTTTCAGCTCGAGCCCATGCAGGAGGAGACGTCGATCGCGGCGCGGCTTGCCGCGCGTTACGACCGTTGGCAGAGCACCGCGCGTTATCCGCGAATGATCAAGGACGTCTACGTCGTCGCGATAGACGCCAGCGAGAAACCGGGGCTGCAGCGCTTCAACGCGTCCACGGGTTTCATCGAACCGGCCGATTGGCCGCCCGCACTCGCCGACGTGCGGGCGCAACTCGTCGGCCAGCAGACGGTGACGTCGGACCATCGCGCCGTCTGGATTCGATCGATGCTCGCGATGGTCTGGGAAAACGTTCCGGCACTCGTCGTTCCGGCCCCGCACGTCATCTTCAATCAGCGCGGCGGGCGAACCGAGCTGCAGGTAATCCCGCGAATCTCGTACACGGTGCTGCTGCTGGATCGCGACTATCTCGTCAACGAGATGTTCCCAGCGATTGCGCAGCAGCACTTCCGAAGCGGCGATGGCGTCGACTATCACCTCGCCGTCGTGAGTCCTTCGAACGGTGGCGTATGGTATCGGTCGACGCCGCAGTTCGCGCCGAAGCCGGACGCGAAGGTCGACGTATCAGCCGACTTGTTCCAGATCCGCATCCAGGAGTTTGGAAACGTTGCGGCAGACGTGCGTCAGTTCACGACGCTCCTGGCCAGGCGGCCGCCGGCACGCGGTGGGGTCGGGTCGTCCACGACGTCTTCACGAAACACCCCCTCGGACAGCATGGTCGGTGGACGAGTCACGCTCTCGACAGGTACGACCCAGCTTCCGTACAAGGACGGAGCCTCGGTCTTTTTCGTCCAGGGAACTGAGTCATCAGCCGAGAAGACGCAGATGGGGACGGTCACACCACGGCCGCCATTGATCAATCAGCCTCGGTTGCGATTGCTCGTGAAGCATCCGGCCGGCTCACTGGAAGGAGCGGTCGCAGCGACGCGCCGCCGAAACCTTCTGATCAGTTCATCGGTGCTCGGCGTGCTGGGCGCGAGCGTGGGACTGCTCGTGCTCTCAACGCGCCGCGCGCAACGCCTCGCGCAGCAGCAGATGGAGTTCGTCGCCGCAGTGTCTCACGAGCTTCGAACGCCGCTCGCCGTCATTCGCGCCGCTGCCGACAACCTTGCCGAGGGAGTCGTCGACGACGAGCAGCAGATCCGGAAGTACGGAGAGCTGGTGCGAGGCGAGGGACGACGGCTGAGCGAGATGGTGGAACAGATCCTGGAGCTGGCCGGGATCCACTCCGGTCAGCGCGTGTTGACGTTGTGCCCGGTTGGTGTCGCGCCTGTCCTCCGTGATGTCGTTGCAGCGTCGAGCTCGTTGATCGAGGCGGCAGGCATTCGCGTCGAGTTCGATCTGCCTGAAGATCTCCCTCCCGTGATGGGCGACGAATCATCGCTTCGCCGTGTCTTTCAGAATCTCGTCGGGAACGCAATCAAGTACGGCGCGAGCGGCGGATGGATCGGCGTGCGCGCGAAGACGATTGGCACGGATGTGCACATCTCGATTGCGGATCGAGGTATCGGGATTGCTCCAGCCGAACAGTCGCGGATTTTCGAGCCGTTCTACCGGGCGACGAGCGTCGTCGCTGCCCAGATCCAGGGCGCCGGGCTCGGTCTCAGCCTCGTGCAGCGCATCGTCGACGCGCACCACGGCAGAGTGGCCGTCGAGAGCGCGCCGGAGAGCGGCAGCACGTTCACCGTGATTCTGCCGTCGGCGAGCGACGAACCGATTGGCGATCGCGAAGCGTTGCGCCGCGCCGAAGCCCGCGGCTCGGCGTGAGACCACGATCGGCTCTGGGCTCAGGGCTTTGGACTGAGCCCGAAGGCTGCCTGTCATACGTGAAGCGTCTCCTTCTCATCGAAGATGAACCTGGGCTGGTGCTGACGCTCACCGATCGTCTGACCCGCGAAGGCTACATCGTCGAGACCGCTTTGGACGGTGAGCGCGCGCTGGAACGCGCGAGCGCCGAGGCGTTCGATCTCGTGCTGCTCGATGTGATGCTGCCGCGGTTGGGGGGCTTCGACGTCCTGCGGGAGCTGCGCAAGCGAAACATCGATACACCCGTGATCATGCTGACCGCGCGCGGCCAGGTCGTGGACAAAGTCGTTGGGTTCAAGCTTGGCGCCGACGACTACGTGACGAAGCCGTTCGAGATGATCGAGCTGCTCGCGCGCATCGAAGCGAAGCTACGGCGCACCGTGTCCGCGCAGCATCCCACCGAGCGGCACCAGTTCGGCGACATCCGCGTCGACTTCCGCCGCGCCGAGGTCACCAAAGCCGGTGTTCTACTCGATCTCTCCGCGCGCGAGTTCCAGCTGCTGCGGTACTTCGTCGAGCATCGAGGTGCCACGCTGAGCCGCGAAGAGCTGCTCAACGAAGTGTGGGGCTACAACGCGATGCCATCGACGCGCACGGTCGACGTTCACGTCGCGTGGCTGCGACAGAAGGTCGAACCCAACCCGCGGCATCCGCAATACATCCTCACGATTCACGGGATGGGCTACAAGTTCGCTGGGTAACTGACGCGTGTCTGGCTTCGGGATTCGGACTCCACGCGATCTGCGAATCCGACCGTCGTTGTCTACAGGAGACGAGGAGGACAGGAGGAAACATGAGAACGTTTTCTCCTGACCTTCTGAACTCCTGTGTTTGATCCCGGGCCTTGAGTGAACTCAAGCGCTCGATTCCGGACAAACCCCGAATCCCGAACCCCGGCTACAACGATACGATTTCAACCCGTACGTCGCCTTTTTCAATAGATAGGATTGCGACGCTTGGCTTGATATCGAATCGTGTCGGCCCCGCGGCTCCTGGGTTGACGACGAGCCGGCTGCCGGTGCGCTGAATCAGCGCCCTGTGCGTGTGGCCATACACCAGCACGTCGGCGGAGTATCTTGACAGCAGCGTGGCGGGCGTCGGGCTTCCGAGCTCGTGGCCATGGCTGACATGGATGGTCGTGCCATCTGCCGTCAATTCGATCTCGGGCTCGAGGTCGGGGTCGTCCGCTGCGTCGACGTTGCCGCGGACCGCGCGGACCGGCGCGATCCGTCGCAGCTCCCGGAGAATCGGGGCGCCACCAACGTCCCCCGCATGAAGGATCACCTGCACGCCGCGCAACGCGGTCGGCACCGCCGGCCGCAGCAGCCCGTGTGTGTCGGAGATGAGCCCGATTCGCATCCCGAAGACTCAATGAGCAGTCCGCGCACTCTACAATCAGCAAGCATCAATCTACAATGGCGTGATGCTCAACGACGCCCATTGCCACTTTTTCTCGTCGCGGTTCCTCGAGATCCTGACGAAGGACGTTCCCGAGTTGCCTCAGGCCGATCGGGCGGCAGCGGTGTCTGCAAAACTCGGATGGGAACCTCCGGGAGCGGCGGAAGCGCTCGCCGATCGGTGGGTCGCAGAGCTCGATCGGCACCAGGTGCGTCGTGCGTCGCTGATTGCCAGCATTCCGGGTGACGAGGAGTCCGTCGCCATCGCAATCGCGCGGCATCCGTCGCGGTTCGTTGGCGCCTTCATGTTCAATCCGCTCGCACCCGATGCAGCGGCGCGGCTGACTCGCGCGCTCGGCGAACAGCGCATGCGAGTCGTGGCGCTGTTCCCGGCCATGCACCGATATCGCCTCGAAGACGAGCGAGTCGAAGCCGTGTTCCAGACGGCCGATGCGCATCGCGCCGCGGTGTTCGTGCACTGCGGCGTCTTGACCGTCGGCGTACGAAAGAAGCTCGGACTGCCATCGCCCTTCGACCTCCGTCTGGGCGATCCGCTCGCCGTGGCTGCGATTGCGTTGCGGCATCCGCGCGTGCCGGTGATCGTTCCGCACTTCGGGGCTGGATTCTTTCGCGAGGCGCTCATGGCCGCGGACCAGTGTCCGACCATCCACTTCGATACGTCCAGCTCGAACGGTTGGATCAAGTACTATCCCGGGTTGACGCTCGACGGGGTGTTCCGGCAGGCGCTTGCCGTCGCGGGATCCGAACGACTTCTGTTCGGGACCGACTCGTCGTTCTTCCCTCGTGGTTGGCAGCGACCGATCTGGGAGGCGCAGGAGGCGGCGTTGAGGACGATCGGCCTCGATGAGAACACTCGCGCCAAGATCATCGGTGGAAACTTCGAGAGGTTGTTTCCTGTTCGAGAATCGGGGAAGGGGCAACACGAGACGGGAGAAGAGACATAACAGGAGAAAGGGAGAAAGGAGAAGACAATTGGCGGAGCGACGCATGGCGCTGAATCGAAACGTCGTTGCTTTGATCGTGTCTTTATTCTCCGCCGCTGGGCTCGCGGTGGTCGTTGCCCGAACTCCCCAGCCGCAGCCTCCCGTCTCCCCGGCTGACCTCGTCCTCACTAACGGCCGCATCGTGACCGTCAGCGACAAGCCGGGCGAGGCGCAGGTGATCGCTGTCACCGGCGACCGGATCACCGCGCTCGGCACAGCGGCGGAAATCAGGCCCCGCATCGGACCGAACACGAAGGTCATTGACTTGGACGGCAGGTTCGCCATGCCCGGATTCATCGAGGGGCACGGCCACTTCACGGGCGTCGGCGAGGCCCAGCTCCAGCTGAACCTGATGAAGGTCACCTCGTGGGACGAGATCGTTGCGATGGTCGAGCAGGCGGTGAAGACCGCGAAACCGGGTCAATGGATCCGTGGGCGCGGCTGGCATCAGGAGAAATGGAAGACGAAACCGGCGCCGAACGTCGAGGGCTTTCCCTTGCACGCGTCTCTCGACCGCGTGTCGCCGAACAACCCCGTCGTGCTGACGCACGCGAGCGGGCACGCGAGCTATGCCAACGCCAAAGCGATGGAGCTGTCAGGGGTCACGCGCAGCACGCCGAACCCCGAAGGCGGGGAAATCCTGAAGGACGCGAACGGCGAGCCCGTGGGTATGTTCCGCGAAACGGCGCAGCGCTTGATTCGCGCGGGGACGGGCGAGCCGCGACCGACCTCCGAGGAAGCAGCGGCGCGCGCGCGAAAGGTGCTGGAGCTCGCGGATCGAGAGGTGCTGTCGAAGGGCATCACGAGCTTCCAGGACGCTGGATCGTCGTTCGCGACGATCGACCTGATGAAGCGGATGGTCGACGAAGGCAAGATGGGCGTGCGCCTGTGGGTGATGGTCCGCGAGGGCAATCAGGCCGAAGCGCCCAGGCTGGCGCAATACAGGACGCTCGACTACGGCGGCGGCCATCTGACGGTCCGCGCGATCAAGCGCGCGATTGACGGCGCGCTCGGATCCCGTGGCGCGTGGCTGCTCGAGCCGTACTCCGACAAGCCGGACAGCACAGGGCTCAATACGACGCCGGTCGACGAGATTCGAGAGACGGCGAAGCTGGCGATGCAGCATGGGTATCAGCTGTGCGTCCACGCGATCGGCGATCGCGCAAACCGCGAGACGTTGAACATCTTCGAGGAGGCGTTCAAGGCAAATCCGGACAAGAAAGATCTTCGCTGGCGTGTCGAGCACGCGCAGCACCTCAATGCCGCTGACATCCCGCGCTTCGGCAAGCTGGGCGTCATTGCGTCAATGCAGGGCGTGCACTGCACGTCTGATGCGCCGTACGTGCTCGCGAGGCTTGGACCCAAACGCGCGGAAGAAGGCGCCTACGTCTGGCAGAAACTGATGAAAAGCGGCGCCGTCGTCACCAACGGCACCGACGCGCCCGTCGAGGACGTGGATCCGATTGCCGGTTACTACTCGAGCGTCACCCGGATGCTGGCGGACGGAACGGTCTTCTACCCCGATCAGCGCATGAGCCGAATGGAGGCGCTGCGCTCGTACACGATCAACCCCGCGTTCGCCGCGTTCCAGGAAACCTCGAAGGGCTCCCTTGAGCCCGGCAAGTACGCGGACATCGTCGTGTTGTCGAAAAACATCCTCGAAGTGTCCGGGCGCGAGATTCCGACAGCGCAGGTCGTTTATACGATTGTGGGCGGGAAGATCGTGTATCAGAAAGGACAGTGAAGCCGGGGGTCGGGATTCGGGGTTCGGGATTCGCTTAGTTCCTCGAAGGCCGCGGACCGAACCAAGCGAACCCCGAACTCCGAGCCCCGAATCCCGACGCGGCTCACCTTGCCCCGACTGGCTTCCCTCGTTGCGGCGATTGTGGTGGCACTCGCCTTCGATACTGCTCGAAGAAACGATTGCACGCACGATGGAAGCGATCGGTGAGCTCGCGGCCGGCGTTGCCGGGGACGGGACCGAGGCGCGTCCACGAGCTCTGCGCCTGGCGCACCTCCTCGGCCATCGCGCGCCACTTGGATTCCTCGCCGGCACGACCGCCGATCGTATTCGCGGCCAGTGCTTCACGCAGCATGTCGGCGAGCGCCTGTGATGAACCGGCCGGCGCCGCAGCAGCATCCGCGACGAATCCTTCGACGCGCGCGCAGAGCTTCTCCATTTTCTGTCGGCCTGCGTCGACATCCAGTTCCGTGCCCTTGAACTTGTCGGGATACGCCGCGATCGTTCGCTCCAGCGCCTCGACGAAGCGCGCGCTCAATGGATCGGCGCCCTGACGGACGACGGGCGTCGTCTGGTTCCAGCGGGTGCGGAGCGAGCGCACGCGATCGAGGAGATCGTCCGGGGCCGACGGCGCCGTCCCGTCGCTCGGTGTCGCTGCGCTCAGCGATTCGAGCTCGGTGACGAGCGCTTCGCGATCGGCCTGTTTCGTTTCGAGCTCGATCTGATCGCGCCGTTTGTAGCGTTCAAAGAACGTATCGCAGGCCGTGCGGAATCGCTGCCAGACCGCCTCCGATTTGTTCCGGCGGACGGGGCCAATCGTTTTCCATTCCGCCTGCATGCGACGAATCTCGGCCGCGCCGCGGTCCCAGTCGCGTGACGCCGCGAGCTGCTCGGCCCGCGCGCACAAGGCTTCCTTCCTCGCGAGATTGGTCGCCCAGGTTTCCTTCCGCTGCGCGAGATCGGCGTTGCGTCTCGTGAAAAAGCGATCGCACGCGTCGCGGAAGCGCTTCCACGTGGCGCGCAGTTCCTGCCGCGGCACCGGCCCAATCTGCTGCCATTCATGCTGCAGCGCCTTCAGCTCGTCGGCGGTCTTGATCCAGTCGGTCGATTCGGCGAGCGCCTCCGCCCGCTCGATCAGCGCCATCTTGCGATCGAGATTGCCCTTTCGCTCCTCGGCGCGCTGCGCGAAGAACTCACGGGCCTTCGCCTGAATGGGATCGGCTGCCTGACGATACCGGTGCCAGAGTGCTTGCGCCTGCGCGCGCGGCGCTTCGGCGACCTGCTTCCACCGCTCCTGAATTTCATGCAGCTCGTGCGCGGCCTTCTCGATGTCCTCGGTCTTTGGTCCTTCGGGCGTGTCGAAGTGATACTTCGCCCGCAGCGCTTCGGTTTTCGCGATCAGTTCTTCCTGGACCGCGGCGTTTGCGAACCGCTTCCACTCATCCATCTCGCGAAGCTCGTGGAGCCTCGGCGCGATCGCCGCCAGCGCGGCCTTGAGCCGATCGACCATCGCGTGCTGCTCGCGCTCGTCCACGGCCGGCGGCGCCTCGATGGAACCGCGCAGCTCGCGGACGGCGCGATCCGCTTCGCGCAGCGTCAGGTCTTCAGCGGCAACGCGCTTGTGGACGCGATCGATCAGCTGCTCGAGACGCTGCACATGTTGCCGGAGCGCACGCTCGACGGCGGCCTTGCGGTCCTCTTCCAGCTGTCGCACGCGCGCCTCGGCGTCAGTGAATCGTTGGACGACCGCGGCATCGAGCTCGTCGCCCTGGGGCAGCAGCGTCGTCCACTCCGCAGTCACGGCCTTCCACGTCTCCTGGGGTGTCACCTCGAGATTGGAGAGTCCCTCGGCCTGTTCGGCGAGCTCGCTCAGACGAGCGTGAATTCGCTGCAGCTCCTGACGATTGCGATGACGTTCGATGGCTTGACGGCACGCGTCCTCGAATCGCGCGTGGGCTTCGGCGTCGGCAAGCGCCTGCTCAGTCGGCGCCGGCAGACCCTCCCATTCCGCCCGCGCCTTTTCCACCTCATCGAGCGCATCGTCGCCCCTCAGCGCCTCGACTCGCTCGCAGAGCGCCAATCGCGACGCGCGAATCGCAGCCTGACGTTCCTCCTCCGCGCGCCGTTCTGCCTCGCGACGTTCATGAGCGTCGATTGCGGCGTGCGCAGCCGCGACGAGCGATCCGAACCGGTTGAGCGTATCGGCGTCGACCTCGAAGCGGCCTTCGGTGGCCAGCTGACGCCATTCGGCGTCGGCGTCGCCGAGCTGGAACCGCGCATCCGGAGTGGCCGGCGAGGCGGCGAGCGCGTCGACGCGCGCCATCACGGCGGCGATGCGCTGCTGCCATTGCTCGAGCGCCGCGCGTTTTGCGGCTTCCGCCTCGTCCATGGCCTGCAGCATCGCTCGCGCGCGTTTGGCGACCGACTTGTTCTGCGCCCGCGTGGCGATCTTGTCCAGCGTCGCGCGCTCGTCACCCGTCGGCGTGCTTGCGTCGACGGCTCGCTCGAGCGCCGCGATGCCGGCATCCTTGTGATCGGTCTTGAGCGCAATCGTGACGAGCTCCGATGCGTCGGCAATTCGCGCGACGGCGTCGGCCGCCGTTTGTGGATCCGCCGCCTGACGCGCGACACCACCCAGCAGCTTCGCGTCATGGATGCGGCCGAGCGCCGCCGTGCGGACCGTCTCGAACGGAGAGGTCCTCACGATTGCGGCGAACTGTTTCTGATCGTTCAAGCCCTCGAGCGCCAGCGCAGCGGCGCCATCGCTATCGGCGGGCTGGATAGCAATCGCGACGAGCCGTTCGGCGAGCTCGCGCCGCAGATCCTCGTCGCGCTCGCTCCCGGCGAAACGCACGAGATCTTCCACGGCGTCGATGCGAGCGAGCGCCGCGCGTCGGACGCGCACGTCCTCGTCAGCGGCGAGCTCCAGCAGCGTCGCCTGATGTTCGGGATCGTCGGGAACCTCGGCAACCGCGGCCGCCCTCACCGCCGGATCCGCGTGCTTCCATTTGGGTTGTAGCTTGAAACGATCGAGGAAGGACATGCAGAAGCCTTACTTCAATTGCGAATCGTGAGTTGTGAATCAACAGGCGCCTCGCTCAAACCGGCGGTCCGGACGATTTGGGTTGCCTTGCCATGGTTCAAGTCGTCCGACGCGTCGATATTGGCCAGTTGCTGCTTAATTCACAATTCGCAATTCACAATTGCTCTATCCGTTGCTCTCTTGAGTGAGCCACTCGGCGATCTGCTCGCGGGTGAGCCGGTGATCGTCGTTGAGGTGAACGATCATCGACGCCAGTGGCAGCCGCTTACCGCAGCCCTGTGGGCATCGCTTGGTCACCTCGTCGAGGCACCGAAAGAGCCGCTCGAGGTGATCGGGTATCAGCTTGCCGTGCTCGCGCGGGAGGTGATAGACGCCCTCGTAGACCGCACCGAGCGCGCACGATCCACCGTGGTCGTCGAAGTAACTGCCGAAGCATTGCGGTCCGCGCTTCGAGCCGACGCGGATGAAGTCCGCAAGCTCCTTCTGCTCGTCCCGGAGCTCTGTCGCCATCGCGAATCTCCCTGCGCACCCTGCGCGTTCCACCCCACCGCGCAACAGAACGCGCGGTGGGACCCGGGGTTGTCTCTTTCGCTGCCGGACGATGACTGCCGTTTCCCTGACGCTCGCGGCGGAACTTTTCGGTCCCATTGTAGCGCACGGGCCCGCACGCCGACGTGGGCCCTCGTGAAAGATTTTCGATCCGGCAAATTGAATCGTGCGCCATCCTTTCCCTTCTCCCCTTCTCCCTTTTCCCTTTTCCCTTTTTTCTTTTTTCTTTTCCCTTTTTCGGTTAAGTGTTCGGTTGCGGGCGACACGAACATCGGGTGTCCGAGGGCGTACACCGAGGCAGTACAATCCCCCGATGTTTCGCATCCTTCAGCTCCTGCTCGCTTTCAGCCAGACGAGCCCGCAGATACCCGCCACGCCGGCGCCTGGCAACCAGGTCGCCGTCATCTCCACGAGCCTGGGAGACATCACCGTGGAGCTGTTCAAGGATAAGGCGCCCGTGTCGGTCGAGAACTTTCTCTCGTACGCGTTGGAAGGGTTCTATACCGGAACGATCTTCCACCGGGTCGTCCGCGGGTTCGTGATTCAGGGCGGCGGCTTTACGGCAGCGCTCGACGAGAAGCCCACACGTGCGCCGATTCAGAACGAAGCGACGAATGGCCTCCGAAACGTGCGCGGGACGCTCGCCATGGCCCGGACGCGTGCGCTGCGGAGCGCGACGTCGCAGTTCTACATCAACGTCGGCGACAACGCCCAACTCGATCACCAAGGGTTTACGCCGGCGGACTTCGGCTACGCAGTTTTCGGCCGCGTGCTGACGGGCATGGACGTCGTCGATCGCATCTCAGCCGTGCCGACAGGCGTCGCGAAGGGCATGGACGACGTGCCGATTCAAGCGGTGGTGATCAAGGGCGTGAAGGTGAAATGACTCGCTACAGTCGCGCGAGTTCCTGCTCGAGGCGCGTGACGAGATCGTCCAGCTGATCGACGATCGCCCGGACTGTGTCCGGCTCGCGGAGATCGATCCCGGCTTTCTGAAGCTGCGTCATCGGATAATCGTTCCCTCCCGACCGCAACAACGTCAGGAACCGCTCGCGTGCATCACGCCTGTCCGCGTCGCTGCCGTGCGTGATCGCATGCGCGATCCGGGCGGCCGATGCGAAGCACGTCGCGTACTGGTAGACGTAGTACGGCGAGTTGAAGAAGTGCGGGATCCGCGCCCACGTGATCCCGGTCTGCGAATTCGTGTCCAGGGCGTCGCCGTAATAGTCGCTGAGCAACCCCGTGTAGATTTCCGTGAGGATGTCGCTGGTGATGGGCTGATCCTGCTCCGTCAGTCGATGCGCGCGCAGCTCGTAGTCGGCAAAGAGCACCTGCGTGTAGAAGGTGCCCGTGATGTTGTCGATGGCATGCTGCAGCAGCACGATCCGCTCGGCAGGATCCGTCGATCGCTTCAGCATGTACTCGAGCAGCAGCGCTTCGCTGAGCGTCGACGGCACTTCGGCAACGAAGATCGTGTAGTTCGAGTATACGAACGGCTGCGTCTCGTGCGAGAGGATGGTGTGCATCGAGTGCCCCATCTCGTGCGCGAGCGTGAACATGTCGTCGAGCGTGTCGGTATAGTTGAGCAGCATGTACGGATGCGTCCCGTACACGGGCGCTGAATAGGCGCCCGAGCGCTTCCCGTCGTTCTCGTACACGTCGATCCAGCGCCCTGAGAATCCCTCGCGCATGCGCGTTTGATAATCGGCCCCGAGCGGCTCCAGCGACGTCACGATCCAGTCGAGCACATCGTCGTACAAGTACTTCTTCTCGAATGTGACGATCGGGATGGAGAAGTCGTAGACGTGGTACGAGGAGAGGCCCAGCACCTTGCGGCGGAGGCGATGGTATCGGTGCAGCGGCTCGACGCCGGCGCGAGTCGTCGTTATCAGGTTCTCGACGACCGACGTGGGGATGTTGTTGCCGTGCAGCGCTGCTTCGAGCGTCGATTTGTAGCCGCGCGCGCGTGCCTGGAACCAGTCGCGCTGGCAGACGCCGTTGTAGAGCGTCGCGTGGGTGTTCAGGTTGACCTGATAGACGTCGTGCAGCGCTTTGAATGCGGCGGCGCGATCAGCCTGCTCGCGACGCGTGGCGAGGATCGCTCGATATTGTCCGTACGAGACCGTCACCTCGTCGCCGTTCGCCAGCGTGATCGTGGGGAACTTCGCGTCAGCGGTCGAGAGCGCCCAATACGCATCGTTGGGCGATGCCGCGAGCCGGCTCGCGAGCGACATCAGCCGCTCGCCGGCTTCGTCCAGCACGTGTTCCTGCTGTCGATACAGGTCTTCGATCGCGAAGCGGTACAGCGCGAGCGCTTCCGATTCGTCCATCCATCGACGAACCGTCTCGAGCGGAATCTGCAGCAGCTCGGGGTTGAACCAGGACTCGGCCTGCTTCCAGCGCGCGAACAGGATCTGCACCCGCTGCCGTTTTGCGTTGACCGTGTTGTCGCGTTGATCTTCGTCGTATCGCAACGACGGAAAGTACCAGACGCGATACGCGAGCTGCCCCAGCTCTTCCGAGAGCTTGAAGGCCTCGAGCAGACGTTGGGCCCCTTGCGCGAGCGTGCCCTTCAGTGCGGCGTATCGATCGATTCCCGTGCTCAGCCGCTGGTAGGCGCTCTCCCATTCTTCCCAGGTGGTGAAGATGTCGTCGAGGTTCCATTTGTAGCGATCGGGAATCTCCTCGCGCCGCCGGCTGCGGGTAACCGGCGGTTCGGGTGTGGCAACATCGGTCGGATGGCCAAGGGTGCTGAGGTGCATCTGCTCACTATAGATCGCCGACGCCCGGGGCGTGCCGAGTGCCTACGGCCGAGTGCTCAGTGCCAAGTGCTACGAGTGGCGCTGAATTGCGTGGCCGCCCGCACTGGGCACTTGGCACTCGGCACTTGGCACTTGGATCGGGGCACGAGCATTGCTTCAGCCGAAGGCTCGGAGGGTACTGTGCCCGCGAACATGACTGCGATCGGCCGGCGTTTCGAAGAATTCTCGACGACCGTCACGCGGTGGACGGGCAGCACATCCGCGTTCGCCGTCGCATGCGGCGCGATCATCGTCTGGGCCGCCATCGGTCCGCTTTTCCACTTCTCGGATACGTGGCAGCTCGTGATCAACACGGGCACGACGATCGTCACGTTCCTGATGGTGTTCCTGATTCAACGGACCCAGAACAAGGACTCGCTGGCGATTCAATTGAAGTTGAACGAGCTCGTGGCGGCGATGGAAGGCGCGAGCAATCGCTTGATCGACGTGGAGGATCTGACCGAAGAGGAGCTCGAGGCGCTGCGCAAATACTACAGTCGCCTGGTCGCGATGGCGAAAAAGGACACCACGCTGACCAAGTCCCACTCCGTCGAGGAAGCGCAGGCACGGCATACGCGGAAGACGCGCGCGCGCAAGTAGGGAGGGGCCTCGTTTGTTGGACCGCAGAGAGCGAACGAGCGCAGCGAGAGAGCCGCGGGAGCGGAGCGGGGATGCGGGGCCCCGCGAGCGACCGCGTAAGGGGGTCCGGGGGACAACGTCCCCCGGATAAAGAGGAAGCGCAGGCGCGGCACACGCGGAAGACGCGCGCGCAAGTAGGGAGGGGCCTCGTTGTTGGACCGCAGAGAGCGAACGCGCGCAGCGTCATCCCGCGCGCAGCGTCGCAAGCACCTCGCCTGCAGCGGCCGACACCGACGCATGCCACTCGTGCGCCCTCGAAGACGAGTGAACGGACGACCGTTCCGCGACGACTGAGGGCATCGACATCGGCGTCCATGATCGCCTGGGTGTAGTACTCGTCTCGTGATCCGCGCGCGAGGAGAACTGGCGGAAATCGCACCAAGCCATCAGCGAGGAGCTCGGGCGGCACATCGGCGCCCACCGCGACGATGGCGTCGACCCTGTGCCGGCCCCGGACCGCTGCGCGACACGCCATCGCCACGCCCTGCGAAAAGCCCACGCAGACCAAGGGGACAGTCTCCTTGAGGGACCTGTCCCCTGTGGCAGAAGTTGCGCCGATCGCATACCGGCTGCACACCGTCGCGAGGACGGCGTCCACGTACCCGATGTTGTCGGCGATTGCCGTCTCGCGGTCCTCGCGCGTCATCCAGCCAGCGATCGTATCGCGCGAGCGTCCTCGATAGAAGCGGTTCAGCCCCTGAATCGACACGAGCGTCCACGAACCGGCGCCAGCGATGGTGGACAGGCGTTCGAGTTGGCTCTCGGCCGTCTCAGCGTATCCATGGAATCCGACCAGGAGCCCCGCGGCTGCTCCGGGTGACGCACGCACCAGCACGCGCCCGTGCGTCGTCGTGGCTATTGATAAAGAGGTGACCGTCATAGTGTATCGTCGTACTTTACAATATAGCGTTAAGCGATATATAACACCGATGTGACTCGCAAACGGGATCCCCGCACGCTCCTGCCGCTCACGCCCGCCATGCTTCACGTACTGCTTGCCCTTGCCGACGGCGACAAGCATGGCTACGCGATTATCAAGGAGGTCGCCCGGCGCACCGAAGGGGACGTCGCGCTGGGCGCCGGGACGTTGTACGCGCTCCTCCGGCGTCTCCTCGGTGACGGCCTCGTCGTCGAGACCGCCGAACGTCCGGACCCTTCGCTCGACGACGAACGGCGTCGATACTATCGCCTGACGGCGTTCGGGCGGGAGGTCGCAGTTGCTGAAGTGCGCCGTCTCGAAACCATCGTGCTGCAGGCAAAGACGAAACGGCTGCTGTCGCCTGCCCCACGGCCGCAGCGCGCCTGATGACAACCCCGCGTCGAAACCGCCCGGATCCGACCAGCGCGTTGAAGGCTGAAGGATAAGTGAATCAGCAATTCTTCTTGATCCACTCGGCGACAGCGTCCAGGACCCGCTCCATGGCCTCGTCCTGTTTCGCTTTGGCGGAGGAAACCTTCAGCGAGTGATCTCCTCCAGTGACTTCGTAGATGGTTGCGCGCTGCAGCGACGGCAACAACTTTCGGATCTCGTCGGTGGTGCCAAACGGGTCCCGTGTCGCCTGCACGAACAGCATCGGCGATGCGATCTGCGGTAAATGCGCGTCACGCTTCTGGTCCGGCTTCCCGGGCGCGTGCAGCGGGTATCCGAAGAAGACGAGCCCGCGAACCGGCTCTCCCTGCGCGGCGACGTGAGATGCCATGCGGCCGCCCATCGACTTGCCGCCGATGAAGAGCGGCAGCCTGCCGAATTCGCGGCGTGCAGCGGCAATCGCCTCGCGCCACGATGCCTCGAGCACAGGCGCACGATCGGGAACGCTGCGCCGCGCCTTCATGTACGGAAAGTCGAACGTCGCGGTGCCGATTCCGCGCGCCGAGAGTCCGCGGGCCACTCGTACCATAAAGGGGCTCTTCTGTCCCGCGCCCGCGCCATGTCCCACCACGAGCGCCGCCAGTGCCGAAGCCGTCGAGTACACTGAGAGATCTGGTCCACTCGCCACGGAGGGATTATGGCACGTGCGGTGACTCTGCTTCTCCTTCTCCTCGTCTTCGCCGAGCCCGCGCGCGCGCAACGTCTGCCAACGAACGTCACGCCCGTTCACTACGACATCACCGTGGCGCCGAATCTTGCCGCCGCGACTTTCGCAGGTGACGAAACGATCCGGATCAGTCTGACCGCGCCATCGTCAACGGTCGTGCTCAACGCCGCCGAGATTACGTTCGAAGAGGTCAGCATTTCGACGGACGGTCGCACGCAAAAGGCGGACGTCAAGCTGGATGCCGCGAACGAGCAGGCGACGTTCAGCGTGCCAGCTGCGTTACCTGCCGGCGAGGCCGAGATCCACATTAAATACACCGGCATCCTGAACGATCAGCTGCGCGGGCTCTATCTCAGTAAGGCCAACAATCGCCGTTACGCGGTGACGCAGTTCGAAGCGACGGATGCCCGCCGCATGTTTCCGTCGTTCGACGAGCCGGCGTACAAGGCGACCTTCGCGCTGACGGCAATCGTCGACGATGGCGACCAGGCGATCTCGAACGGCGCGATCGTCTCCGACGCACCTGGTCCGACGCGGGGCAAGCACAGCGTGAAATTCGAGGCGACACCAAGGATGTCGACGTATCTCGTGGCGCTCGCCGTCGGCGATTTCGTCTGCAACGAAGGCGCTGCGGATGGGATTCCTATTCGCATCTGTTCGACGCCGGACAAGAAGGCCCTGACCGGGTTCGCGCTCGAATCGGCGCAGCAGATCATGCGGTACTACAACCGCTACTATTCGATTGCCTATCCGTTCAAGAAGCTCGATGTCGTTGCGGTTCCCGACTTTGCCGCTGGAGCGATGGAGAACACCGCCGCCATCTTCTATCGAGAGACGCTCCTGCTGGCCGACGAGAAAGCATCCGTCACGACGCGGAGATCGATCGCCACGGTGCTCGCCCACGAGATGGCGCATCAGTGGTTCGGCGATCTCGTCACGATGCGTTGGTGGGACGACATCTGGCTCAACGAAGGCTTCGCGAACTGGATGGAGACCAAACCGGTTGCGGCGTGGAAGCCGGAATGGCACATGGAGCTGGTCGAAGTCAGTGCGAACCAGACCGCCATGAACCTCGATGCGCTGCCGTCCACGCGGTCGATCCGCACGAGAGCGTCCACGCCAGCCGAGATCAGCGAGTTGTTCGATCCGATCGCCTACGAGAAGGGAGCGGCAGTGCTGCGGATGGTCGAATCGTGGGCTGGTCCAGAGGCGTTTCGGACGGGCGTCAATGCCTACGTCGAGAAGTTCAAGTACGGCAACGCCGCGGCAGAGGACTTCTGGGGCACGCTCGCGATTGCGACCGGCAAGCCGGTCGATCGCGTGATGGCGACGTTCGTCGATCAACCGGGGCTGCCGCTCGTGAACGTCGATTTGACGTGCCAGGGAGGACGCGGATCGGCGACGCTCACGCAGGAGCGATATGGCACCGACCACACGTCGTATGGCGGGTCCTCGGCGCAGTGGCAAATCCCGGTCTGCGTTCGAACGGCATCCGGGAAGACAATCTGCGAAATGCTGGTACAGGAACGCCACGCCGTCGCGTTCGACAAATGTCAGCCATCGATCGTGACGAACGCCGGCGCGCGGGGGTACTACCGCACGGCGCTTTCAGCGGAAGCCGTCAGATCGCTCGCCGCGAACGTCTCATCGCTGGAGCCGGCCGAACGGATCGCGGCGCTGTCCGACGAATGGGCCCTCGTCAAAGCCGGCCGTCACGACGTGGGCTCGTTTCAGGATCTCGCCTCAGGTTTTGCTGCGGAACGGACGGCGCAGGTGATGAGCACGCTGACCGGAATATTGTCGACGATTGACGAGAATGTGACGACCGACACAACCCGGCCGAAATACCGCACCTGGGTGAGAACGCTTCTCGCGCCAGCCTCCACGGCCGTCGGCTGGTCCGATACACCGACATCAGGGGAAGGCGCGACCGACGACGACGATCGGCGTGCGCTCCGGGCCACGGTCATCACGGCGCTGGGCAAGACCGGCCGCGACGCCGCCATCCTTGCCAAGTCGCGTCAGCTGGTGGAGCAGGATCTTGCCAGCCCGGGCTCGCTCGACCCCACGCTTCTCAACGTCGTCGTGAATCTCGCGGCGCTGGAAGGCGGCGCAGCGTTGTACGAGAAGTACCTGGCGCGCAGTCAAGCCGCCGTCAACCCGGAGGAACGTTATCGCTATCTGTACGGGCTCGCCAACTTCAGCGACCCCGCGCTGGCGCGCCGAACGATGGACTACGCGCTCGGCCCAGGCGTGCGATCGCAGGACACGAAGCTGGTGATCGCCCAGCTGCTCGCGAACGAAGCGGCGCGCGACGTGGCGTGGCATCTCCTGCGGGTCCGATGGGACGACGTGCAGAGGAAGACCGGCGAGTTCGTCGGAAATACCGTCATCGTCAATGCGCTGTCGTCGTTCTGCGATTCGAAGCGCGTGGAGGAAATCAAGGAGTTCTTCGCCACCCACAAAGTGCCGGATGCGGAGCGGACGCTCTCGCAGGCGCTCGATCGAATCAGGTCATGTGCCGGGCTCGCAGAACGGGAGCGCCCTCGGTTGGCCGAGTGGCTGGAGCAGCACCACTAGATTGGAATCCTGAATCTAGAAGTAGAGTGGTTGCGGTATGGTTCGCTCGGCTCACCCGCACTTCTAATTTCTCGCAGGCCGGTGACAAAAAGCCGGCCTGATGAAAATGGCGGAGATGGGAATGCCCAGGTTTTTTCCATTTTCCATTTACCATCTGCCATTCAGGATGCGTTTTCAGCATCCCTTTGGTTTCTGTCGTTGGCACTCACAGGTTGCATCTCTGACATCCACTAATATAGATTTATAGATGTGCAAGACGCGCCCTCGCTCTTCCGCCTGCTCGGCGACGACGTGCGGCTGCGGGTGTTGCGGCTCCTCGACGCCGAACGGCTGAACGTCAGCGAGCTCACGTCGATTCTCGGCATCGCGCAGTCCGGAGTATCGCGCCATCTCGGGCTCTTGAAAGACGCCGGCCTCATCAGCGAGGAGCGCGAGGGCGGGTACACGTACTTTCAGCTGTCGCCGGCGCTGACGGACGGGAAGGACGGCCTCGCTCCACTCGCCACGTTCCTGCGATCGCACTTCGAGCAGGCGACGCGTACCACGGGCCGCGCCGACGACGTCCGGCTCGCGGAGGTCCGGCGCGTGCGGAAGGAGAACTTCGACCTGCACGGCGGTCCCGACATGAACGAGCGGCAGCTCGTGCCGGGGCGCAGCTGGGCCGCCTGGGCTCGAGCGCTCGGACATCTGCTTCCACCGCTTCGCGTCGCGGATCTGGGCTGTGGCGAAGGGTACCTGACGGTCGAAGCCAGCCGATGGGCGTCGCGCGTGATCGCTGTCGATCGCTCGCCCGCGGTGCTCGAACGGGCCCGCGCGCTCGCGACGCGCCGCCGCGTCAAAAACGTCATCTGGAAACGTGGTGAGCTGGAGCGGCTGCCGATTCGCGACGGCAGCGTCGACGTGGCATTGCTCTCACAGGCGCTGCACCATGCGCAGGACCCCACGCGCGCCGTTCGCGAAGCCGCGCGCATTCTGGTTCCCGGCGGGCGCATGCTGATCCTCGACCTGCGGGAGCACAGCGAGGGCTGGGTTCGCGATCGGCTCGGCGATCACTGGCTTGGTTTCTCGGACAGCACGTTGACGGCGCTGCTGGAAGGCGCCGCGATGACCGATATCAAGGTAACGATCGGCGCGCGTCCCACCTCCGCGGTGCGTGCTACGGCGGGCAAGCCCGCGACCGCCGAGCCAACCCATGCCTTCACCGTCCTGATCGCAAGCGCGCGGAAACCGGCGACCGATTCAGCGTCCGCGCGTTCCAGAAGGACCAGCAACGCAAAGGATCGTTGATGCCCACATTCAGCCCGACATTCGACACGCTGGCCAGGTTGCTCGACGAGCGCGTATTCGTGCTCGACGGCGCGATGGGCACCATGATTCAGCGCTACAGGCTGACCGAGGCCGACTTTCGCGGCGAGCGGTTACGCGATCACCCGAAAGATCTGCGCGGCGACGGCGACTTGCTCAACGTGACGCGCCCGGACGTGATCAGCGCGATCCATCACGAGTATCTTGCGGCCGGCGCCGACATCATCGAGACCAACACGTTCACGAGCACGGCGATCGCGCAGGCCGACTACGGACTCGAACATCTCGTCTGCGAGCTCAACGTCGCGGGCGCGCGGCTCGCGCGCGCCGCGGCCGACCACTGGACCGCGAACACGCCGGACCGTCCGCGCTTCGTCGCGGGATCGCTCGGCCCGATGAACCGCACGCTTTCGATTTCGCCCGACGTCAACAACCCGGCGTTTCGCGGGATGACGTTCGACCAATGCCGTGCCGCGTACGAGGAGCAGGTCCGCGGGCTCCTCGAAGGCGGCGTCGACGTGCTGCTGCTCGAGACGATCTTCGACACGCTCAACGCGAAGGCAGCCATCGTCGCCATCGAGCAGGTGTTCGAAGAACGCGGCGTCCGGCTGCCGCTGATGATCTCGGTGACAATCACGGATCGCAGCGGACGGACGCTCTCGGGCCAGACGCTCGACGCCTTCTACATCTCGGTGCATCACGCGCAGCCGTTCACGATCGGCATCAATTGCGCTCTCGGCGCGCGCGACATGCGCCCCTACCTGGCCGAGCTCTCCCGAATCGCGGGGTGCTACGTCACCAGCTATCCGAATGCCGGCCTGCCGAACGCCTTCGGCCAGTACGACGAGCAGCCGGAGGAGACGGCCGCGCTGCTGAAGGATTTCGTCACGAGCGGCTTCGTCAACATCGTCGGCGGCTGCTGCGGGACGACACCGGATCACATTCGTGCGATCGCGGCGGCCGTGAAAGACCTGCCGCCGCGTCGCATGCCGGGATTCGGGGTTCGGGATTCGCGATTCGCAAAACCATCTGAATCGGAATACGAGCCACAGGCGCTCCACGGGCCCCCAGCGAACCCCGAGTCCCAAACCCCGAGCCCCGGCTTTTCGCGATTCGCCGGCTTGGAGCCGCTCATCATTCGCCCCGACAGCAACTTTCAAATGATTGGCGAGCGCACCAACGTCAGCGGCTCGGCGCGGTTCGCTCGTCTCATCAAGGGCGGCAACTACGCCGAAGCCGTCCAGGTCGCGGCGGAACAGGTTCGCAACGGCGCGAACATGATCGACGTCAACATGGACGAAGGCATGCTCGACTCCGAGCAGGCGATGACGACGTTCCTCAGTTACATCGCGACGGAGCCGGAGATCGCGCGCGTCCCGGCGATGATCGACAGCTCGCGGTGGTCGGTGATCGAGGCAGGCCTGAAATGCGTCCAGGGCAAGAGCGTGGTGAACTCGATCAGCCTCAAGGAAGGTGAAGAGGACTTCCTGAACAAGGCGAAAACCATCAAGCGGTACGGCGCTGGCGTGGTCGTGATGGCGTTCGACGAGATCGGGCAGGCGGACACGATCGAGCGAAAGGTCTCGATTTGCCAGCGGGCGTACACGCTGCTCACCGAAACGGCTGGATTCGATCCCACTGACATCATCTTCGACCCGAACATTCTCGCCATTGCGACGGGCCTCGAGGAACACAACGACTACGCGGTGAATTACATCGAGGCCACGCGCATCATCAAGGCCGCGTGCCCGGGCGCGAAGGTCAGCGGCGGCGTCAGCAACCTCTCGTTTTCATTCCGCGGCAACGACGTCGTGCGCGAAGCGATCCACTCGGCGTTCCTGTATCACGCGATCAGGGCCGGCATGGACATGGGTATCGTCAACGCCGGTCAGCTCGTCGTGTACGAGGACATCCCGAAGGATCTGCTCGAGCGCGTCGAGGACATCATCTTCAATCGGCGTCCCGACGCGACGGAACGGATGGTCCAGTTCGCCGAAACCGTCAAAGGCTCAGGCAAGAAGAAGGACGCCGACGAAGCGTGGCGGCAGGGCACGGTGGAAGCGCGCCTGTCGCACGCTCTGGTTCATGGGGTGATCGACTACATCGATCAGGACGTCGAGGAAGCACGTCAGCAGTACGCGCGGCCGCTCGACATCATCGAAGGGCCGCTCATGGACGGTATGAAGATCGTCGGCGATCTGTTCGGCGCCGGGAAGATGTTTCTGCCGCAGGTCGTCAAGAGCGCGCGGGCCATGAAGAAGGCGGTCGCGTACTTGCTGCCGTACATGGAGGAAGAAAAGGAGCGTCTCGGGCTGACGCATTCGTCGCACGGGCGCATCGTGATGGCGACGGTCAAGGGAGACGTCCATGACATCGGAAAGAACATCGTTGGCGTCGTCCTCGGGTGCAACAACTACGAGGTCGTCGATCTCGGCGTCATGGTTCCGGCGGCGAAGATTCTGGACACCGCGATCGAGCAGAAGGCCGACATCATCGGGTTGAGCGGCCTCATCACGCCGTCGCTCGACGAGATGGTGTTCGTCGCGCGCGAGATGGAGCGCCGCGGCTTCAAGGTCCCGCTGCTCATCGGCGGCGCCACGACGAGCCGGCAACACACCGCGGTGAAGATCGCGCCCGAGTACAGCGGTCCGGTCGTGCACGTGCTCGACGCGTCGCGCGCGGTCGACGTCGTGTCGAGTCTGCTCGGTTCCGGCAAGGCGGCATTCGATCGCGCGAACCGCGACGCTCAAGCCGAAACGCGCGATCGTTATTCAGGCCGGCGCGAGAAACCGCTGCTCTCGTACGACCAGGCGCGTGCAAACCGACTGAGGCTCGACTGGGAGAATCACGAGATCGCATCGCCCTGGTTCATCGGCCGTCGGTTCGTGGACGTGCCGCTTGCGGAGCTCGAAAGATTCATCGACTGGACGTTCTTCTTCTCCGCATGGGAGCTGAAGGGACGTTTTCCCGGGATTCTGGACCATCCCGAATACGGGAAAGCCGCACGCGAGTTGTACGAGCACGCACGCACGCTCCTGCAGCGCATCATCGATCAAAAGCTGCTTGCCGCGCGTGGCGCCTACGCGTTCTGGCCGGCGAACACCGTGGACGACGACATCGTCGTGTACACGGATGATTCGCGGCGCAGCGAGCTCATTCGGTTTCCGATGCTTCGCCAGCAGGACGTGATACCTGACGATCGGCCGAATCGTTCGCTCGCGGACTTCATCGCGCCTCGGAATGCTGGGGTGCCGGACTACATCGGTATGTTTGCGGTCACGGCCGGCCTTGGCGCTGAGGAGGTGGTACGCCGATTCGAGCAGGACCATGACGACTACAACGCGATCATGGTGAAGGCGCTCGCTGATCGTTTCGCGGAAGCGTTCGCCGAGTATCTGCACGCGCAGGCGCGCAAGGACTGGGGGTACGGCGAGCGCGAGCAGCTCGCGCCCCAGGATATCATCGCCGAGAAGTTCCGCGGGATCAGGCCTGCGTTCGGATATCCGGCGTGCCCGGACCACAGCGAGAAGTTCAAGCTGTTCCAGCTCCTCGAGGCCGCGAAGCAGGGCATCACCCTGACCGAGCATGCCGCGATGTTGCCCGCAGCGAGCGTGAGCGGCCTCTACTTCTCCCATCCCGAGGCGCGATACTTCAACGTCGGCCGGATCGGACGCGATCAGCTGGAGTCGTACGCGAAGCGGAAGCACATCACCGTCGAGGATGCCGAGCGGTGGCTCGCGCCCAACCTCGCATACGACCCGACGGCCGCTCCCGTGGCATCTTGATTAGACCGGGGGGCTTCGCCCCGCCGGGCCCCCGATCGCCGTCGCTCGCGGGGACCCCTTCGCCCCGCTTCCGCCTCCGCCAAGGCTACGGCGGACGCGCCGTAGCGCCTGTGGCGCGAAGGCGGGCCGCTCCGGCGGGGCGCGCCTCTGGCGCGCCGCGTCATGCGGTAACTAGACAGAATTCTCGAAGCAATCGCATAGCGGGCCTAACGCTGGCACCACCAGCAGTGGCCGTTTCAACCCAAATTGGGGTCTAATCACACCGCCCGGGCGGGCGCGTCCGAGCCGCCCGAATCACCAACCAAGCCGGACGCGCGGCCGTCTGATAAGCGGAGCTACCCTCGGCAATGGCACGGACCGTACGAATACGGCGCTGGATGGCAGCAGCAGCGCTGCTGCTTGCGGCGGCTGGCGCCGGCGCCGCGATGCTGGCGGGCCGCTCCTCGGTTGGGAGCGCGCGCGGGCGTCGTCACGCCAGCTCGACCGTCGCTCGCCGCGATTTCGTTCGCTCGCTTCGTCTGGCAGGCACGGTCGAAGCGGTCCATGCGAGGACGCTGTTTGCGCCTCGATTGGCCGGCCAGAACACGAACTCCCTCGTCATCACCCGCCTCGCCAAGGCAGGCAGCATCGTCAAGCAGGGAGACCTCGTCGTCGAGTTCGATCGTCAGGAGCAGTTGAAGAACGCCCTCGACCGACGCGCGGAGCACAACGATCTCGAGCAACAGATTCGGAAGAAGGACGCCGAGGCGCGGGCAGCGCGCGCTCGTGACGACAGCGAGCTGAAGCAGGCAGAAAGCGCGCTCGGCCGCGCCGAGCTCGAGATGGTCAAGAACGAGATGCTGCCCAGAATCCAGGTCGAGAAGAATCAGCAGACACTCGAGGAAGCCAGCGCGAGGCTGAAGCAGTTGAAGGCGACCTACGAGTTGAAGCGGCGTGCCGCCGCAGCCGACCTCAGGATCCTCGAGATTCGCCGCGACCGCGCCGGCAACGCCATGCGTCAGGCGGAGACGAATGCCGAGAAGATGTCCATCCGCGCTCCCCTCGACGGGCTGATTGTGATCCGCACCGTGTGGAAGACGAACACCCCCACGGAGATTCAGGAAGGAGAAGAGGTGCGGAGCGGCATGCCGATCGTCGATGTCGTGGATCCGGCCGCGATGCGCGTCCGCGCGAAAGTCAGCCAGGCCGACATCAACGAGCTCACGGTGGGGCAGTCTGTCCGGATCGGGTTGGATGCGTATCCGGATTTGTCCTTCGGCGGTCGGGTCGCCCAGATTTCCCCGATTGGTGTGCTCTCGAGCCTGTCGCCAAAAGTGCGAACGTTCGTCGTGCTGATCAATGTCGAGAGCTCACATCCCAACTTGACGCCAGACCTGACCGCGTCGCTCGATGTCGAGCTGTCGCGCGTGCATGCGGCGCTCGTCGTGCCTCGCGACGCGCTCCGCTACGAGGAGGACCGCGTGCTCGTCCGGGTGCAGCGCGGTGCCGAGGAGCACGACCAGCCGGTCACCGTCGGACCGCTGAACGCGCACGAAGCCGTCGTCGCCTCCGGATTGGAGGAAGGAGCGACCGTCCTCCGCAACATCAATATGGCTGTCGAGCGATGACTCCTCTCGGAGCAAACGGCCGTCGCCGTCGGCTGCGCATTCTGATCACGCTCGTGGTGATCGGGCTGGCGGTCACGGCCGCGTTCGCGATGGTCACTCGCGGTTCCGCGCCCAATCTGCCGACGGTTGTCGTCGCCAAAGGAGACTTCATCGATGCGATCGAGATTCGCGGCGAGATCCGACCGGCGAAATCGATCATGCTGTCTGCGCCGATGCAGTCTGGCGATCTGCAGATCGTCAAGCTCGCGAAGAACGGCACACCGGTGAAGGCCGGAGACGTTGTCGTTCAATTCGACGGAAGCGTCCTCGAGCGGACGGTCCAGGAGAAGCGATCGGAGCTCAAACAGGCAGACGCGGAGATCGAGCAGGCGACCGCGCAGGGCCGGATCACGCACGAGCAGAACGCGACGGCACTGATGAAGGCGCAATACGACGTCCAGCGTGCGAAGCTCGACGTGGCCAAGGGAGACACGGTCTCGCGCATCGAGAACGAGCAGGCGAAGCTCACGCTCGGCGATACACAGCAGAAGCTGCTCGAGCTCGAAGCCAAGATCAAATCGGATCAGACGTCGAGCGACGCCGATCTCGCGGCCAAGCGGCGGAAGCGCGAAAAGGCGTTGTTCGATCTGACCCGAGCGGAGCGGAGCCTGCAGAATCTTCAGCTGAAAGCGCCCGCGGCTGGAACCGTGAACATCCTTCCGAACTACCGGAACAGCGGACCATTCTCTGCCGACGTCGAGTTTCGCGAAGGGGACCGCGCGTATCCCGGTGCAGCGATTCTCGAGCTGCCGGATTTGTCGACGGTGCACCTCGAGGCGCGTCTCGAAGAAGCGGATCGTGGTCGCCTCAAGACAGGACAGGACGCCACGGTGAGAATCGAGGCGGTTCCCGGGCGCGACTTCAAGGCGCGCATCGATCTCATCTCCGTCCTCGCCCGCGTGGATTTCAGCTCCGGATGGCCGCCCAGCCGCAACTTCGATCTGGGTTTCGTGCTGACCGAAATCGATCCGCGGATTCGCCCTGGCATGTCGGCGGTCGCGCGGATTGCGACCAATCGCGTGCCGAACGTCGTGCTCGTGCCGACCGAGTCCGTCTTCCAGCGCGATGGATACCCTGTCGTGTACAAGCTGAATGGCGCGGTGTTCGACGAGCAACGCCTCCAAGTTGCGCGGCGCGGACGCGAGCAGACGATTGTCGCCTCAGGCGTTGCGCCGGGCGATCGCATTGCCACGCGGAAACCGGCGGCCGAGATGATCAGGAGAGCGCAGTGAGACGGCGTCTCGTGATGATCGGTCTCGTGGCTGGCACAATCGCCATTGCGGCGGCGATCGCGATTGCGGTGCCTCGTCTGCCTGACCGCAGCACGACGACACCCACGGCGCGAGTCACGAAGGGACTTCTCAAGCTGACCGTCAACGCCACCGGTGAGCTTCGTGCCGGCCGAACGTTGACGCTCGCGGCGCCTCCTGTTGGCGGCATGCTCCGGGTCGTCCGAATGGCCGGCACTGGCATGACGGTCAAGTCGGGAGAAGTCGTCGTCGAGTTTGATCCTGCCGACCAGGAGTACGCCCTCGGACAGGCCAAATCCGAGCTGGCCGAAGCAGAGCAGGAGATCGTCAAGAGCAAGGTGGACGCGGCCGTGCAGGCAGCGCAGGACGAGGTCGCGTTCCTCACTGCGCGGTTTGCGGTTCGGCGCGGCGAGCTCGACGTGTCGGGCAACGAGTTCATCTCGCCGATCGAGGCAAAGAAGAACGAACTCACACTCGAGGAAGCCCGGCGCGCGCTGGCGCAGCTCGAGACGGACGTCAAGTCGCGAGCCGCGACCAATCAGGCGTCGCTCACGGTCTCCGAGGAGAAGCGGCACAAGGCGACGCTCGCAATGCAGCGGGCGCAGCAGGCGATCGACAGCCTGGTACTCAAGTCGCCGATCGAGGGCATCGTGACCGTCAAGGAGAATCGGGACTCGACGCAGTTCTTCTTCACAGGCATGTCGCTGCCCGAGTATCGGGAGGGAGATTCCGTCTCGCCCGGGCGCGCAATCGCCGACGTCATCGAGTCCGGCCGTACGGAGCTTCGAGCGAAGGTCGCCGAAAGCGATCGATCGAATCTCACGCAAGGACAACCGGCAACCGTTTCGATCGACACGCTCCCGGGCGAGACATTCGCCGCGCGCGTCGGTGCCCTGTCCGGCCTCGCGAATCGCGCATCGTTCTTCGAGAGCTCGAGCGTGACGCGTCTGTTCGACGTCACGTTCCAGTTCGACAAACCAGATCCGCGCATGAGAGCCGGTTCGTCGGCACGCGTCGTCATCGAAGGCAAGGAGATTCCCAACGCGCTGACCGTGCCACGGCAGGCCGTCTTCCAGAAGGGCGGCAAGACACATGTGTTCGTCAAGACCGGCGAGCGGTTCGAACAGCGTGAGGTCAAAGTCGTCCAGCAGACGGAAGGCCGAGTTGCCATCGAAGGTATCCAGGAAGGGACGGAGGTGGCGCTGGTCGATCCGAACGCGGTGAAGCCTCCGACCTCGACTCCCGCGGCCTCGCCGATGCCCGCGGCAGGGCCACCGAGATGACCACGATCGAGGCAACGAGCGATCAGCTTCCGGCAACATCCCCGACCGCGGACTATTTGCCCGAGCTGCGTCTTGGCCTCGACAATCTCCGCGCGCACAAGCTGCGGTCGCTGCTCACCATGCTCGGGATGATCTTCGGCGTGGCGGCCGTCGTCGCGATGCTGTCGATCGGGGCAGGCGCCCAGCAGGAGGTGATGGCGTTCATCGAGCAGCTCGGCGTGCGCAACGTGATCGTCGAGGCGCGCGAGGCGCCTGATTCGCAGACACTGCAGAAGATCCGGAAGCTTTCCGCCGGGTTGAACTTCCAGGACTACCGGGTGATTCAGGCGAACGTCGACGGAATCTCCGCAGCGACGGCGCGCAAGCGGTTCACGCCGTCGAAGCTCCTGCCGCGGCAGCAGGGCGACCCGCCGATGGTCTACGGCGTCAGTCCCGAGTACGTGCGGATTGCGAACCTGCAGCTCACCTCCGGGCGTTTCTTCGATGCAAAGGAGACGGCGGCCGCGGCGCCGCTCGCCGTGCTCGGCGAGGCCGCCGCCGCATCGCTCTTCGGCGTGGACGATCCCGTCGGGAGATACGTGAAAGTCAACGATCAGTGGTTCCAGGTGATCGGCGTTGCCGGCCCGCAGCTGACCGTGCAAATCGACGTCGGGGGTCTGCCCGCCCAGGATCGCAACAACCTCATTTATGTGCCGCTCTATGCGGCCATCTTCAGACTCGAAGACGGACAGAGCCGTCAGAAGGACGAGATCGACGGCATCTACCTGCAGATGAAGGCGGGCACGGACATCCCCGCCACGGCGTCACTGCTGCGGGGTCTCCTCAATGTCTCCCATCGCGAGGCGGGCGATTTTTCGATTCTGTCGCCGGCGGAGCTGCTCGCGCAGCAGCGCCGCACGCAGCGCATCTTCGAGATGGTCATGGTCGCAATCGCGTCGATCTCCCTCCTCGTCGGCGGCATCGGCATCATGAACATCATGCTGGCCAGCGTGATGGAGCGGACGCGCGAGATCGGCATCCGCCGCGCGGTCGGCGCGCGGAAACGTGACGTGATCCGCCAGTTCCTGATCGAGACGACGATCATCTCGCTCGCTGGCGGCATCATCGGCGTGCTCGTCGGCGTCGGCCTCTCCCAGCTGATTGGCTACTTTGCTGGCTGGTCGACGATCGTGACGACGACGTCGATCGTGCTGGCGTTCTTCGTGTCGGTGGCGATTGGGCTGGTGTTCGGTTTGTATCCCGCCGCGCGCGCCGCGAACCTCGATCCTGTCGCGGCGCTGCACTACGAGTAGAGTTCGGTTCAGGCTCGTGAAGGAGCTCGTCTACGACGAGGGCGCGTCGCCGATGGTGGTTGTCGTCGGTTGGCAGGCGCTGCTGACGCGCTGAGGCGCGAGGCAACTTGTCCTGTCGTTGAGAAGATGGGCCTCCGGCGAGGCCGACGAAGTATCACAACGGGATGAACGCTTCATCGACCGAGCAATTCGAAGAGGACGATATCCGACTCTTCGCGTGTGCGATCGAAGACGATTTCGCGACCGTCCGGCGAGACGTCAAAATCGCCGACGACAAACCCGCGGCGAAGTGTCGTGAGCTGCCGCTCGCGGCCGGTCTTGAGATCGACCGACCAGAACTCCTTATGTGAGATGTCCCCCTTCATCACAACGAGAGTGTCCTCGCGTAGGAAGACGAGACGCCGTGCGCCTCTCGTGAGCACCAGGTTCGGCAAATCGCGGGGCGTCCCATCGGCGTCGACGGCCAGAACGGGAAATGTCGTGCCGACGTCTGCGCCGGAGTAGACGAGATACTGTCCGCTCGGTGACCAGGTCGGATCGGTAGCGTATCGCTTGACCAGCGGCACCGCAGCCCCTCCATCGAGAGGGATCTTGAACAGGTGAGGCTCACCACTTCGATTCGCGGCGACCGCCAACCATCGACCATCCGGCGACCACGCGGGCGCTCCTCGCACGTCGAGCTCTTCCGCCAACCGCTGGGTGCCGGTTCCGTCGGTGTTCATCAGGTAAAGTTGCGTCCGTCGCCCCGCCTGCACCGTGAATGCGAGCCGTTGACCGTCTGGCGCCACGGCAGCTCCGGCGACAGCGCGTCCATTGACACCGTTCCACAACTCTGTCGGTGCTGCGCCGCTTGCGACCTTCCAGAGCGTGTCCCTGCCGGCTTTCGCGGCTCGATAAACGATGTACCCAGGCCCGATTCTCGGCGAGAGACCGCTGCCGGTCGGGAGTGAAATTGGCGAGGTGTGGGATTCGTCGGTGACACGGTCGGTAATCGCGACGCGCCAGAGCTGTTCGGCGGAGCGTGAAACAGTCGCAACGACCCTACGACCATCGCCGCTTGCTGACAGCGACATGTACTGCTCGAGGCCCGTGCTGATGCGGTGGGGTATTCGACGGTTGACGTCAAGGGCGTAGATCCAGGGCCCGGAGCCGTCGGCGTCGATCGCAAGGTACAGCAGCGTGCGGTCGTCCAACAACGTCGGGAAGGTCACGCGTGCATCATGAAATGTCAGCCGCTCCGGCTTGCCGCCGTCCGATCGAATGCGCCAGATGTCGCTTTCAGCGAGCGGCAAGCCATGCACGAAGTAGATGAACGCGCCGTCATGCGACCAGGTGGGAAAATGGTTATGGAAGCCAGGTCGTGCCACGTAGATTTGGTGGCCGACTTTTTCGTTGGGTGCGGTCACGAATAAGGGATCTCCCTCCGCGGGCGGGTGGTAGACGATGCGCGTCCCGTCAGGCGACCAATCGAGCTCGGACACGCCTTTCAGGTACGGCTGGACCGGGCCGCCCATCGTTGGCACTGCCCATCCGGCGTCGACGGAACCTTTAGCCGGGACGCGACTCCAAAGGGCGACGAGCGAGCCATCCGGCGAGAAACCGACCGCTCGCGTTGCGGGGTTCCGCAGCTCCCGGACGCCGCCCTTGGTGAGGTTGTAGACATTATCGGTCCCGACCTGGGTCACCCAGGCGTCCCACGATCCATCACGGTCGGACAGAAAGGCGACGAACTTCCCGTCGCGCGAGATGGCGGCGTGATGCTCCGCCCCCCCGAAATCCGTTAAACGCGTGACCTTTGCACCTTCGAGCGGATTCCGCCAGAAGTACTCCGATCGCTGCAGCTCCCATGTGAGCGCAATGACGACGACCGACAGCACGGCCGCACCTGTCGCCGCTGCCGGCCAGCCGCGTCGTCCTGGCGGACGGAGGGCCGTTTCCCGATGATCAGAAGTCGCGTGTCCAGAGGTGGAACCCCCGGACGCAACGACTGCATCGAGCGATTCCTCGATTTCGAGGCGTGCATCGCCGATGTCACGTAAACGCCGCTTCGGATCCTTCTCGAGACAGCGTTGCATCAGTCGTCGGATACTCGGCGGCGTCTGTGGAGACAGAACGTTCCAATCCGGGTCGTGTTCGAGGATCGCCGCGACCGTGTCGGAAGGCGTTTCGCCTCCAAAAGCCGGCCGGCCGGTCAACATTTCATAGAACACGCAACCGAAGGCCCAGATGTCTGTTCGTTTGTCGACCGTCTTCCCTCGGGCCTGCTCGGGACTCATGTAAGCGGTTGTGCCCGCAATCACACCTTCCCGAGAATGGTCGACCGCAATCCGCGGCGCGTCGTTCCGCAACTCTTCTGTCGCGAACACCTTTGCCAGCCCGAAATCGAGCACCTTTATCGTGCCGTTCGGCGTGATCTTGATGTTCGCGGGCTTCAGGTCGCGATGGATGATGCCCTTCTCGTGGGCTGCTTCGATTGCATCCGCGATCTCGCACGCGAGCTGGAGGGCTTCTTGAACCGGCAATGGCCTCGACGCCAGGTGCTCGCCGAGTGTCCGGCCCTCCACGAGCTCCAGGACGAGGCCACGGATGCCGTCGGCCTCTTCCAATCCGTAAATCGCGGCAATATGTGGATGGTTCAGCGTGGCCAACACGTGCGCCTCGAGCTCGAAGCGCGCCAGCCGTCCGGAGATTGAAAGGAACGGGTCCGGCAGGACCTTGATCGCCACGTCGCGGCCCAACTTCGTGTCGCGAGCGCGATAGACGTCGCCCATGCCGCCGGCACCAAGAAGGGAAAGAATCTTGTGCGCACCGATTTTCCGGCCGACGAGTGACGCTCGATCACCGTCGAAGATCTCCGCCGCTACGACGGTGATGGGCGTTGCGAGAAAACCTTCTGCCGTTTGCGCATGCGCCAGCAGCTTCTCGACCTCGTGCCGCAGCGCTTCGTCATCCTCGCAGGCGGCAGCCAGGAAGGCGGAGCGCTCGTGCATCTGTTGGTCAAGTGCAGCGTGGCAGAGGTCCTCGATACGCCGTCGGCGCTCGGCGTCCGTCATGGTGTTTCCCCTTCGAGCTCGCGAAGGAGCCAGAGTTTCGCCAACCGCCAATCACGCTTGACTGTGTCGGGCGATACATGGAGCACCTGCGCGGTTTCCTCTACGCTCAAGCCGCCAAAGAAGCGTAACTCGACGATCTGGCTCTTCCGAGCGTCGGCCTTCTCCAATGCTTGTAATGCGCGATCCAACGACACCACGTCGAATGCCGGATCTGGCGACGTGACGAGCCCTTCGTGCAGCGTCACCCGATGTGCGCCGCCGCCCCGTTTGTGGAAGCCCCGTCGCCGGGCGTAATCGACGAGGACGCGTCGCATCAGGCGTGCGGAGATGCCGAGAAAGTGCGCACGGTCCTGCCATCGGACCTGCCGGGCGTCGGTCAAGCGCATGAAGGCCTCGTTCACCAACGCCGAGGTTTGCAGCGTGTGTCCACGGCGCTCCCGGCCCATATACCCGCGCGCGAGGCGGCGCAACTCCGCCTCCATGAGCGGCATCAGCTGTTCGAGAGCCGCATCGTCGCCGTCACTCCATGCCCGCAGTAGCTCCGTGACGGCCCCAGGTGAGGGTGTTGCCACGAGTCCGGCCGGCGAAATTATCGCTCATTGCGAACCGCCCGCGTGAAGCGATCTTGGCCCAGTGATTCTGACCGCGTTCACCCTCCAAACGGATATTCGCGCATTCCAGTGTGCGGCACCGCTTGTGAGGCGGCCGCGGAGGGAATGCACGATGAAAGCAAACCTGTCAAGACGGCTTTTCGCTGTGGTGATGGCCGCGGCGTTCAACGTGACGTCACCCGCTGTCAGTGGCGGATCGGACGACCACCCCAACCAGGTACTCGAGTGGAATCAGATCTTCATCGACACGCTCATTGTCACGAATACCCCAAATTCCTCGAGTCAACGGCTGGGGGCGATCGTTCACACCGCGATGTTCGATGCGTACAACGGCATCAAGCGACGGTACACACCAATCTATGTCCAAGGGAGCGCACCTCCAGGCGCCTCGCGCCGAGCCGCGATCATCGCTGCGGCCTACACCACGCTGGTTGGGGTCTTCCCGTCCTTGTCGTCGTCCCAACGCGCGGCACTCGACGAACGCTACGAAGCGGCGCTGGCCGCGTTGAGCGACGATGGCGGCGACGGTGGCCAATCCCGCGAACGCGGGATCGCCTGGGGAACGGAGGTAGCGACGGCAGTGCTGGCCTGGCGCGCGACCGATGGGTTCAACAGTCCGAACGGGTCGTTTGCCGGCGGAACAGCGGTCGGCCAGTGGCGGCCGACGGGAGGGTCATGCGTCGCGATGACGGGCTTCGGGTTGGCATTCACCGCGCCGTTCGTCGTGGCCAGCACGACCCAGTTCGACCCTGGACCACCGCGAGGTCTGGCCAGCTCCACGTATACGGACGATTTCAACAGCGTCAAGGCGCTCGGTCGAAAGACGGGATCGACCCGCACGGACGACCAGACTGCGCTCGCGCCGTTCTGGGAGGGAAACGCCAGCGTGCACTGGAACCAGGCGGCCAACCAGATGGCCCGCGCCCACCACATGTCGTTGTCCGACTCCAATCGATTGCTCGCCGTGCTGAACATTGCGATGGCCGACACGGCGTTTACCACGTGGACCGCCAAGCTGGCCTACGGCCGCAACGAATTCGAAGTGACGTGGCGGCCGGTGACTTCGATTCCACTGGCCGACACGGACGGCAATCCGCTGACGGCGCCGGATCCGGACTGGCTACCGCTCGTCAGCACGCCATGCCACCCGGAGTATCCCGCCGGCCATCCAAGCCAAAATGGTGCGGCCGCCACCGTACTCCTTAGCCAGTTCGACGACGCGCAGACGTTCACCCTGACAACGAGAGCGTCCGGCGTCGACCTCCCGAATCGGACGTACACCAGCATCTCGCAGGCGCGGAGTGACGGAAACGACGCGCGGGTCTGGGGTGGGATGCACTACCCGAGCACTATCGCAGCCAGCGACGGCGTGGGCGAAGCGGTCGCCAACTACGTCAATTCGCATGCGATGCAACCGCTGCGATGTCGTGACCATGGGCGAGAGGCCTGCCCGCCTGATCGCGTTCGAGAGTAGAATCCGGGTCTCACACGCCGGGATACGGACGTCCGATTGATTTTTGGCAGCCGTTATATGCGTTTGGCAGCCGTGGTATGCGCAGCAGGATGAGAGGAGTTGCACCATGCGCAGACTGTTGACGTTCGCTCTCGGCCTTGCCACCGCCTGCCTGGTGCAGGCCCACGCAGCTGCCCAGCCGCTGAGCGGCGCGCTGATCGGAACCGTCAAAGACGCGCAAGGCGGCGTTCTCCCCGGCGCGATCGTGCGCGTCAGCTCGCCCGCGCTGATTGGCGGACCGCAGATCCTGAGGACGAACGAAAAGGGCCAGTTGCGATTCCCCTCGCTGCCTCCGGGTCAGTACGCACTCGACATCGAGGTCAAGGGATTCAAGGGATACCACGTCGAGGACATCCGGATCGGGATCGGCGCCACGGTCGAACGGACCGTGGTTCTCAACCTCGAGGACATCGCGGAATCGGTAGTGGTGGAAGGCGCAGGTTCCCGTATCGAGGCGCGCGACAGTGGATTCGGGACGCGGTTTGGCCCCGAGGATCTCAAGTCGATCCCTACGCGCCGCTTCAGCATGTTCGATTTGATAAGGGCCGCCCCCGGCGTCTCGCCCACATCTCCGGGGAGCATGTCGACCAACAGCGTCTCCGCGTTCGGCTCCGGCACCAACGAGAACACGTTTCTCATCGACGGAACGAACTTCACCTGTCCGTGCAGCGGCGAGGCCCGATCCGAGCCCGGAGTCGATTTCATCCAGGAAGTGCAGGTGCAGTCGGTCGGTGCGTCGGCCGAGTTCGGCAACATGCAGGGGGCCGTGGTCAACGTGATCACCCGGCAGGGGGGCAATCGTTTTCTGTACGACGCCTCGTACTACGGGCAGACTGCCGCGTTGACGAGTCAGCCGAAGCAACTCGTGTATGCCGGCCCTGATCGTCGGACGAGCGGCTACGAGCGCGTCAAATATCGGGACCTGACGACGAACCTCGGCGGCCCCGTTGTCAGGGAACGGTTGTGGTTCTTCGCGGGATATCAGCACCTGCGCGATTACGACAGTCAGCCTGGAACGGACCCCGCGTCCCCGCGGACCTACGAGCAGGACAAGATCTTCACGAAGCTGACGTGGCGTGTTGCATCAGGCTTGCAGTTGATTCAAAGCTTCCACGACGAGTTCTGGGTCAACCCCGAGCTTCCGACTTTCGTGAGGCCCTTCGAGACGACGCAGCGCCGACATGCATCAGTGCCGGCGGTGACCTTCGGCCACCTGACACACACGCTGTCGTCCAACACTGTATGGGACGTGCGCGTCGGCCGGTTCGTCTTCGATCGCAAGGACGACCCGAGCACCGGCAGCGTGACGACACCAGGCCGGTCCGATCGCGTGACCGGTGTTTTCAGCGACGCACCCCCAACGTTTGGCGCGCTCACTCTCATTCGTACGACCGCGAAGGCGACGCTCAATCATTATCGTCCCGACCTGCTGGGCGCCGATCACCACTGGAGGGTTGGCGGGCAACTGGAAAAAGGCGAGCACCACCTGTCGACGATCATCCCGACCGGCGTCAGGTTCGTCGACAACGCCGGTCGGCCGTATCAAGCAATCTCGAGCGATCCCTCGATCGCAGGTGGTCAGTTCGTTACCGCAGCCGGCTTTGTGAGCGATGCCATTACTGTCGGCAATTCGCTGACCATCAACGCGGGCCTGCGTTTCGACCACGGGCGCGCGATCAGTCAGGACCTGCCGGTCATCGATGCATACGGAAGGGAGACTGACGACACGGTCCGCGGGCTTGGCACGCTGTACACGTGGAACGTGTTCTCGCCGCGCCTGGGTCTGACCCTCAAGCTCACGAAGAACGGCCGAACGATGCTGCGGGCGAGCTATGGGAGATTCAACCAGGGCGTGTTGACCGGTGAACTCGCCCCGTTCCATCCGGCGGCTGCGCCAACGACGACCACCGCGTTCGATCCTGCAACTGGTGGCTACACAACGCTTGTTTCGGTGGTCGATCCCAAGAGAAACCTGCGACTGGATCCGAACATAGCTGCACCACGCACGGACGAATGCTCGATTGGCGTGGACCGGGAGGTCGGACGCAGACTCGCGGTTGCGATGGCCTACATCCGCAAGGTTGGCGGCAACTTCATCGGATGGACGGATGTCGGCGGCCAATATCGTGAGGAGACGCGGTCGTTGCCGGATGGCCGCACACTCCCGGTCTTCGTCATCATCAACTCTACGGCCGATCGGCGCTTTCTGCTGACGAACCCCGCGGGGTACTCGCTATCGTACAACGGCCTGGTGATGGCTGCTGAGAAGCGTCGGTCCAACGGCTGGCAGGCATTTGGATCCTATACGTTCTCGAGAGCGTCGGGGCTGCAGGTGTCGAGCGGCGCCACGGCCGCCGACTCGCAGGTAAGTACGATTGCTGGCTCGCCGTACCTGACGTTTGGGCAGGACCCGAACAGTCTCACGAACGCGCAGGGCCGCCTGCCCAACGATCGACCGCACATGCTGCGTGGCATGGGCAGCGTCGACGTGCCATGGATGGGACTCGTGGTTGCCGCCAACATGCAGCACATCAGCGGCAAACCGTGGGCCGCGACCGCACAAGTCGGGCTGCCGCAGGGCGACCAGCGCATCCTGCTCGAGCCACGCGGGTCACGCCGGCTGTCATCACAGACGCTCGTCGATCTACGTGTATCGAGGACGTTCGCCATCAGTGCCACGCGGATTGAACTGCTCTTCGACGTACTCAATGCACTCGACGACATCGCTGAAGAGCGCCTTGCGACAGACAATTTCTTCAGTCCAACCTTCGGCCAGCCCAGCGCATTCGTTGATCCACGCCGCGCGATGTTCGGCGTGAGGTTGAACTTCGGCCGTTGATCGCATGGGGGATTCTTCGATTCGTGTCGCCCGCGGAGCTGCTTGCGCAGCAGCGTCGTACGCAGCGCATCTTCGAAATGGTCATGGTGGCAATCGCGTCGATCGCGCTGCTCGGCGGGATCGGCATCATGAACATCATGCTCGCCAGTGTGATGGAGCGGACGCGCGAGATCGGCGTCCGCCGCGCGATTGGCGCGCGGAAGCGCGACGTGATCCGCCAGTTCCTGATCGAGACGACAATCATCTCGCTTGCCGGCGGCATCATCGGCGTGCTCGTCGGGGTCGGATTGTCCCAGTTGATTGGCTACTTCGCCGGCTGGTCGACGATCGTGACGACGACCTCGATCGTACTGGCGTTCTTCGTGTCGGTCGCGATCGGACTCGTGTTCGGCTTGTATCCCGCCGCGCGCGCTGCGAACCTGGATCCGGTTGCCGCGCTGCACTACGAGTAAACTTCGGCCAGTTCTCGCGTACGCAAATGGTCCATCGTCAATGGGACGTCGAGCAACTGACGTTTTGCCGCCTGAGGCGGTCGCTCGCGCGTGGTCGTCCTGGCGGGGGCGTGCGGTCTCGGTGTCGCCGAGAACGTCTTCGCCTGCGTGTGCGTTGGTCGTCCGGAAGTTCCAACCGCGGCCCAACTGATGGGAGACCTCGAAGCGATCTGAATGCAGCTCTCACGGTCTTCGTGGGCGAGGCACTCGCGATGAACGCGCTGATGGTTCGATTTCGCGTCGAGTCCGTCTGGAAAGGAGACCTTGGGAAGGAAACTGTTATGTCTACGGGCGCTGAGGCTACCTCAGATGGGCTGCTGCGGTCCTCGAGCTGTGACTTCGGCTTCGAGCTGGGGGCAGTCGTATCTCGTCTTCGCACACGGCACGACGACAGAGACAATGAAAGCGGGAAAGGTACTCATTCACCGGGTCCGCCCGGCGACCCCAGTTACTGGACCTGCTCCATCGAGTTGCGCCGCCGAGCCGCCATCCTCTCAGGTCATGGCGAGACGACTGATAGCGGTCATCCGCAGCGTTCGAAGCTGCGACAATTATCGCGAAAACCGCATGGTCGATGTTTGTCGCGAGTTACTTCTAACTGGAACGTGCGCTTCACTCGCCGACGGGTGGAAATCAGCCCTTCTCCATTTCGCGGCTGAGCGTGCGACGAGGCACGCACGCCGCCCTCTGCACGAAGTTCGTCAGGCGTGCCAAGTAACATTCGATCGCGATTGGTGAGCACACCCGGTTCGAACCGAGTTCGAACTCGGTTGCGCGCGCTTTCGCCGTTCTAGTCATCGGCACCCTCGAACAGATCAGTCCACCGAGGTCCGAAGCACGCCTCCGCTTCGAACGCGTTGTGACTTCTGCATCGAAGCTGAATGTTCTCCGCTGCGGACGGACCGCCGACGGCATAAGGCATCATGTGGTGAAATTCTAGGAACCCGGTTTCCGTGCACCGGCCTTCAGTACCAACGAATGCACAGCGACCGCCGTCGCGAGCCCAAACGTGTCGCTTTACCGCTGCCGGAATATGTCGCGACGAGGTTCGCGACGCGCTGTCCGCCGGGCATTGTCCGGTCTGTGTTCGCTTTTGATGAGCAAGCAGGGACCCGCGACTGCCGGACCGGTGCTGGCGTGCTGCGTACTTTGTCTTCGACGCGTCGGCCAGCAGAAACGTAAGCGCCCGATCGAAGATGTCGGCCAGATCTCCACTCGGTATTGCATGTCGCAGGAAGTCCTGCGGGGCGGTTCGTGGAGTCCAATCGACGCGCAGGCGAACTTCTGTCGCCTGGCCTGCTCGAAGACCTGAAACGGCACTCGCTCGACATCTGACTGAATACCACACTGGAGCCCAGGGGGTCGCCGCCTCGCAGGCCGTCCATCGTCGCACGCGTACCGAGATATATCGATTACCGCAATGAAGGGTTTCAGCAAGCTGCTAGAGATTGATCCGCACAGGAAAGAACGGCACTGGTGTAGCGCAGCGTGAGTCACCGACCGCCACATCTACCCGGTCCGGACCGGGTCACACGTCGGCACAAATATGACGTTGACAGATATAACGCAAGTCGTTATAACGTCAGTCGATGGTCCGACGACTGGCCGCTGACGATCCCTCCACGCTGCTGCCCCTGCCGCAGGCCGTCTTCCAGATCCTCGTCGCGCTCGCCGACCAGGATCGGCACGGCTACGCGATCATGCAGGACGTCGCCGAACGCACCAACGGCGCCCTGAAACTGAGCCCGGGAACGTTGTACGGCTCGATCAAACGCATGCTCGAAGATGGCCTCATCGTCGAAGTCGGCGTTCGGCGGCGCGCGAAGGAAGACGAGGAGCGGCGCCGGTACTATCGGATCACGCAGTTCGGACGCGACCTCGCCCAGGCGGAGGCGGATCGGCTGACGCTGTTGCTGCGACAGGCGCGCGCGGTCGGCCTGACCTCGAAGCGCGCATGACTCATCAGACGATTGGAGCCCGCCTCTATCAGTTGCTCCTGCGGTTCTATCCACGTGAGTTCCGTGAAGAGTACGGGGCGGAGATGGCGTGTCTCTACCGCGATCGTGCGAGGGACGAAGGCGCGCTGCGCCTCTGGTTCGCTCTCATTGCGGATGTCCTGCAGACAGCACCCAGGGAGCAGTTGAACGTACTGATGCAGGACACTCGACAGGCGTTCCGGTTGTTGCTGCGCACGCCAATCGTCAGTGCCACTGCAACCATCACGGTTGCACTGGGGTTGGCCGGCAGCACGGCTGTCTTCAGTGTGGTGTACGGCGTCCTGCTCCGCCCGTTGCCGTATCCCCAGCCGGACCGCCTGGTCGAGCTCTTCGAAGACAACCGCCAGGCGAACATGCCGCAATTTCGCGTCTCGACGCTCAACTATCTCTCGTGGGCAGAACGGTCGAGGAGTACTGGAGCGCTCGCAGCATTCCGCGGTATCGATTTCAACCTCACCGATCGCGGCGAGCCGGAACGGCTGCTTGGAAGCACCGTCACCGCGTCGATGTTCACCGTGCTGGGTGTTCGGCCCCTCGTCGGCCGAGGCCTGCGTGCCGACGACGAACGGCCGGGCAGCCACCGGATCGTGTTACTCGGCGAATCGTTGTGGCGGCGGCGTTTTGGCGGTGACCCTGGCATTGTCGGGCAGTTCATTTCCCTGAGCGGTGAGCGGTACGAAGTGGTTGGTGTCGTGCCGCGCACGTTCCGCGAAATCGGGCGTTCGCAGATGACGTCCGGCGGCGAGCCCCAGGTCATCGTCCCGCTCGTTGTCGATCCGGCGCGGGAGAATCGGGGCAACCACGTGATGCGCGTGATTGGCCGGCTGCACCCGGGCGTCACGTTGGATCGCGCGCGTGACGAGATGCGACGCATCGCTGCGGCAATGGAGCAGGAGTTTCCTGCCACGAACAAAGGCTGGGGCGTCCGCATGGAGACCCTCTACGACACCATGCTCGATGAGCGAGTGCGGCCGTCGCTCGTCGTATTGCTCGCTGCGGTGGGGATGGTCCTGCTCATAGCGTGCGCGAACGTGGCGAACGTGCTGGCGGCCAGATACGTCTCGCGACAGCGCGAGCTCGCCTTACGGACGGCGCTCGGAGCCAGGCGCTCGCGACTCGTTCGCCAGCTCGTCACGGAGAGTCTCTGCCTGTCCGCAGTGAGCGGCGCGTGCGGGCTGCCGCTCGCGGTCCTTGCCGTGCAAACCCTGCGTTTCGCGCTGCCGCCCACGCTGCCGCGGATCGACGAGATCGGAGTTGACGCAACAGTACTCGGTTTCGGTCTGTCGCTCACGTTCGCGAGCGGCCTATTCATGGGACTCGTCCCTGCCGTGCGCGCCTCCCGGGCCGCTCTCATGCTTTCGCTCGCGCAACGGAGCAGGGGGCTCGCGGGTTCGTCCCGTCGGTTCCTGCGGCACGTCATCGTCGTTGCGCAGATGGCCATCGCGACGATGCTGCTCGCGGGTGCGGCGCTGCTTCTGCAAAGCTTCTTGCGGCTTCAGCAGGTCGCCCTGGGGTTCGAGCCCGAACGTGTGATCACTACGAGGATCTCGCTCCCGCGCGCGCGGTACCCGGATGCGGCACGCACGTGGGCCTTCTACAACCGGCTGTTGGAATCGCTCAAAGACACGTCCCACGTGCAGGCGGTCGCTGTTGGAACCACGGCACCCTTCGCGCCAGGCGTACGCGTGGGGGGGAAGGTCAGAGATCGCGCTCAAGCCAGTCAGTCCCCCGATGCATCGGTCACGGCCGTGGAGCACTTCGTGAGCCCGGACTACTTTCGGACTCTCGGTGTCCCGCTGCTGGCTGGCCGCTTGTTCGGTCCTCAGGACGGACCGGAGTCACAGCCCGTCGCGATCATCAGCGAAAGCCTCGCTCGCCAGCTCTGGGCGGACAAGAAGCGCGTCGGGCAGCGCCTCGAGTGGAACGGTGCGCGACAGTACGAAGTCGTCGGCGTCGTCGGCGACGTCCGCGGCGAGGACGGGCGCGGAGGGCGCGGAGGCGGCGTGGATCGCGCACCCGCGGCGGCCGTCTATCTATCCGCGATGCAGTTTCCGCAGAACACGATGACGCTGCTGGTACGGACGTCCAGCGAGCCGGGCGTGATCGTCCCGACCATCGCGCGGGTCGTGCAGGATATCGATCCGGCGCAGCCGATCCATCAGGTTCGCCATCTCCGCGATTGGATCGACGACAGCACGGCGCAGCCGAGATTCACCGCAACGTTGACCGGCGTGTTCGCCGTCGTCGCGCTTCTGCTCGCGGCCGTCGGTGTCTACGGTGTGCTCTCGTATTCGGTCTCGCAGCGGACGCAGGAAATTGGCGTGCGCATGGCTATTGGAGCCGAACGCAGCCAGATCATGCGCCTCGTCCTCCAGGGTGGCATGGCGATCGCGCTCACTGGTGTTGGGATCGGATTGCTCGGCGCGTTAGCACTCAGCCGCTCGCTCGGCGCGCTCCTGTTCGATGTCGGAGCACGCGATCCTTTCATCTATTCCAGTGTTGGCGCGTTGCTGGCTCTCGTCGCGATGGTCGCATGTTACATTCCGGCTGCCCGCGCAACACGAATCGATCCGCTGATCGCTTTACGTTCCGAATGAGATCGCATTCGAGCGAAACGGGTCTCCGTCGCATCGCGGTCGTCAACGGTCGTGACAGCGCTCGTGCTGTGGGGCGGGGCTTTCAACCCCCGCCGACGCGCGGCTGTCTTCACCCGCCCATTGGGGTTGATTGCGCGTCGAACCAGCGGCCGGAACCGAAGACTGACCGTCAGGCCGCAGGCTGATGCACCAGGTGATCCTGCCGCCGCGCCGCGAGAGTATAGTGGGGAACATTCTCGAGGGAGCGCACATGCCCGCAACGCCAGACGAAGTCCTTCGCCAGTGGTTCAGGGAAGTGTGGGACGAGGGGAAAGAGGACGCCATCGATCGCCTGGCCGCGCCGGATCTCCGCGCGTATGGCCTCGGCGCGGCAGGCGATCCACCGATCGTCGGCACGGCCGCGTTCAAAGAGTTGTTTCACACGTTCCGTGAGGCGCTGGGGGATATGCAGATCGCGGTCGACAAGACAGTCGTGCAGGGCGACCACTGCGCCGTGCTCTGTCATGTCAAGGGTCGTCACGTGGGTTCCGCATTTGGTGGACCGCCGACGCACAATCCCATTTCATTTCACGGGATGGTGATTGCCCGCGTCGTCGACGGCCGCATTGTCGAAGGCTGGAACTGCTTCGATTTCCTGTCGATGTACCAGCAGATCGGCTGGATCAAGACGCCGCCGACGCCTTGAGCGCTGCACACATCGCTTTGCAGTTCGAACGACAGCACTGTTCGCGCTGAGTTGCACGAGAAGGTGACAGGAGACGAACATGGCGTACGGGATCGTTCATTTGGAATGTCCAAGATACGAGTCTGATCCACGGAGGCGCCGAATAGGCCGTCCCGCTTCAGCAATCGGAACGGCTTATGGAACGGTGAAGGAGGCGAACGAAACCGCTCGGCTCATCGTGCGCGAAGGCATGCGTCACGCCTGGCCAGGCTGGGAACCCGACAGCGAAGTCTATCGCAGAGTGGTTTGATTGACCCCTGAGTGCGAACCCTCCACAGCAGCCGCGAAACGACGCGATCGCGCGCATTGCGGGCAATAACCTCGTAATTGCGCGAGTCGTGTCAGTCGAAGACTACGTCCGTAACGCGTCCATCGGATGAACCCTGCTGGCGCGGCGGCCGGGAAGGTACGCCGCCAGCAGGCCGATGCCGAGCAGCATGCATGCAATCATGACGAGCGCAACCGGGTCAGCCGGCGTTACGCCAAAGAGCAGGGTTCGGACGAGCCGCCCGCTGATCAGCGCCAGCGGCAGACCGACAACGATGCCCGTGATGACGAGCACCAGCGTCTCACGTACGACCATCCTGACGACGTCCTCCGACTGCGCCCCGAGGACACGGCGGATAGCCAATTCGCGCGTGCGTTGCGTCACGGCGTACGCCATCAAACCGTACAGGCCGATTGCCGACAGCGCGAGCGCGAGGCCACCAAAGAATCCCGCGAGCACCGCGGTGACACGCTCCTGAAGGATCGCGCGCTCGTTGAGCTGTTGCAGCGTTCGGTACGTCAAAACGCTCTCGCGGCCGAGCGACTGGATGGCGCCGCGCACGTCGCTCTCGTTCACCGGCGAGCCGCCGCCTCGAATCAGGATGTCGCCGAACGTGCCCTGATAACTGTCCTGCAACACGGGCACATACACCGCAAAAGGATTCGGGTCGCGAGGATCGTAGAGCCTCACGTCCTTGACGATCCCGACGATCTCGGCCTCGCCTCCCGGCTCGCCTCGCAAGGGATCGGCGCTCAGTCGGATGCGACTGCCAATGGGACTGCGTCCCGGGAACAGTCGCTCACCCAGACTCCGGCTGACGATGGCGACGCGTGGCGTGCGGGCGCTGTCGGTCCAGGCGACGTCGCGGCCCGCCAACAGCGGCATGTCGAGTATGCGAAAGACGCCCGGACCGATCGAGCCGAAGAATGCCGTCAGCGTTCCTTGGGGACCCGCTTCGATAGCCGTCACGCGCTGAACGTATCGCGATCCGTCACCCGGCCGCAGCTTCGCCACTGCCGCGTCGCGGACTCCGCGCACCGCGGCGACGCGTTCGAGGAGGGCTGGGTAGTAATGCTCGCCGTCGAAGTTCTGGTAACCCTCCGGCGTCGGAAAACGGGCAGCAATCGTCAACTGTGCGCGCTGGAACCCGACGTCGGTTGCGTGGAGTTGCTGGAGGCTCCGCACGAGCAAGACCGCGGCCATCAGCAGCATCATGGAGAGCGCCACTTCCGCCGCGATGAGGACTTTTCCGACGCGGGCGGTCGCCGTGACCGAACGAGCGCTGCGCAGCAGCGGAGAAGCAGGATCGTGACACGTCGCGCGCCACGCGGGCACCAGGGTGAAGAAGACGCCCGCCAGAATGGCGAGAGCCGACGTGAAGGCGAGTACACGCGCGTCCGGCGAGACGTTTATGATCGCCGGCACATTGAAATCGCGCGTCATCATCGCCTTCAGCGCCGCGCTCGTCCAGCTCGCGAACAAGAGCCCAGCACCTGCAGCGAGGCTCGACAACACAAGGCCCTCGACGACGATCTGCCTCGCCAGACGCCACCGACTCGCACCGAGCGCCATACGCACTGAGAGCTCGTGACTTCGCGCTGCCGCGCGCGAGATCATGAGGCTCGCAAGGTTCACGCAGGCGATCAGGAGGATCAGCCCTGCGACGTCGAGTACGATAGTGAGCGGGCGCGTCAACCTCTTTCTCAATGACGAGTCGCGTCCGCGCTCCGCCGACGCAACGTCCAGCCGCATCCCCAGGAAATCATCCAGCTGAACGCCGGTGTAATCGGGCGGTCGCGTCGCGTCGAGGACGCGTGGCCACAGCGATGTCAGTTGGACGCGGGCCTCGCCGAACCCGACATCCTCTTTCAGCCTGCCCACGATGTCGAGCCACAAGATCTTCGAATCACGGAACCGATTCGCCGTGTCTCGCCGAACGAGCGGAATGGCGGTCAGCGGAATCGTGACATCCGGCTCGATTGTGGTGCCGAACGCCGTGAACCCGCTCGGACCGATACCAACGACGGTGAACGGCACGCCGTCGACCTTCACGGATCCGCCGATGATGGATGGATCGCCGCCGAACGCGCGGAGCCAGATGCCGTAACCCAGAACGGCGACCATGGTCGGCCGGCGGCTTTCGAGGTTGACATCGGATTCGGTCAGCAGGCGCCCGGCACGCGCGACAACGCCAAGCTCGGAGTGGAAGTTGCCGGTCACGGCCCACAGCGCGCCATGATGCAGAGTGCCATTCGCCTCGATGTTCACCACGCCACCGCCCCATTCGGCGACCATCGACGAGAACACGCGCTGATCGAGGGCGAGCACCTCGAACATCGGGAACGAGAGCGGACCGGAGTTTCCGTTCTGCTGAATCGTACTCAGGCTGACGAGTTGGGCCGGGCGTGGCGCATTGAGGTCTCGCAAGGCGACCGCGTTGAGAAGGCTGAAGACGGCGCTGTTCGCGCCGATGCCAAGCGCGAGTGAAACGATGGCGACTGCCGCGAATCCCGGACTGCGGGGCAGCAGTCGAATCGCGTATCGCAGGTCCTGTCCGATCCCGTCGGCGACCGCGCGCCAGCGGCTGGACGCGCGAAGAATTCGGGACATGTTGCCTCCGTCGCTCTCGAGTGACTGCCACTATCGTTCGAATCGAGCAGCGGCGCAAGCCGACACCTCGCGACAATCCGAGCATGCATTGTCGGCTCGCGCAATTGACGGATCGTCGCCTCAGCAAGTCCTCGCAGCCGCTGCAGTTCCAAGCATCCTGCTAGAATGTCCGACGTTTGTGTTGCTGCGAGTTTCGGTGTGTAAGGATGCGCGTAGGGGTACTCGCCTCAACCTTGGCGCAGCTGGCTGCGATTGTCCTTGCCTCCGCCGGAACCGCTCAAACCGCGGCTCCGGAATACGCGCGCAAGTCCGACGTGATTTACGGGCGTAAGGCGGGACTCGCGCTCACGATGGAGGTATTTACTCCGGTTTCGCGAAACGGACCCGGAGCCGTCTGGGTCGTGAGCAGCGGTGGGAGGTCGAGCCGCGAGCAGACCCTGGAGCCGAGCTTCGAGCGGCGCATCGCGCCGTTGCTGCAGCACGGGTACACCATCTTCGCGGTCATTCACGGGAGCGCGCCCGCATTTCACGTGCGGGATTACATAGACGATGTCAGGCAATCCATCCGATTCATCCGCGGTTCCGCCGCGGAATTCGGCATCGACCGCGGACGGCTGGCGATCGCTGGTTCCTCCTCGGGTGGCACGATCGCATTGGCTGTCGCCATGCAGGGTGACGACGGCAGGGCTGTCACGGAGAACCCGATCGACCCCACGTCGAGTCGCGTCCAGGCAGCAGGGTGCTTCTTCCCGCCGACAGATTTCCTCAGCTTTGGTCGGAACGGTCGGACGCTGCTCGACCTTTGGCGCGAGCGCTCCATCGTGGATCCGAGTTTCCAGTTCTACGACATCGATTCGCAGACCGGCGCCCGCACGCTGATTACCGATCAGGGGAGGATTCTGAAGATACTCGGCGAGGTTTCTCCGATCGCGCACGTCACGCCTGACGATCCTCCGACGGTCTTGATTCACGGAGACGCCGATCAGGCCGTTCCGCTTCAGCAATCGGAACGGCTCGTGGACCGGCTGAAGCAGGCAAACGTCGCCGCCCGGCTCATCGTGCGCGAAGGCATGCGCCTCGCCTGGCCAGGCTGGGAATCCGACAGCGAGTCGATCGCAGAATGGTTCGATGTACGCTTGGGTACGAACTCTCGACGATAGGCCGTCCTCACACCGACATTTATTCGCAGCCCGTCAGCCGTGCCAGGTTGCCGGCTGTCGATTTCCATCTTCATGGCCGCAAGTTCAAGCCGGCGGAGTCCGTGAAGGCGCCGGCATCATCGCCTATACGTGACCACCCCCTTGAGCTGCGAACCGAAGTGTGCCGCCGCCGCACCGGCGAACATCACGACCACGTTGGCGTAGGGTTCGGCGTCGCTGCCGGTGATCTCGATGTCCACTCGAGATCCTGCGAAGGGCGCGAGACTCCCGTCAACGTGATCGAGGCCGTGCCGCTGATGCGATAGCCGGTGGTGAGGGCGATTACGTGCCCGTCACTGAGCTGGATGTGGTGCGTATGATGCTGCCGCGATGCACTCTCCGACCGCACCATGCTGAGAGCCGCGAGAAAATCGACCTTGCCGCTGGCGGTGTTCAGCGCGAGCGTCCAGTGCCCGACGACCTGCCACGGGCCGGACTCGTCGAGCGATGCGGTGTAGTCGTGGATCACGCCATTCAACTTCGTCTGTGGCGGCGTTTGCGCCAGTACCTGGCTGCTCAGGGTCATGGCGGCGACGACGGCGGTCACGATGACGCCGCGCTGCCCGGGCATCATGCTGTTCATTGGGACCTCCGTGATCGAATAACGGAAAATCCCTTCCCCGTGCGCAGTGGTCAGGGCTTGCTGTGCAGCGCCCGGCGAAGCCACGAGCGGGCGAACCGGAGCTCGTGTCTGACCACGTGAACCGAGCGGCCGATCGCCAGCGTGACCTCTTCGGCTGTCATTCCGCCGAAGTAGTGCATCTCGACGGCTTTGGCGAGGTTTGGGTTCTCACGTTCCAGCGCGTCGAGCACCCGGTGCAGGTCCAGCAGCTCGAGGTGTTCGGCTCCACGGTCGCCGTGGATCTCGATCTGCGTGTCCCACGGCACGCGCGCCTCGCCTCCACCGCGCTTGCCGGCGGTAGCCGCGCGGGCATGATCGACCAGCACCTGACGCATCACGCGCGCCATGAGCGCCAGAAAGTGCGCCCGGTCCTCGACATCCGGTTTCGTCTCGTCGAACAGCTTGAGGAACGCTTCGTGGACGAGCGCCGTGGGCTGGAGCGTATGTCCGGGCCGCTGCCGGCGCATGAATGCGCGCGCAATCCGCCGCAGCTCGCCGTAGACGAGCGGCATTAGCTCGTCGAGGGCGGATCGCTCCCCCTCACGCAGCCGGTGCAGCAGCCGGGTGACGTCCGACATGGCCGCATCGCCACGCACGCGTATGACGTGGCGTTGCAGAAGTTGTTTAGAGCGCGCGCGGACCCCCGTCAACACCCCATGCCCTTCAGCAAATCTGGACGGTCGGCGTCCGATGACTTCTCCCGACGGGCGGTGGCTGGCGTACGAGGCCGAGAGTCCGTCCATTGCAGGCCAGCTCGATATCTACGTGCGGTCATTCCCCGATGTGAATCGCGGATTGTGGCAGGTCACCCGGGACGGTGGCACGTTTCCGGTCTGGTCGCGCAACGGCCGCGAGCTCTTCTACGCCAGGCTCGATGGGACGATCGTGGCCCTCGCGGTCGAGACGTCGGCGACGACATGGAAAGCCGGAAGTCCGAAGGAGCTGTTCCGCGGGCCCTACTTCATGCGTGACGGCAGCCTTGGCGAGAGTACGACGTCGCCCCCGACGGCCGGTTTCTCATGCTCAGACGTGAGGCCACCAGCGCGTCGCCACACGTGGTCATCGTCCAGAACTGGTTGGCCGAGCTCGCTCGCCGCGTGCCGTAGTCCGACGGTTTCTCAACGGGATTGCGGCGGCCCGCTCTATTCACAGAATCCTCGACACCAAAATGTTCATCGATGGCAGCAACACATCGCGCCATCGCGGAGCGTGGGTCGGCGGCTTTTCTTGGCCGGTTGCGGAACTGGCTCAGACCGATATTGGCTGCGCGGAACAATCTCACTGTATTGATGTCGGCGCCAGAGAGCTCCTACGAAGGCTCGCGGCTTCCGCTCCGCGGCAATCGGGCGTAGCATTCTTCCCACCACGTCCGCGTACCTACCGGCAACCAGATCGTTTCCGATGGAGCTGCCACGATGTCGCGTTCGATGCCGCTGCTGCTTGTTGCGCTCTTTCTGACGTCCGCGCCGCAGTCGCAGGCGCCTCAATTCGCGTCGCATCCGGATTTCAAGCCGACGCCAGAGGTCCCAGCGATGCCGAAGGCGTTGATGAAGTTCCCGCGGACGCCGATCAACCGCGCGAAGTTTCCGGCTGTCGACTTCCATCTTCACGGCCGTGAGCTCAAGACGGCCGACGACTATCGAAAGATGATCAAGGTGATGGACGAGACCGGGCTGGGTGTCATCTGCAACATGGACGGCGGATTCGGCGCCGACTTCGATCGCAACATGAAAGTCGGCGAGCCCTTCCGCGATCGAATTATTCATTTCGCCAGGCTGAACTTCGACGGCATCAACGAACCGGGCTGGTCCGCGAAGACGGCCGCGGAGCTCGAACGCGATTTTCTCGCCGGCGCGGCTGGCCTGAAGATCAACAAGGTCCTTGGCCTCGATCTGAAGAACTCCGACGGCACCTACATTCAAGCCGACGACAAGCGATTCGATCCCGTCTGGGAAATGTGCGCGAAGCACAACAAGCCAGTCATGATCCACATCAGCGATTCGTACGGCCGGTTCCTCCCCATCGGCCCGGAAAACGAACGCTACGAAGCCGGCCTGTGGCGGAGCAGCCCCGAGGGCAATTACTACAAGACCGGTCAGCCGACACCAGAGGTGATCGAGAAGGCGCGCGAGAACATGCACGCGAAGCATCCGAAGACGCGGTTCGTCAACGCGCACATGGCCATGCTCTATTACGACATGGACAAGGTCGCGGCGCTCCTGGACAAGTACCCCAACGCGGACGTCGAGCTGTCAGCGACGGTTCAGGATCTCGGACGCGCTCCGCTGATGATTCGCAAGTTCTTCCTGAAGTATCAGGATCGCATTCTGTTCGGATCCGACGGGAATCCGGGGCGCGGCGTCGAGGAGTTCTGGGTGCCGCACTGGAGGTTCCTCGAGACGTATGACGAACATTTCGATCATCCTGCGCAGCTTCGGTCTCCGACCGGCGCGCCGCTCCACGGCCGCTGGAGAATCTACGGGATCGGACTTCCGGACGATGTGTTGCGGAAGGTCTACCATGCGAATGCCTTGCGATATCTGCCGTCGGCCCGCGCGTCGATCGAGAAGCAGTTGGCCGCACGGCACTAGACCTGAAGCCTCGTGAGGGATCAATCAACAGTTGCGTTGTGGGTGGCCGCGGCGGTCGCGCTCGGCGGAATCGCGCTGGCGCAGTCGACCTCATCGAACGGCCTGCCGGTAACCTACGAACGGCTGCTGAACGCTACCAAGGAGCCTGGCAACTGGCTGACGTACAGCGGAGACTATCGAAGCCATCATTACAGCAGTCTGGACCAGATCACGGTCGACAACGTTCACCGGTTGCGCGCCAAGTGGATCTACCAGATGCATCGTCAGAAGGTCGAAACGACGCCCATCGTGGTGGATGGCGTCATGTACGTGACGCGACCGCCGAGCGACGTCATCGCGCTGGATGCGGAAACCGGACTCGCGCTCTGGACGTTCGAGCACAAGCTGCCCAGCCGTGTTTACACGTGCTGCGGCGAGGTCAATCGCGGACTGGCGATTCTCGGCCACGCGCTCTTTCTCACGACGCTCGATGCGCAGCTCATCGCACTCGATGCACGTGCTGGACGCGTCTTGTGGAGAAAGGCACTCGCGGACCCGTCGTTGAACTACACGGCCACCGGCGCGCCGCTGGCAATCAAGGACATGGTGATTGTCGGTATTGCGGGCGCCGAGGGCGGAATCCGTGGATTTCTCGACGCATACGACGCCAGGACCGGCGATAGGAAGTGGCGCTTCTGGACGGTGCCTGCGCCGGGCGACCCGGGTTCGGAAACGTGGGGAGGAGGCGACTCGTGGAAGAACGGCGGAGCCTCGACATGGTTGACCGGCTCGTACGACTCCGAGTTGAACCTGCTCTATTGGGGCACCGGCAATCCGGGTCCCGATTACAACGGAGACGTTCGTCCAGGAGACAACCTGTACTCCTGCTCGCTCCTCGCGCTGGATCCGGACACCGGTAGTTTGAAATGGCATTTCCAGTTCACGCCGCACGACACGCGTGACTGGGATGCCACGCAGGTACCGGTTCTCATCGATGCGACATCTCCGGCATCGAGTGGGCGAAAACTCGTCGTGATGCCGAGCCGCAACGGTTTCCATTACGTTCTGGACAGGCGCACGGGTGAATTCCTACTGGCGAAACCGTTCGTCAAGCAGACCTGGGCGAAAGAGATCGACAAGAAGGGCCGACCCGTGTTGAACCCTGGTCAGGAGCCGACGCCTGAAGGCAACGAATCGATCTGGCCGGGCGTCGACGGCGGGCACAACTGGATGTCACCGAGCTACAACCCGAACACGAAACTCCTGTACTTCAACGCGCGAGAGGAGCGGCGGCGGTTCTTCAAAACGGACGCGCCAGAATTTCGTCCCGGCGAACCGTTCTTCGGCGGCGGTGGCGGAGGAGGAGCACGATTCCGGCCGGAAGAGAGTTGGGGCAAGCTCGTTGCGATGAATCCGGAGACCGGAGAAATTCGTTGGGAGCACCGCATACTGTCGCCCCCGTGGGCCGGCGTGCTCTCTACAGCGGGGAACCTCGTGTTCTCGGCTACACCGAGCGGGAACTTCTACGCGCTCGACGCTCGAACGGGCACAGAGCTCTGGCGATTCAATGGCGGAGATCGTGTGTATGCGAGCCCGATTACGTTTCTCAGTCGGGGCAAGCAACTGATCACGATACCGATTGGAGACCTGCTGATCGCATTCGGACTCGAGTGATGCGAACACTGCTCCTGATCGTGTACGCCTTGATTTGGTGCGAGTTTCCTGCAGTCGCGCAGGGAACCGCGCGACAGCCTCGGCCGACGTCGGCCGACCTACCCGAGACCAACCCTCACGCGTCCGCCGCTGACCTGGAAATCGGGCGCCGGCTGTACAGCGGCCGATGCGGCCACTGTCACGGACAGAACGGCGAAGGGGGACGTGGAGCTGTGCTCAACGCGGGTCGGTTTCGATACGGCAGCTCCGATCGCGAGTTGTTCTTGATCATTCGAAACGGCATTCCGAATACGGAGATGCCGGGCGTGTTCAGCCTTCCCGACCGCGAAGTCTGGCGCATGGTCGGACACGTTCGACAACTCAGCCGGCAGGGTGCCTCGGAGCCGAGCTCGGGCGACGCGACCGCGGGCGCTCTCGTCTACGAGAAGAGCGGCTGCGGCGCGTGTCACACCATCGACGGGAAAGGCGGGTTCCTGGGACCCGACCTGACCGGCATCGGCGCGAAGCGCGCGGTGCGGCATCTGCGCGAGTCCCTCGTCAACCCGAGCGCCGACATCCCGCTCGACTTTCGATCCGTCACGCTCACGGATCGCGCCGGGACGAACGTCAGCGGGATTCACCTGAACGAGGACGAGTATTCCATCCACCTTCGTGACATGAGCGGCAACCTGCGATCCTTCATGAAGAGCGATCTTGCACATATCGCGTTGCCGCGCCAGTCGTTGATGCCGCCATTCAGCTCGCTCTCGAGCACCGACCTGGAAAACCTGGTCGCGTATCTCAGCGCTTTACGATTGCAGAAGGCGCGATGATCGCTGGTTCGAGTGTTCGCCGCTTCGCGTCGGTTGTGGCGATCGTGATGGGCGGTGCCTACACTCTGGCTGGCTCCGCCCGAGATACTCAGACGCCGACAATCTGGACGTTCGATCGGCTCGACAACATCGGCGGGCACAAAACGATTGTTCTGGGTGAACCGCGAGTCATCGACTCGCCCGTCGGCAAAGCCGTCGAGTTCGACGGAACAGACGACGCGCTGTTCATCGACAACCATCCGCTCGCGGGCGCTGACGCGTTTACCTGGGAAGCCATCTTCCGACCTGACGGAGGCGAGAAAGAGCAGCGATGGTTTCATCTGAACGAGCGCGATCCGGTCACCGGCGCCGACACAGAGAACCGGATGCTGTTTGAAATCCGCGTCGTCGAAGACAAGTGGTACTTCGACAGCTACAACCAATCGGGCGCTGCGAACAAGGCGCTCATCAACCGGATGGCCTTGCACCCTCTTGGTTCCTGGTATCACGTCGCAGCCGTGTACGACGGCAAGGTGTTCAGCAACTACGTCGACGGCGTCCGCGAGGGCGCGGCCGAATTGCATCTGGCCCCTCACGGTCCGGGGCATGCCTCGGTCGGCGTGCGGATCAACAAGGTGTTCTATTTCAAGGGCGCCGTTCACCTGGCGCGCTTCACTCGCAGAGCGCTTTCCCCTTCGGAGTTTCTCCGAGTCCGGTGAGCGCACTCTCCTTGGCGTATGGCGCATCAATTGTTCGCGCCCGACCGGGTTGCTTTCAGAAACGCCAGAAGATCCGCAAGTTCTTGCGGCGAGAGCTGGTCGGCCAGGCCGGGTGGCATGACGGACACCGTACCGGGCTGCATGTCCGCGATGTCCCGTCGCAGAATCCGAGTCTCCACCCCAGCGGCAGAGACGAGCACGATCGCGTCCGACAGATCGCTCCGGAGCACGCCCGTGTGAGTCTGGCCGGATTGCGTCGTGACGACGACCGGTTCGTAGCCGCGAGCAAAGCTGGCACTAGGGAACAGAATCGCTTCGAGGAGATCCCGTTCGCTGCGTATCTGGCCGATTCTCGTCAGGTCAGGACCGATCTTGCCGCCCAGATACCCAATCGTGTGGCAGGACAAACAGGCCGCCTTGGGGCTGTTGAACACTGCCTGGCCGCGACGAACGTCGCCTTCGCCGCTGGCCGCGAGGAGCTCTTCCAGGCGCCGTGTCTGCATCGCAGAATCGACGATCAGGGAAGTCAGCAGGGCCTCCCCTCGTCTCTGTACCGACTCGGGATATTTCGCGAGCCGAGGACGAAGGATCTCGCCGCGGACGCTCGTTCGTCCCTTCGATCGCTGAATTGCCGCCAGCATCTCGAATCCGAGCGCCTCATCGCTGCCACGATCGAAAGCAGGGAGGAGTCGCGGAAGCTCCAGCGGTCCCGCGCGTTCGAGCAGTCCGGCGAGCGCCATCAATTGGCTGCGATCGAGCGCGGCCTTTTCGAGAACGCCCGCCGCGGCGACACGAATGGAGACTGGCTGCGCCGGTTCCAGGCTCGTTCGGAGGAGTTCGAAAAGATCGCTGTCCACGTCGCTCAGCCCGCCGTGAACCGCCGCGAGCGCGTCGAGACGAACGTCGATTGGCCAGGTGCGTTCGCGACCGACGTGCAGCAGCGCCGCTTCGAGATCGGACGCGTCTCCCTTGGACGCCGGCGCGACCCGGGCGACCGCCACCGCGTGCTGCGCGATTTCGACATCGCGGCCTCGGAGCGCGCGCACCAGCGGAGTAATCCACGCCGAAGGCAACTCCTTTGCACGCGTGCCGGCCATTGCCACGAGCGCCGCCAGACGCTCATCCTTCGCTGACGCACCTTCGACCATCGTCGCCAGGAACTCCTGGATCGCCGGGTTGTCCGCGAACTGAACAAGCTTCTGACGCAGCTGGCTGCGCGTCGTCTGCGTGACACCAATCGACATGAGACGCGTTCGCAAAAACTGGGCGAGCGCTTTGCCCCACTCCGGGCGGTGGCCCAGGATCCACCACGCCGTCTCGGGCATCAGAGGGTCCGGCGAGTCGAGGAGGGACACGACCGTGTCGGCGTCGAGTCCACCGCCATCCATCTGGTCGAGCGCGATGAGCGCGACCCGCTTTGCTCGCGAGGAGTCGGCTTGCAAGCCAGCAGCTGTCGACGAGCGATCGGCAATCTCAATGAGCGCGTAGATGATGGAATGTTCAAGGGTCCGGTCGAGTGGTGCCGCTGCCGTCGCGAGCAGATCGGGGACTGCTTTGGCATTGCCGATGCGCCCGATTGCCTCGGCGGCTGCGCGCTGGACGGCAGGGACGCCGGACTTCAGAGCCTCCAGCAGCCGCGGCAGCGCGGCTGCGTCACGCCAGACACCAGCAGAATGAAGCGCGGTCTGGCGTACGCCCACGTTGGAATTCGCCAACGCGATTCGCGCTCCTTCGCGCGCCGCCGCCGATTCGATGCGCGTCAGCGCCCAGACCGCATTGCGCCTCGCATCCGCGGAGCGGGACGTTCTCAAGAGTTCACTGAGCGCAGGCACTGCGCTGCTTCCGGCCTCTGCGAGCTGGTACTCCGCCCGGTCCTGAACTGCCGGCCGAGCATCGTCCAGCAATCGCGCCAGGTCCGCCGGCTTCATGGCATCCCAAGCGAGGCCGCGACCGCGCGGATCGCTCAGCCGAGGTGCGTCCCGGCGACGAACGCGGTAGATTGCCCCGAGCACTTCCGGAGCGGCCAGCTGCGAGGTGGGACAACAGAGCTTGTACCACCCGCCCGTATCGATCACCAGGAGGCTGCCGTCGGCGTCCTCGAGCACGTCGGTCGGATGGAAATCACGGCTGCTCGACACGACGAAATCCGAATCGCGGCTCGTGAATGTGGCTCCGCTCGGCTCGAGCACGTGACGCGTCACCTTTTGCAAATTGAAGAGCGCAGCAAAGAAGTTGTCGCGATACTCATCGCCGAACACCCGTGAGACGTATCGGGTGAGACCCGATGGAGCGGCAGCCCCGAAGTGAGTCACCGCCGGCATCAGATCGCCCGTTCGCTTGTGGCCATCGATGACGGCGTGTACCTTCCCATACAGCCCGCCATAAACTGCGTGAATCAGAGCGTCACGCCGGTCGAGTTGCGGATGCTCCAGGAATGTGACCGTCAGCAACGGTTCGCCAGTGGACGTGAACGCGACATCAACCGGGTTGTCCATTCCGCCCGTCATCACCGGCTCGATTACGCCGCCGTCAGGCCGCCGACGGAAGATGTGCGCCGCGCGCGTGACGAAAGGTGCTTTCCCCGGACGTTCGTAGGTCTGTTCCGCGAACGCGCCCTTGGTCCAGTAGATCCAGCCGTCTGGGCCGAGATACGGTCCGTGCAGGTCGTTCGCGCAACTCGTGAGCGTCTTCCCACGAAACCACTCCTCGCGTCGATCGGCCACGCCGTCGCCATCGGTATCCGTCAATTTCCAGATACTCGGCGGCGCCGCGACGTAGAGAGATCCGCCGAACCACATCGCCCCTTCGGGAAACATCATCTTGTCGGCGAAGACGATGCTCGAGTCGAACTTGCCGTCACTGTTCGTGTCTTCGAGCCTGACGATACGGTGCGGCTTGTCGGCGAGCTGCTTCTCGACCTTGTCGTTGGAACCGGAAGAATCGGCGACGTAGAGCCGCCCTTCGTCGTCGAAGTCGGCGACGATGGGGCGATCGACGAGCGGGGGACCAGCCACGCGTTCGATTTCGAAGCCGGTCGGAACGGTGAGCACCGGATCCGTCGCCGCCGAGCTCCTCTGAATGAAGGAAGATGTCAGCCAAGCTAGGACGAGCGCAGGGAACGTTGACGCCAGCGCCCTTTGCGTGATGGTCGACCTCATGGCGTCGTTCGCCTCCCGCTCGAACAGCCGGACCCGCGAGGAGGTGATTGTAGGGCCAAGTCGATCGAATGAGAGTCGGTTTCTGACCGACCGTGAATCCACAGGAGATCACGAGATCAGGAGACATTTTCGAAACCAAATCTCTTGATCTCCTGCCCTCCTGTTATCTGGTAAGGGCCCCGCGCCAAACTTGTCAGGCGACGGATCGCGCCACTGTATACGGGTCGGAATTGACCGTCACACCGTTCAGCTGCGAGAGTTGTCCGGAGTCGCCCTTCCATTCAAGTGAGACGGTTCTCGAGAAATGAGTTCCAACCTCGATTCGAACGCTACGGCTAGTTCGATAAGGCTCGTGGCCGTCGCCAGCATGATCGGCACGACGATCGAGTGGTACGACTTTTTTCTCTACGGCACTGCTGCAGCGCTCGTGTTCAACCGGCTGTTCTTCCCGACCTTCGATCCGCTCGCCGGGACGCTGGCGGCGTTCGGCACGTACTCGGTGGGATTCGTGGCGCGCCCGATTGGCGGAGTCGTCATCGGTCACTACGGCGACCGGATCGGACGCAAGTCGATGCTCGTCCTGACGCTCGTCATCATGGGCGTTGCGACGTTCGGGATCGGCCTGTTGCCGACCTACGCGCAAATCGGGCCGTGGGCCGCCGTCGCTCTCGTGACACTGCGGGTCATACAAGGCTTTGGGATCGGCGGAGAGTGGGGCGGCGCGGTGCTGATGGCGGTCGAGCACGCCCCAGCCAACGCGCGCGGGTTCTATGGAAGTTGGCCGCAGGTTGGAGTGCCGGCCGGCCTGCTCCTCTCCACTGCGGCGTTCGCGCTGTTCGCTCGTCTTCCAGAAGATCAATTTCTGTCGTGGGGATGGCGCGTCCCGTTTCTGCTGAGCATTGTGCTGGTCGCTGTCGGACTGGTGATCCGGCTGCACATTCTGGAGACGCCGGCGTTCACGCGTGTCAAGGAGTCGCGGTCCGAGGCGCGCCGGCCGCTCGTCGAGCTGCTTCGGACGCAGCGAAGAGAAGTGCTGCTCGCGATGGGCGCGCGGCTCGCCGAGAACGGCGCGTTCTACATCTACACGGTGTTCGTCCTGGTTTACGGAACGGAAAAGGTGCGGCTCGATCGACAGACGATCCTGAACGGCGTCCTCATTGCCGCTGCGTGTGGGCTCGTCGCGATACCGCTCTGCGGGGCGCTGTCCGACCACTTGGGACGGCGGCCGGTGTATCTGTTCGGCGCATGTGTCACGGCGCTCTTCGCGTACCCGCTGTTCTGGCTGCTCGACACGGGATCGACGCCGCTGGTGTGGCTTGCGCTCGTCGTGGCGCTCGTCTTCGGCCACTCACCGATGTACGGACCACAGGCGGCCTTTTTGTCCGAGCTTTTCGGCACACGGGTACGCTACAGCGGCGCGTCGCTGGGCTCCCAGCTCTCGTCGGTGATCGCCGGCGGCCTCTCGCCGTTCATCGCGACGGCGCTGCTCCCGTTCGGACGCGGAGCGCTGGCGTCGTACATCATCACGATGGCGCTGGTCACCATCGCTGCGGTGCTCGTAGCGTCAGAGACTGGCCACGAAACCATCCGATGACTAATCGATCGCAGCGGTCCTGAGAGGCTGTATCAAAACCCAACCGCGCCCGCTCATTGTAAGCAACCACGGCATTGGGTCGCCGGTGCGCTTTTTCGGTGTGTTGGAAATCGGCGCGCGCTTCGAGCGCATTAGAAGGCACTACCGTTTATCGCGAGCGAGTGGCACCGACCTGACCCGCGGCGCGTACCGTCCTGGCGGCAGGCTACGAAACGTCTGCGCCGCCGAGCGTTCGCGGCGCCTATTTCTGCTCGGGGACGGTCATAGTGCGGCGTCCAGCGTCGTCGAGGAATTCGATTCGCGCCGCGCCCTGCGCGGTGACAATCAGACGAAGTCGCTCGCGCCCCCGTGCATCCGACAGCCCAAGCACGGCATCTCGTCCCCGGTTCTTGCCTACAAACACGCGCGTTGCACCAAAACCTGCGCAGCAGGCCTCGAACTCGGCCTCGAGCTTCGCTCGCTCCGTCCCGACTGGTAAACTCTGGATTCGCTCGTAGCGTGCGACAACCTCAGGGAGCGGCAGAGCAGGTCGATCCCACACTGTCATGCCGGCCGTCCGGCCGGCGTCCGTCTCGTCGGAGATGAGTCCCAGGACCTGATCGCCTCGATGTTGGTCAAACAGCAGATGCCGGCGCGCTGAGGGCCCGGCCCGCCGGTCTCCGCGCACCTTTAGTCCTCCCGCTTCGTCACCAGCGTCATCGAAAAAGGTGATGCCGGGAGACTTGTTGTTCGCAGCTCGCGGCCGGGACTGACCCTCACTGATCTGGTCGGGCGCGCGCTCACGGTTCGCGATGACAAGCTTTACGGTGCCATCAGCTTCGATGACGTTGATTCGCTCGACGTCGATCTCTGTGAATCGCTGCTTTTGGTTTGACTGAGCGAATACCGACCGCACCGACTCGCCGGCCATAGCAATCAATACGAGCGCAAGGCCCAAACTAAATCCCTGCCAAAACCGAACGCGTCCCTGCTCCATCGTGGTCCCCCATGTCGGCCACCCTTCCTGGTGTGTGGGATTCGAGCGCAGCATCTGTCGAACGAGGGTTCGAGTAGACCGCGCCATTCCGCCTCGCACCCAGCCAGCCCCGGTGACGCACCGGCATCAGCTGCCGACTTCATTTGGCGCGGGATATTAGCACTTGCGGGCCGTCTCGCGTCCGAACGCCAGCTGAGAGAAGTCGCTGCCGTCCTTGGGCACGCACATTGCCGAGGACCAGTGATGGCAGTGGGACAGCTGTCGCCCGGAAGCCGCGCCATTCGTTCTTCGGCTCACGCTCGAACGAAGCACGGAGTTCCTCCGCCGCCTCTCGAGCAGTGGCCTGGGACGACAGGCGACCGATCGGCATGACTTCCCCGGCGGAGAGGTTCGAGAAAGGCACCCAGATTTCCGTGCCAGCGGGGTGCTCCAACCCGGGAGGTGCCACGCCCACGACCGTCACCACATGAGTTCCGCAGCTCCAACCGGCGTCCGAGGACCGCCGGATTACCCACGAATTGGCGGCGCCAAAGGGGGTAGGGCAGCGCCGAGATGATCGTCGTCCGGCACTAACGTGCGGCCCAGAACCGCTTTCGACCCCAGCACGACAAAGAAAATTGCCTGTGACCGGCGATAGGTTGCGCGGAACGTCTGCTCACCATCGCGAACAGGTGAGCCCACGAGTCGATACTCAGCGTCCCGGCAAGCTCTTGAAGCGCGCGCGCCTCGTTTCGAAAGCGCTCGAAGTGCCGAGGGGTGAGGGGCAACGTGCGCATGCTCCCGCCGGCTTCCCCCCAGAGCACGACGACTCGCTCCTGGTCGAGAAATAGAAGGGGGCGCCGAAGCATGGTGTCGGCCACCGCGAACATGGCAACCGACAGTCCGATGCCGCACGCCAAAACGAGAACTACTGCAGTCGTGGCGTCCGGGTCGCGGATCAGGCGGCGGCAGCCAAACCACAGATCCTCACGCGCGTCGTGAAACCAACCCATCAAAGCCATGAAGCATCATACGCGCCGACAGCCCCTCGATCCGCAGCGGCGCACCGTCGCCGAATCTGGTGACCCCAACGTTCGCCAGTTGGAACCCGCTGGTTTCGAGGCTAAGGCGAGTTGAAACGTTGCGGCGGATTGCCCTGACGTCGTCTGGACAAACGTCTTTTGTTTCTCGTCCGTTGTGAGGATACGAGCAGTTGCCCTCTTAATCGGTAGCCAAGGTGTCGATCGCGTACCCGCGCCCGGACCGCTTCTTTGCATCGCGTTTCGATCTCTGATATATAATCGCGCCACATATGGTGACCTCTCAGCTCAAGCGCGAGTTGAAGCGGGGCAGCATCGAAGTTCTCATCCTGGCGCTGCTCGATGAACGTCAGCGCCACGGCTACGACATCAGCCAGCTGATCGAAGAGCGATCGAACGGCACCATTACCTTTCACACCGCTTCGCTATACCCGACGCTCTATCGTCTCGAGGACAAGGGCCTTATCGAAGGCCGCTGGGTCGAGCGCGCTGGACAGCGGCGCCGCCGCTATTACCGCCTGACGCGGGCGGGCCGAAGAGCGCTGGCGAAACAGCGCTCGACATGGGACACGTTCTTCCTGGCGCTGGATCGCGTCGCCGGAATTCGCCATGCCTGACTGGAAGCAGCGGCTGCAGCGGGTGTTTGACGACAACGGCCACGCGTGCGACGCGGACGTGCTCGAAGAGCTGTGCACGCACGCCACGACTGAGTACGAGGCCCTGCGCGCGCGCGGCAGCGACGCCAGCGAGGCCGAACAGCGCGTCGACGATCTCATCAGCGTCTGGGTGCGCGAAGCAGCGAATCTCCGTCGACGTCCTAAGCGCGCGTTGGCGATTCCACCCCCGTCCGCCGAGAGCGTTTCGCTGGCCGGCCTTATACAGGATCTGCGCTACGGCATTCGCCTGCTCCGGCGCCAGCCGGGGTTTGCCGCCGTTGCGATTCTCACAATGGCGCTCGGCATCGGGGCGACCACGATGCTGTTCAGCGTGGCGTACGGCGTGCTGCTGAAGCCTCTACCCTGGTCCGATGCGCCCCAATTGGTGCGCGTCACGGAAACGCGCGAGGGCCGGACGGGTCGAGTGCCCGGAACGGTGTCGAACGGGACGTTCCTCGCGTGGCGCGAGCAGAGATCGACGGTCGAGGACCTCGGTGGGTGGCGGACTGAGACCGCGACGTTGACCGGCGCGGGCGATCCGGTGCGAGTGCCGATTATCCCCACGACGCCGAGCCTTTTTCCGATTCTGAGGGTCCGTCCGCTGATCGGACGGCTGTTCAATGAAGGCGAAGGCGCGAGCAATCAGCCTGGAGTCGTGATCCTTTCATATGGCCTTTGGCACGAGCGGTTCGGCGGACGGTCGAATATCGTGGGCGATGTCCTTCAGTTGAATGAGAGGCCCTACACCATCGTCGGAGTGATGCCGCGCGACTTCGCGTTTCCTGATCCCGAGACCCGTGCCTGGACCGCTTGGAACGTACCGCCGGTGGTGGGGAACGGCGGCGTGCTGTCCGGCGTTGTTTTCAGGGCGATGGCGCGTTTACGCGCCGGGGCCACGCCGGAACAGGCTGCTGCCGAAGCCACATCGCGCGCGCGCAGCGCACCAGACATGGGACTCGTGGCGAGGGCACTGTTCGGCGCTGCGGGGCCGATAGACGTGTCCGCAGTGCCGGAGCTGCAGGCGATCACGGCTGACGTCAAGCCGGCGATCCTCGTGCTGCTCGCAGCTGTCGCCCTGCTGCTGATCAGCGCGACGGCCAACGTCGCGAGCCTCCAGCTCGCGCGCACGACGGTGCGGCGCCGCGAGATGGCAGTGCGCGCCGCCATCGGCGCAGGACAGCGCCGCATCGTCAGACAGTTACTGATCGAGAGCGCGATTGTCGGGCTGTGCGGAGGAGCCGGGGGACTGGCGCTCGCCGCTGGCCTTCAACGCATGGTGCCGTGGCTGCTGCCCGACGGATTTCCACGACTGGATGCTGTGGCGCTGGACATGCGGGCGCTGTCGTTTGCGGTCGTCATATCGGTTCTCGCGAGCGTCGCTTGCGGGCTCTTGCCTGCATGGCATACGCGCCGCGTCAACCTGGTCGAAACGCTCTCGGAAGACGGCGTCGCGTCGATCAGCGGCGCCATACGATCACCGGCGGCACGCGCACGCACGTTGATCATGGTCGGCCAGGTGACGATCGCCTGCCTGCTGTTGGTGGGCGCCACGCTGCTCACGCGCAGTTTCGTCGCCATGGTCCGCGCAGATCGCGGCTACGACCCGGTCAACGTGCTCACCGCCCGATTGCCGCTACCGCCGGGCTATCCCGCCGAGCGGCGAGGCCAGTTGCTGGAGACGCTCGTCGAACGCCTGCGCACGGTGCCTGGCGTGACGCACGCGGCGTACAGCAGCGGGCTGCCGTTTGTCTCGACCGGCGGTTTCTCGGCCTTCAACATGCGCTCGCCCCGTAATCCGGACGTCGAGATCGAGGTGCAGGCGACGCAACGCCTCGTCAGCCCAGACTATTTCGCGGTCATGCGTCTGCGCCTCGTCGAGGGGCGCACGATATCCGATGCCGACACAGCGGCCACGCCGCCAGTGATCGTGATCAATCGCACGTTCGCGCGCCAGTACCTCGGCGATCACGCCATCGGCGTTCGGATTCCCCAGCGGGGGCCGCGCGCGGGAGGCGTGCGTTTCTCCGACGAGAAGGTCGATTCGGAAATCGTCGGCGTCGTGGACGACATGCGCCAGGACAGCGTCGAGGCGCCGCTGCAGCCTGAGATGTTTGCGTCGCTCAAGCAGATTTTGCCGGCGAGCATCCGCAATTTCGATCCCATTCTCGTGGTCCGGACCATCGCTGATCCAACGATGTACGTGTCGACGTTACGCAGCCTCGTGCACGCGCAGGCGCCGACGCTCGCGCTCGACTCCGTAATGACGATGGAAGATCGCGTGATGACGAGCTTGGAGAAGCCGCGCTTGTACGCGGTGGTGCTCGCCTGGTTCGGCATGTTCGCGCTGCTCGTGGCCAGCGTCGGGCTGTTCGGCGTCTTGTCGTTCAGCGTCGCACAGCGCACCCGCGAAATCGGCGTGCGCTCTGCCCTCGGCGCACAGGCGCACGACATCGTCGCGCTCGTCCTCCATCAGGCGCTCTGGATTGTCGGCATCGGCCTGCTGGTGGGGTTAGGGGCGGCGCTGGCCGGCGTACGACTGCTGTCGGCGTTTCTGTACGGCATCAGTCCCCACGACGCACTGACGTTCGTTGCCGTGCCGATGCTGATTGTCGCGATCGCCGCCATCGCGTGCCTGGTCCCGGCGCGCCGCGCCGCCAAGGTGGATCCGCTTACAGCGCTCCGGGCCGGATAAACCTGGTGCTTTGGCTTGATGTCTAACCTGCCATACGACTGTCAGTCGCCGACCATGAACGACACAGAGCGGCTTCAGATCATGTCGAGCAGCAGTCTCTCGCCAGCACGTCGGGCCGCGCTCAGTTTGGCAGCCCATCTTGCACGGAAGATCATCACTCTGTGTGGTCCGTAAAGGGCAACTATCCCATCCGATCATTTTGAATCAACAGATTGGAGCTGGCGACCCAAACGTTCGCGAGTTGGAACCTCATCAGCGGCTGGTTGTTGCACGTCGACCGCTTTCGTCGACCTGCCTACGCTCCTTCAGGAAAAGGGGACTATTCCATTGATCGCTATAGCAAAGATGGGTAGACTCGTGATATGTCTCGAGTCCGCCGTGAGGGCCCCGAACCGGACGATTTTCTCCCGCTGCCACGGGATACCTTTGATGTCCTCGTCTCCCTAGCCGACCGCGATCGCCACGGCTACGCCATCCTGCAAGACATCGCTGACCGGACGGACGGACGCATCCGCCTGAGTCCCAGCACCCTGTATGCGGTGATCAAGCGGTTGCTCGAATCAGCGCTCATCGAAGAACTGAGCGAGCGACCCGATCCCGCTCACGATGACGAGCGTCGGCGCTACTATCGCCTGACGCCGTTGGGCCGGCGTGTGGCCAAATCTGAAGCCGCCAGGCTCACGCGTCTGCTCGCGGATGCGAGGGCGAGCGGCCTCGTGCCGCGGAGACGATAGCGATGCCCGTCACACGTGCTGAACGGCGGGCGCGT